>NZ_JACAWW010000003.1:0-1127 GCF_020075515.1 Bacillus sp. KS1 | reverse complement strand
ACCCGTTCCCATGCCGAACACGGAAGTTAAGCTCTTCAGCGCCGATGGTAGTCGGGGGTTTCCCCCTGTGAGAGTAGGACGCCGCCAAGCTTTTTTATTTTATCTACCATGTTTTTGTTTATGAAGCTTATAATATTCCGCAGTAGCTCAGTGGTAGAGCTATCGGCTGTTAACCGATCGGTCGTAGGTTCGAGTCCTACCTGCGGAGCCATTGCTTCCATAGCTCAGCAGGTAGAGCACTTCCATGGTAAGGAAGAGGTCAGCGGTTCGAGCCCGCTTGGAAGCTTATCTAAAATACGTTGATCTGAAGCAGTTTCCGCGCGTTATGGAACTGTTATTTTTTTATTTGGATCAGTAAAAACTGTTACTGATTGCAGCAGTTAAGGTATAGGTGTTTAAAGCGCGCTTTCTGATGAAGTTAGCCTTGCTTCAATGATTCAAAGAGATTAACATAATTAATTGTTAAACGGTATTGACTTTTATCAAAACCTTGATATAATTACTTTTGTCATAATGAGCAGTATGTTTAGGTTGATCTGTGGGTTATACCGTTTGGATTTTTACTGAATAAATAATAATACAGTTTACCGCTATCTGAGGCTGTATTCTGGCCATGCTTTACATTTTTACTTGCGGAAGTAGTTCAGTGGTAGAACATCACCTTGCCAAGGTGGGGGTCGCGGGTTCGAATCCCGTCTTCCGCTCCATTTTATCCCAACGGGATATTGTGATATTAATTGCGCCCGTAGCTCAATTGGATAGAGCGTTTGACTACGGATCAAAAGGTTAGGGGTTCGACTCCTCTCGGGCGCGCCATAATGTTTTTAAAAATCGGGAAGTAGCTCAGCTTGGTAGAGCACATGGTTTGGGACCATGGGGTCGCAGGTTCGAATCCTGTCTTCCCGACCATTCTCAAACTTTAAAGATAATATACTGGTTTTCTTTTTCTCTCTTTTTTTTAAAAAATGCTTGATTTATAGAGAGACACCGTGGTATATTATTAAACGTCGCTGATGAACAGCAGACAACAACAAAAAGCTTCGGAAACAACTTGAAAAAAGTTGTTGACATAAAAGAAGCTGAGTGGTAAGATAATAAAGCTGCTTCAACAAGCGGTAATGATCTTT
>NZ_JACAWW010000002.1:0-259 GCF_020075515.1 Bacillus sp. KS1 | reverse complement strand
TTCTAACTTAACCGTTAAAAAGAATCACTACGTGATATCTTGCATTACTAATTGAATGTGAATTACTTCTGTTATCTAGTTTTCAAAGAACAACGCATAGGACATGCTAACACATGCGTTGCCACAGGAAGTGGCGCATTTAGCAGGTGTTCCTATGTTTTGAAGGAATGATCCTTCAAAACTAAACAAGACAGGGAACGTTCTGTTTATAAGACCCAAGGTCTTATATTCCGTTAAAATCCTTAGAAAGGAGGTGATC
>NZ_JACAWW010000001.1:0-55280 GCF_020075515.1 Bacillus sp. KS1 | reverse complement strand
CACCCGTTCCCATGCCGAACACGGAAGTTAAGCTCTTCAGCGCCGATGGTAGTCGGGGGTTTCCCCCTGTGAGAGTAGGACGCCGCCAAGCTATATTATGGTAAAGGCAGCTCATGATGAGTTGCCTTTTTTGTTTTTGAATAAAAACAAAACAAACACCGAAATACGGAAACGCCCATATACTAATTGCAAACTTCAAAAAGGTCCAAATTGTGTATACAATCAACAGCTTAAGGGAAGGCTATTCATACGGAGGTGGGCAAAATGAATGAAACGTCCAGCCATGAAGAGACATGTATTGTGTGTGAAACCAAAAAAAGCAGGGGAATCCATATTTATACGAAATTTATATGTTTAGAGTGTGAGAAGAAAGTAGTTTCCACTCCGACCTCTGATCCAAATTATGAATTTTTCGTTCGTAAACTGAAAAGCCTTCATACACCGACGTTATATTCTTAACCCTGAAAAGGGTCTTTTTTTTGCCTGAAATCAGAGGAGTTTTTACACTTTTTATTAAAGAACTGATACGATAAGAAGAGGAACTTGTTTAGACATGGAATGTAATAGATAATACTGATAAAAGTGAATAAATAGGAGTCGATCAAGTATGAAACCGTTTATTCAATATATGAAATGGACGCTTTGCGGCAGCACAGTTTTTGTATTAGCGGGGATAACCTTCTTTACGATAGGGCATCAGCCTTTTCTGTATTCGCTTTTATACGGGGCAGCCGGCGGAGCCGCAGTCAGTGCGTCCGGCTTGTGGAATGCGAAGCGTCTCTTTTTAAAAAAACACCGGCTGACAAGAAAAGAATATGCTTATATCAAGGAAAATCTCGAGGAAGCAAAGGGTAAAATCATCCGATTACGCAGGGCGCTTTTCCGCTCGAAAAGTATACAAATGCTGAAGCAGAATGCAGAGATACTGCGGATAACCCGACGAATATATCTGCTCACAAAGCAGGAGCCGAAGCGTTTTTATCAGGCAGAGCGTTTCTATTATCAAACGCTTGATTCTGTTGTGGAACTGACGGAAAAGTATGCTTTGCTCTCATCACAGCCGCGAAAAAATAAAGATTTATCAATGTCCTTGAGTGAGACGAGGATGACTCTGGCGGATCTTTCCAGAAGGCTGGAAGAGGATCTTCATGAACTGATGAAGGAGGACATCGACGACCTGCACTTTGAATTAGATATGGCAAAGCATTCACTGAGAAAATAAGAAAGGAAGAAGGAAATGGCCAAAGACCGTTCCGATGACAGCATAGGCGCCCAAAATGACCAGACTCATCTAAAGCTTGCAGATACGCTGCCGGAAGAAAAAAGAGAAGCGGCACTTCAGCTCGCTGAAAAACTGGACCCTGGGAACATGCAAAGCATTGTTCTGTTTGGTTCACAGGCGCAGGCGAATCTTCTGGAATTTTCCCACACGATGATAGAGCACGTGCAAAGAAAAGATGCAGGAGAGATGGGACAAATATTGGCTGATCTGATGCTGAAGCTTGACCAGGTAAACCCCGATGATCTGCAGGTAAAGAACAAAGGGTTTTTCGCCCGGCTGTTTAAAAGGGTATCCGGATCTGTGCAGGAAGTGCTTTCGAAATATCAAAAGACAAGTGTGCAGATTGACCGTATCAGCAGAAGGCTGGAACATTCTAAAAATGTGCTGTTGAGTGACAATAAATGGTTAGATCAGCTGTACGCCCAAAATAAACAATACTTTTCTGATTTAACTATGTATATAGCAGCGGGTGAATTAAAATTAGATGAGCTGAAAACAAAGCTTATTCCCGAAGCGGCAAGAAAAGCCGAATTACGAGAACACAATCAAATGGCCGCGCAGGAAGTGAATGATCTTCGCCAGTTTGCCGACCGTCTGGATAAGAGGGTGCATGATCTGCTGCTGAGCAGGCAGATTACGCTTCAGAGTGCGCCGCAAATCCGTCTGATTCAAAACACGAATCAGGCACTGGCAGAGAAAATTCAGTCCTCCATTGTTACGGCTATTCCTTTATGGAAGAATCAAGTCGCCATCGCGCTGACGCTTATGAGGCAGCGGAGTGCGGCAGATGTGCAGCAGAAGGCGGCGGATACGACAAATCAATTGCTGCTGAAAAACGCCGAACTTCTGAAAACAAGCACAGTCGAGACGGCCAAAGCCAATGAGCGCGGACTTGTTGAGGCAGACACCCTCAAAAAAGTGCAGGAAAGCTTAGTCAGCACACTTGAAGAAATCATGTCTATTCAAGAAGAAGGCAGGATGAAACGCAGGCGTGCCGAGGAGGAGCTTGTTATCATGGAAGGCGATTTAAAAAAGAAGCTGCTTGATATGAGTTCCGGCCGGGATAACGGCTAGATGGCAAAAAGTCTTAGCTTTAAGTTGGCTCGCAGGCACGATATAATAAGAAAGACAGGCAAAGGATTTGTTTAAAAATGGACACACCTTTATATACAGCGCTGATGAAGCATGCGCACCGAAATACGTATTCTTTTCATGTTCCGGGACATCACAATGGAGATGTCTTTTTTGATGAAGCGAAATCTGTATATCAATCTCTTTTATCTATTGATATGACTGAGATCACGGGTCTTGATGACTTACATCACCCGACAGGGGTCATTAAGGAAGCGCAGGATTTGGTGAGCAGATTGTATGGCTCTCAGGAAAGCTTCTTTCTCGTCAACGGAACGACCGCCGGCAATCTGGCGATGATTTTAGCTGTTTGTGAACCGGGTGAACCCATTCTGATCCAGCGTAATTGTCACAAGTCTGTTTTCCATGCGGTGACATTGGCCGGAGCCAAGCCGGTTTATTTGGCGCCGGAAATCGATGAAAACATGCATGTGCCGGCACATGTATCCCTTTCAGTCATCGAAAAAGCGCTGGCGTCATATCCGAACGCGAAAGGACTTGTTTTGACCAATCCGACTTATTACGGACACGCCGCCGATTTGACTGCGGCAGTTAAAAAAGCCCATTCATACGGTGTTCCTGTGCTGGTGGATGAGGCTCATGGAGCTCACTTTGTGTTAGGGCAGCCTTTCCCGCCTTCATCATTGGCTATGGGGGCGGACGCCGTTGTTCAATCGGCTCACAAAACGCTTCCGGCTATGACGATGGGATCTTACTTTCATTTAAACAGCACCCGAATTGACAGAGATCGATTAACTTATTATGTAAGCAGTTTGCAAAGCAGCAGCCCGTCATACCCGATTATGGCATCTTTAGATACGGCGCGTGCTTATGTGCAGGATATTGCTGAAAAAGGGACACTTCCCGTCCATATGGAGCACATTGAGAAAATCAAACGAAGGTTCGCATCAATTTCTTCTATTGAAATAATCGAGCCTTCCGGATATGGGCTGCGGGCGGACCCGTTAAAATTAATACTTCGGTCAAAGCTCGGACATTCCGGCTATTCATTACAACGCATTTTGGAGAGTGAGGGCATTGTTGCCGAGCTGGCTGACGAGTACCAAGTATTGCTCGTACTGTCGATAGGCGGCCGGCGGATGATAGAACAGGCAGCCGTAAGAAACATACAGCAGAAACTGGAGAATACACCGCCCGATAAATTGCCGGATGCCGTGAATTGGACATTTCCGTCCATTTCGACACTTGAATATCCGCAAAATGAGATGCGGAAGTTTACAAAAGAGCCTGCAGATATAAATAAGGCGGCCGGGCGCTTGCATGCGGGGAACATTATTCCTTATCCGCCGGGAATTCCGCTGATCATGGACGGCGAACGGATAACAGAAGAGATCGTACAGAAGCTTTCCCGTTTAATCGGCATGGACGCGCATATTCAAGGCTTGTTAAACGGGGAACAATTACTTGTCTATATAGAAGAGGAGAAATCATGAGCGGTTTATTTATAACATTTGAAGGTCCTGAAGGTGCAGGGAAAACGACTGTGCTTCAGGAACTGAAAGAGATTCTGTCGGCAGAGGGGCTCCCGGTGACAGCGACAAGAGAACCGGGCGGCATCGACATTGCGGAACAGATCAGAGAAGTGATCTTAAATAAAAACAATACACTGATGGATGCAAAAACGGAGGCGCTGCTTTACGCCGCGGCGAGAAGACAGCATTTAACCGAAAAGGTGCAGCCTGCATTGAAAGAAGGGCGCATTGTGCTGTGTGATCGTTTCATCGACAGTTCGCTGGCTTATCAAGGCTATGCGAGAGGGCTCGGCATTGATGAAGTTCTTTCTATCAACCAGTTTGCAATCGGCGATACGATGCCTGATGTCACCATCTATTTTTCTATTGAGCCTGAAGAAGGGTTGAAACGGATTACGTCGAATGATTCAAGAGAAAAGAATCGTCTCGATCTTGAGGCTCTGCACTTTCACACGAAAGTACGGGAAGGATACCAAAAGGTTATGCAGCGTTTTCCGGAAAGATTCCATACAATCGACGCATCGAAAAAGAAGGAACTCGTCATTCAGGACGCACTTCAAGTGATAAATGAAGCATTGAAAAAAATTCAGTTGTGACCTGTTTCTCATAAGTTGCTATAATGAATGTAACGACAATGTTCTTTCCAACCTAAAGGGGGCCTAGAGAATGAAACTAATAGTGGCAGTGGTGCAGGATCAGGACAGCAACAGGCTTTTGAAAGTATTAACCGACCACAACTTCAGGGTGACGAAGCTTGCGACAACAGGCGGATTCCTTAAATCAGGCAATACGACGTTTATGATCGGGGTGGAAGATATCCGTGTCGATAAAGCGCTCAGCCTTATTAAAGAGAATGGCTGTAAACGTGATCAGATGATTGCCCCGGTATCCCCGATGGGCGGGAATGCGGATTCCTACGTTCCATATCCCGTCGAAGTGGAAGTCGGCGGAGCGACGGTCTTTGTCCTCCCGGTCGATGAATTTCATCAATTTTAAGGATTTGACGACGTGAAAATAAATTCTGACTTACGTACATTTATTGAGAAAAAGCAGCAGCCTGCTTATAAAGCGGCAGAGCTTTCCGGAACATTTAAAAGTTCAATGGACAGCCAAAGCAGCAAGCTGAAATTTGATCAGCTGAGCAGGTTCTTAACGGATATAGAAACGTTCGGGAAAAGGCTGACGAAGTCGAGAAACTTCAAAGACTTAGCGAAATTCAAAGGATTGGTAAAACGTTTTGTAAAAGAGGCCGTAGACAGCGGATTATCGCATGAGACGGAGAAAAGCTTTGACCTGTACGGCAGCAGCCGGACTCTGGGGCTTGTGAAAGAAATAGATGAAAAACTGCTTCAGCTGACGGAAGAAATGTTAGATCAGGAAAAACCGGCAATTGATTTGCTGGATCGAATCGGAGAAATAAAAGGTTTATTGATTAACCTTTACACATAGAGAGTGATACAATGGCAATATCATGGAAGGAAATGACCGGGCAGCAGCCCAGAGTAATGCGGCTTTTGCATAACAGTATTGAAAAGAAAAGGCTTTCTCACGCCTATCTGTTTGAAGGCAAAAAAGGTACGGGCAAATTGGATGCCGCACTGCTTCTCGCAAAAAGCTTTTTTTGCCTTGAAGGCGGGACTGAGCCTTGCGGGGAATGCCGGAACTGTAAGCGTATTGAATCCGGAAACCATCCCGACCTGCATGTGGTTCAGCCCGACGGATTATCCATTAAAAAGGCTCAGATCCAATCGCTTCAGGAAGAGTTTTCCAAAACAGGACTGGAATCGCATAAAAAGCTGTACATTATATCCCATGCGGATCAAATGACGACAAATGCGGCAAACAGTCTGCTGAAATTTTTAGAGGAGCCGAGTCAAGACACCATCGCAATTCTTATTACTGAGCAGCTCCACCGAATACTGGATACCATCGTTTCGAGATGTCAGGTTCTTCCGTTCCAGCCGCTTCAGCCGAAAGCCATAGAAGAAAGGCTGATTGAACAGGAAGTGAGCCCTCACATGGCCCGGCTCTTAGCAAATATGACAAATAATATTGCGGAAGCAGTCGAATTAAGTCGAAATGATGAGTTTGCAGAGTCCAGAGCGAAAGTGATAAAATTGTATGAAGTCTTACATCAGCGGAAAGGACATGCCTTTTTCTTCATTCAGGATCAGTGGGTGCCCTTTTTCAAAGAAAAAACCCATCAAGAAATGGGTCTTGATATGCTCTTATTGATATACCGTGATGTATTATCCATCCAAATTGGAAATGAAGATAAACTGATTTATCAAGACTTATTCCAATCAATAAAACAGCATGCGCTGCAATTTACACAACAAAGCGTTACGAACCAAATTCTCGCTGTTTTAGAAGCAAAAAAACGGCTTCATTCCAATGTGAATGTGCAGGGATTAATGGAGCACTTGGTGTTAACGTTGCAGGAGGGATAAGCTTGTACAACGTAATAGGCGTCCGCTTTAAAAAAGCGGGGAAAATTTATTATTTTGATCCGAACGGATTTGATATAGAACAAGACAGCTGCGTCATTGTTGAAACCGTAAGAGGTGTCGAATACGGGCAGGTTGTCATCGCAAATAAACAAGTGGACGAGCATGATGTTGTGCTTCCGCTTCGAAAGGTCATACGCGTTGCTGATGAACGCGATCTTCTCATTGTAGAAGAAAACAAACAGGAGGCCCTGTCCGCTTTTGAAGTCTGTCAGAAAAAAGTGGCTGACCACGGCTTAGATATGAAGCTGGTTGATGTTGAGTTTACGTTTGACCGCAATAAAGTCATTTTTTACTTTACAGCAGACGGACGGGTTGATTTCAGGGAATTGGTCAAAGACTTGGCTTCTATCTTTAAAACGAGAATCGAATTGCGCCAAATCGGGGTGAGGGACGAGGCGAAAATGCTCGGCGGTATCGGGCCCTGCGGGAGAATGCTTTGCTGCTCCACGTTCCTCGGTGATTTTGAACCGGTGTCCATCAAAATGGCGAAGGATCAAAATTTATCGTTGAACCCAACGAAGATTTCCGGTCTGTGCGGCCGTTTGATGTGCTGTTTGAAGTACGAAAATGATGAGTATGAGACGGCAAAAGAACAGCTGCCGGATTTAGGCGAAATGATTACGACGGCAAACGGCCCCGCAAAGGTTGTCGGTCTTAATATTCTGGAACGGGTGCTTCAGGTGGAACTGAAGAATCGTGAAAAAGTGATAGAATATACTTGGGAAGAGCTCTTGGAAGAGGGCGTCGTATCCGCACAAACCACAGATTAACGAGGTGTGGAACCTTGGATAAAAAAGAGTTATTTGATACTGTCATAAACCTGGAGGAACAAATCGGTTCGCTGTACCGTCAGCTGGGTGACTTAAAGCAGCATATCGGCGAAATGATTGAAGAGAATCATCATCTTCAGCTTGAAAATAAGCATTTGCGTAAGCGGCTTGATGACACGACAGAGCAAATTGAGAAATTCAAAGCCGATCAGAAAGAAACAAAAACACAGAAGGCAGAGCAGAGTGATATAGGAGAAGGGTACGACAATCTGGCCCGGCTGTATCAAGAAGGCTTTCATATTTGCAACGTTCATTATGGGAGCGTCCGCAAGGGAGATTGCCTTTTTTGTCTGTCCTTCTTAAATAAAAAATAAGGAAAAGGCTTCCGCTGATGTCGGAAGCCTTTTTCAAAGAGTGCCGAAAGGAATAAGATTATGGTTTCATTACGTGATGATGAAAGATTGGATTACTTATTAGCAGAGGAAATGAAAATAGTACAGAGTCCGACGGTTTTCGCTTTTTCATTAGATGCCGTGCTGCTGTCTAAGTTTGCATACGTTCCGATTCAAAAGGGGAACATCGTTGATTTATGCACGGGGAACGGCATTGTGCCGCTTTTGCTCAGCACAAGGTCAAAAGCCGATATCACCGGGGTTGAAATTCAGGAACGCTTGTATGATATGGCGCTCCGAAGCGTGGAATACAACGGGCTGGGCGGTCAGATCAGTCTCATTCATGATGATCTGAAAAATATGCCGGAAAGACTCGGACATAATAAATATGATGTTGTCACCTGCAATCCGCCTTATTTTAAAACACCGAAAGAGGCGGAGCAGAACCTGAACGAGCATCTCAGAATCGCAAGGCACGAAATTCTTTGCACGCTTGAAGATGTGATTTCCGTCAGCAGCAAACTGCTGAAGCAAGGCGGAAAAGCGGCTCTCGTTCATCGGCCGGGGAGGCTTTTGGAAATCTTTGAATTAATGAAAGCGTACCGAATAGAACCGAAACGGGTTCAGTTTATTTATCCGAAACAAGGTAAAGAAGCGAATACCATTTTGGTTGAAGGAATTAAAGGCGGCCGCCCTGATCTCAAAATTCTTCCCCCGCTGTTTGTATACAATGAACAAAATGAATATACGAAAGAGATCCGCACGATTTTATATGGAGACAAATAGTCATTTCTTTTATGTGCTGCTGTGCAATGACAACAGTCTGTATGCCGGTTATACAAATGATCTGCAAAAACGGCTGAAAACCCACAATGAGGGAAAGGGCGCGAAGTACACAAGAGCGCGGAGGCCGGTTTTGTTATGCCATGCGGAATCATTTGAAACAAAACGGGAAGCGATGCAGGCGGAATACCGTTTTAAACAGCTGACCCGAAAGAAAAAAGAGCAATATATAGAAGAAAAACGACGCAGCAAGGAGGCTGTATATGTTAAGACGCCAGATGAGTTTTAACGGAAAATCTGAAATGGGAACCCTGTACCTTGTTCCTACACCGATCGGCAATTTGGAGGACATGACCTTTCGTGCAGTAGAGACGCTGAAATCGGCCGATGTCATAGCTGCCGAAGATACGAGACAGACAAAAAAGCTGTGCCATGTTTATGATATAGAAACATCTCTCATCAGCTATCATGAACATAATAAAGAAAGCAGCGGCCATAAAATCATTGAATGGCTGAAAAGCGGAAAGAATGTGGCTTTGGTCAGTGATGCCGGCATGCCGACAATTTCCGACCCGGGGGCTGAGATTGTGAGAGATTTCACCCAAATCGGCGGATATGTCGTTCCGCTTCCGGGTGCTAATGCGGCATTAACCGCGCTGACCGCATCAGGCATCACCCCGCAGCCGTTTTTTTTCTACGGATTTTTAAACAGACAGAAAAAAGAAAAGAAGAAAGAACTCGAACTCCTGAAAAAACGGCAGGAAACGATGATATTTTACGAAGCGCCGCACAGATTAAAAGAAACATTAACAGCAATGCATGACGTTTTGGGTAATCGAACCATCGCCGTCACGAGAGAATTAACGAAAAAGTATGAGGAATTCATCAGAGGAACCATCGCCGAGGTGATTGAATGGGCAAATGAAGATCAAATCCGCGGTGAGTTCTGTCTCGTTGTCGAAGGAAATCAAACCGCTGAACCGGATGAAGAGGAAAAGCCTTGGTGGACGGAGCTTTCTGAGAAAGAGCATGTGGAGCATTACATAAACGAAGGAGCATCTTCCAAACAGGCCATAAAACAAACAGCGGTAGATCGGGGCGTTCCGAAACGCGAGATTTATGACGCTTATCACATTCAATCATAAAAAAAACCGTTCTTGTATCGTAACAAGAACGGTTTTTGTATGAAATAGCTTATTTTTGGTTTTGAAGCTGGTTTTGAATTTCAGAGATGATTTGCTCAGCGCCTTCTTTGCTGAGTACCAATTTGCCGCCGGCAAGTTTAAGGTTATCATCAGAAACTTCACCAGTTACTTGGCAAGTCATGTTTGGTTTATATTTTTTAAGGATGATTTTTTCATCATCAACATAAATTTCAAGAGCGTCTTTTTCTGCGATGCCCAGTGTACGGCGAAGTTCGATAGGGATAACTACGCGTCCAAGTTCATCAACTTTACGTACGATACCAGTAGATTTCATTAACAGTCTCCTCCCGAGAGATAATTATTTTGTAGTTTATATTTTTCTTCGTCATTATTCGACAAAATTCCTTACATTCCTAGCATAACAAGGTTTCCAATAATCGTCAATCTTTTTGTTTACTATTGATTGTAAGAATTAGTTCTTATAGTAAGTAAAGCCTTGGAAATCCTGAAATAACAGGCTTTTTGACTGCTTTTTCGAACCTATTATCCTACTGAAAATCCTTTTAAATCAAGACTTTCGAACCAAGATGTTTTATATTAGTAGATTATATACGACAAATTTCGACATGTTAAGACTTTTTTTAATTTCAATAAAAATTTTTAATTTTATTTACTCTTTTACGCGCAGTACGTATATATCCTTGATCTTAAAGGCTAAGATGGTATCATAGATAGAGGACAAATATCAATATTGTATATCAAATAAAACCGCTCTCGTCCTTTGGGCGTGAGCTTTTCGACATTCTGAATGGGAGGTTGCAACATGCCGCAAGACAATAATACTTTTTATATTACAACCCCGATATATTATCCGAGCGGAAAATTACATATCGGCCATGCTTATACTACCGTGGCCGGCGATGCGATGGCGCGTTACAAAAGATTAAAAGGATTTGACGTACGCTACTTAACCGGAACGGATGAGCACGGACAGAAAATCCAGCAGAAAGCGGAGGAAGAGAATATCACGCCTCAAGCTTATGTGGATCGTGCAGTTGCTGAAATCCAAAAACTATGGAAGCAGCTCGACATTTCTCACGATGATTTCATCCGGACGACGGAAAGCCGGCACAAAGAAATTATCGAGAAAGTGTTTCAAAAACTTCTTGACAATGGTGACATTTACCTGGATGAGTATGAGGGCTGGTACAGCATCCCTGATGAAACATTCTATACGGAAACACAGCTGGTGGATGTGGAAAGAAATGAGAAGGGTGAGGTTGTCGGCGGAAAAAGCCCGGACAGCGGCCACCCGGTCGAATTAATCAAAGAGGAGTCATACTTCTTCCGCATGAGCAAATACGCAGACCGCCTGCTGAAGTTTTATGAGGAAAATCCTTCTTTCATCCAGCCTGAATCACGCAAAAATGAAATGATTAACAACTTCATTAAACCGGGGCTTGAAGATTTGGCCGTTTCCAGAACGACGTTCGACTGGGGCGTAAAAGTGCCGGGAAATCCGAAGCATGTCGTGTATGTATGGATTGACGCACTGTTCAACTATATTACAGCGCTCGGTTACGATACGGAAAATGATGAGCTTTACAAAAAGTACTGGCCGGCTGACGTCCACCTTGTCGGTAAAGAGATTGTCCGTTTTCATACCATTTACTGGCCGATTATGCTGATGGCGCTTGATCTCCCGCTGCCTAAGCAAGTATTCGCGCATGGCTGGTTATTGATGAAAGACGGAAAAATGTCGAAATCAAAAGGAAATGTCGTTGATCCGGTAACGTTAATTGAACGCTACGGCTTGGATGAACTTCGCTATTACCTGCTTCGCGAAGTACCGTTCGGTTCAGACGGTGTCTTTACGCCGGAAGGTTTCGTAGAACGGATTAATTATGACTTGGCGAACGACTTAGGAAACCTTCTGAATCGTACAGTCGCAATGATCCAAAAATATTTTGACGGCGAGATTGGTTCATATGAAGGAAATGTGACCGATTTTGATTCAGAGCTTTCTTCTGTAGCCGGTGAAACGGTTAAAGCTTATGAAAAGGCAATGGAAAACATGGAGTTTTCAGTCGCTTTATCAACGCTATGGCAATTAATCAGCCGTACGAACAAATATATTGATGAAACTGCTCCGTGGGTGCTTGCTAAAGATCAGGAAAAACAAAAAGAATTACGTTCTGTCATGTATCATTTAGCTGAATCTTTACGTATCTCAGCCGTATTGCTCCAGCCTTTCTTGACGCAAACACCTGAAAAAATGTTTGCCCAGCTCGGAGTTGAGGATCAGTCTCTAAAAGCTTGGGACAGTATTCAGACATTCGGCCAATTGAAGAACGCGAAAGTGAAAAAAGGGGAACCGCTTTTCCCTCGTCTTGAAGCTGAAGAAGAAGTAGCTTACATCAAGCAAAAAATGCAAGGAACTGCTCCTGCTAAAGAAGAAAAGGCGGAAGAGCCGCAAGAAGCAGAGCGTCTTCCTGAAATTACGTTTGATCAATTTATGGATACAGAACTTCGCGTCGCAGAGGTCTTGTCCGCAGAGCCGGTGAAAAAAGCAGATCGGCTGCTGAAATTACAAATTGATCTGGGCTTTGAACAGCGCCAAGTTGTATCAGGTATCGCAAAGCATTACACGCCGGATCAGCTTGTGGGAATGAAGATCATTTGTGTAACGAATCTAAAACCGGTAAAACTGAGAGGCGAGCTTTCTCAAGGAATGATACTGGCGGGAGAATCAGACGGCGTTCTCAAAGTTGTAGCTGTCGACCAGTCATTACCGAAAGGCACTCGAATTAAATAAATAGATGCAAAAGGTGTTTCACGTGTAACATTCCGTCGAACACCTTTTGTTTTTCAACAAGAAAGGAGTTTTTATGATGCTTTTTGATACACATGCGCATTTAAATGCCGAGCAATTTGACACAGACTTAGAGGAAGTCATTGCGCGTGCAAAGGCTGAAGAAGTTGAACGGATCGTCGTTGTCGGATTCGACAAACCCACTATCACGCGTGCGATGGAGCTGATTGAGGAATATGACTTTATATACGCTGCGATCGGCTGGCATCCGGTAGACGCAATTGACATGACAGAGGAAGATTTATCATGGATTAAGGAACTGTCCTCTCACGAAAAAGTCGTGGCAATCGGAGAGATGGGCCTTGATTACCACTGGGATAAATCACCAAAAGACGTTCAAAAAGAAGTATTCCGGAAACAAATCGCTCTCGCCAAAGAAGTGAACCTTCCAATTATCATTCATAATCGTGATGCAACGGAAGATGTTGTCACGATTTTGAAAGAAGAGGGGGCGGAAGAAGTCGGCGGCATTATGCACTGCTTTACGGGGAGCGCGGAGGTTGCGCGGCAGTGTATGGATATGAATTTCTATATTTCATTCGGCGGACCGGTTACCTTCAAAAATGCGAAGAAACCAAAAGAAGTAGCAAAGGAAATTCCGAATGACCGTTTGCTGATTGAAACGGACTGCCCTTTCCTGACACCGCATCCTTTCCGCGGCAAACGGAATGAGCCGAGCTACGTAAAATATGTTGCTGAACAGCTCGCCGAATTAAAAGGACTGACGTATGAGGAAATTGCCTCAATTACAACCGAAAACGCAAAAAGACTTTTCCGCATGAACTGACAGAATGCGCTGTCATAACGTGTAAAAGCTTGTCCGATTCAGTGGATATGTAAAACGGTTCTACAAGCTTCCTTCTCCTCATAAGATAGGTTGTCGATATGTCTCTCTTCCTTTTTTTGCTTTGTTTTTGCATAATGAGGGATACGCTGAAGGTTTTTCATCTTCGAGATGGGAGGGTTGACAGCATTTTAGATACTCTATATAATCTCTCCGAGGAGAAGGAGGCGTTTTTCATCACACAAAAAATGAAAAAACTGTTTTCCGTAAAGCTTGGTAAAAGCAAGGTTATTCTTATTGCAGCTATTATTCTGCTGGGCGGAACCGGGACTGCATACGGGGCACATGAGCTCTCAAAACAATCAGTTTCTGTTTCCATCAACGGCAAGAAAAAGCAAATACGCACTCATGCAAAAACGGTTGGGGAACTTCTGGAAGATTTACATATAGAGACGAGAAATGAAGACCGGATTACCCCGTCTAAGCAGACAGCATTGGCAGACAACATGAATGTCGTGTATGAAGCTGCAAAGCAGATCCGTGTGACAAGAGGCGGAGAAGAAAAGACTTTATGGTCAACGGCAAAAACAGTCGGCGCATTTCTGAACGAACAGCATACACCTGTGAATCAGCACGATAAAATAGATCCAGCAGCAGATACGAAAGTGACAAACGGCATGAAAGTCACGGTCGACCCGGCTTTTCAGGTTACTGTAAATGATGCGGGAAAGAAAAAGAAAATATGGACGACTTCGACTACGGTCGCTGACTTTTTAACGCAGCATAAGATGGACATGAAAGACGAAGATAAAGTAAAACCGGCATTACACGAAAAGCTCACAAAAAAACAGGCCGGTATACAAATCACTCGTATCGAAAAAGTCACCGATGTAGTTGAGGAAAAAATAGCGTATCAAGTGAAAGAGAAAGAAGATGCGTCTCTCGACAGCGGGAAAGAAAAGATCGTTCAAAAAGGAAAAGAAGGCAAACTTAAAAAGCATTTTCATGTTGTCAAAGAAAATGGAAAAGAAGTATCAAGAAAGCTTGTCAAAGAAGAAACATCTGAAAAAAGCAAAGATCAGATCATTGCGGTCGGCACAAAGCGGCACAGTCCCAAGATTGAGCAGCTCAGTGCACCTGTGAAGGCATCTTCGGGCGAAACCGGATCTTCCGGTAAAGTGATTACCGTGTCTTCCACGGCTTATACCGCAAGCTGCAGCGGCTGTTCCGGCCAAACGGCTACAGGCGTTAACCTGACAAGCAATCCGAATGCCAAAGTCATTGCGGTAGACCCAAGCGTCATCCCGCTCGGCACAAGAGTCCACGTAGACGGATACGGGGATGCCGTGGCCGCTGATACAGGCTCAGCCATTAAAGGAAGACGGATTGATGTCTTTTTCCCTGAAAAATCTTCAGCTTACCGCTGGGGAAAGAAACAGGTCAAAATAAAAATCTTAAATTAATTCCGATTCATTCAGAGGGTTTTGCGCCCTCTGTTTTTTTCGTTATAATAGGTAAAGTGTATTTTCAGTATATTAGACGTGACATGCAAGCAAAGGTTTCGTTTTGGATATAAAAAGTTTTTTTGGAGGAAGTAATGAAAATTAAAGAAATTATAGTAGTCGAGGGACGCGATGACACTGCGCGCATAAAACTTGCCGTTGATGCGGATACGATCGAGACAAACGGTTCCGCAATCGGAGACGAAGTCATCAGGCAGATTCGGCTGGCGCAGGAAACGAGAGGGGTCATCGTGCTGACGGACCCGGATTTTCCGGGGGAGAAGATCCGGAAAACCATTTCTGAAGCAGTACCCGGCTGTAAACACGCATTTCTGCCCAAACATCTTGCCAAACCGAAAAACAAGCGCGGCATTGGCGTTGAGCACGCATCCATTGAAAGCATCAGAGCATGTCTGGAAAATGTGCATGAAGAGATGGAGGCAAAGCCGAGTGAAATTTCAGCTGAAGATGTCATACAGGCCGGTCTGATCGGCGGACCGGCTGCCAAAAGACGGCGCGAACGATTGGGCGACCTGCTGAAGATCGGCTATACAAACGGCAAGCAGCTTCAAAAACGGCTGCAAATGTTTCAAATCAAAAGAAGTGATTTTATTGATGCGCTCGATGCTATGAGGCAGGAGGAACAGGATGAACAATAAAGATATCGCGACACCTATCAGAACGAAGGAAATTCTGAAAAAGTACGGTTTCTCTTTTAAAAAGAGTCTGGGACAGAATTTCTTAATTGATACAAATATATTGGACAGAATTGTGGACCATGCGGAAATTACGGATCGGACCGGAGTCATTGAAATCGGACCCGGAATCGGCGCGCTGACAGAGCAGCTTGCCAAACGGGCGAAAAAGGTCGTCGCGTTTGAAATTGATCAGCGTCTGCTGCCCATTCTCAATGATACGCTGTCTCCGTATGACAATGTAACGATTATTCATCAAGATGTGCTGAAAGCAGACGTCAAATCCGTCATTGAAGAGCAGTTTCAGGATTGTGATGAAATTATGGTGACGGCGAATCTCCCATATTATGTGACGACGCCGATCATCATGAAGCTTTTGGAAGAACATCTTCCGTTAAAAGGAATTGTCGTAATGCTGCAAAAAGAGGTCGCTGAGCGGATGGCCGCTGATCCTTCCTCTAAGGAGTACGGATCGCTTTCCATTGCGGTTCAGTTCTATACGGAGGCCAAAACCGTCATGACCGTACCGAAAACGGTGTTTGTGCCTCAGCCTAATGTCGATTCCGCCGTCATCCGTCTCTTGCTTCGTGACGGCCCGGCGGTTGACGTCGATAATGAACCGTTTTTCTTCCAGCTGATTAAAGCAAGCTTCGCACAGCGCCGGAAAACCTTGCTGAACAACCTTGTGAACAATCTTCCGGGCGGAAAAGAGAAAAAAGCTCAAATTGAAGAAGTTCTTCAAGAAACGAATATTGATGGAAAGCGGCGCGGTGAATCCCTGTCCATAGAAGAATTTGCGCTCTTGTCCAACGGATTGCATAAAGCCCTTTTCTAAGAGGGCTTTTTGTTTTGCGTCACCACTTGGACTGCCGCTACATAGGCTAGAGGAGAACCTTATTCATTCAACTGCAAGAAAAGCTTGAAACATCAAGCGCCGCAGCGGAAAGAGGTTTTGCCAAGACTTCTTTCATGATGAGGCTTAGTCTATTTGTGGAGTGGGTAACGTGCAATTTCAAATAGGAGATATGGTAGCCAGGAAATCCTATCAAATGGATGTTTTATTTCGCATTATCGGTATAGAGCAAACAAGCAACGGAAATTCAATTGCCATCCTGCATGGTGACGAAGTCAGATTGATTGCGGATGCTGATTTTTCTGATTTGGAGCCTGTCAGAAAAGACGAACAGGCCATGAGAAAGAAAAGAGATGAAAGCAGGATGAATGAATCTCTCGAGCTGCTCCGCCAGGATTATAAGCTGCTTCGGGAAAAACAGGAGTATTACGCGACAAATCAATATCAGCATCAGGAGCACTACTTTCATATGCCCGGAAAGGTATTGCATCTGGACGGCGATGAGGCCTATTTGAAAAAGTGCCTGAACTTTTATGAAAAAATCGGTGTGCCGGTATACGGAATTCATTGCCATGAGAAAAAAATGCCGGCGTCAATTGACGAGCTGCTTGATAAATACAGGCCGGATATTTTAGTCATCACCGGCCATGATGCATATTCCAAGCATAAGGGAGGCGTGAACGATTTAAGCGCCTACAGGCATTCCAAACACTTTGTCGAAACCGTTCAGAGAGCGAGGCGTAAAGTCCCTCATTTGGATCAGCTGGTCATATTCGCGGGGGCGTGCCAATCTCATTTTGAGTCTTTAATCAGAGCGGGCGCGAATTTCGCAAGTTCGCCGTCACGCGTCAATATTCATGCGCTTGACCCGGTATATATTGTCGCGAAAATCAGCTTCACTCCGTTTATGGAGCGGATCAATGTATGGGATGTTCTGAGAAATACGCTGACGAGAGAGAAAGGGCTGGGAGGAATTGAAACGAAGGGTGTGCTGCGTGTCGGTATGCCGTATAAATCAAATGGATGAGTGATAAAACCCGCATATATTTCGCTATGCGGGTTAATTATTTTACATATTGATACATAAATTTCCGGAACTTGTGAAAAATAACGCAGAAATCAATAGAATTTTGTCAAAATAATTTTGTTGACAATGACTTATTAACGTTGATATAATTTAAATTTTATTTGACAAAATTGGGCTCTTGTTGTACAATAAATGTAGTGAGGTGGATGCAATGGCGAAGACGTTGTCCGATATAAAAAGATCGCTTGATGGGAATTTAGGTAAACGGCTTACGTTAAAAGCAAACGGCGGCCGCCGAAAAACGATTGAGCGTTCGGGCATTTTAGCTGAGACGTACCCTTCTGTTTTTGTGATACAACTAGATCAAGACGAGAATTCGTTTGAAAGAGTTTCATACAGTTATGCTGATATTCTGACTGAGACTGTTGAATTGACATTCAATGACGATGCGGCAAGCTCAGTAGCATTTTAATGGGCAGTGAACCTTTTGTTTACTGCTTTTTGTTTTGCCTTCTAAAGCTCTTCTAATTATTCCCTCGAAAGTTTCAGCCGATTAAACGGAAGCTATAGGTGTCACATGTTTTATCGTGGCGTGCACGAATGGTGATCAATTCTATAAAAGGGGTTGTTTCGTTTGGGCAGACGTCGTGGAGTTATGTCAGATGAGTTCAAATATGAGCTGGCGAAGGACCTTGGTTTTTACGATACGGTGAAAAACGAGGGCTGGGGAGGCATTCGGGCGCGTGACGCCGGGAATATGGTAAAGCGCGCGATCGAGATTGCCGAACAGCAGATGGCGGCTCAGAACCAAAATAACCGATAATGCAGTGGCCCGGGGGACAATCCGTTCCCCGGTTTTTTCTATCGGCTGTCAAAACCGGCGTCAATTTCGGATAAGTACCTCCGGGTCTCCAAATGTGATACAATGTTCATACTTATGTTTAGATGGAGAAGTAGGTGAAAGCTATGCGTATTTTAGAAAAAGCGCCGGCCAAAATCAATCTGTCCCTCGATGTGACGAGTAAACGCCCGGATGGTTATCACGAAGTGGAGATGATCATGACGACAATTGATTTGGCAGATCGGATTGAACTGACAGAACTGCCCGAAAACGTTATCAGAGTGGCGTCGCATAATCGCTTTGTTCCGGATGATCAAAGGAATCTGGCTTATCAGGCAGCCAAACTGCTTAAAGAACGGTTTCAAGTTAAAAAAGGCGTTTCGATTATGATTACAAAGGTGATCCCTGTAGCGGCAGGGCTTGCCGGCGGAAGCAGCGATGCGGCAGCTACGCTCAGAGGGCTGAACAGGCTTTGGGATTTAAAGCTTTCTGTCGAAGAGCTTGCAGAGCTTGGAGCTGAAATCGGTTCAGACGTGTCCTTCTGTGTATACGGAGGCACTGCCCTGGCAACCGGACGCGGTGAGAAGATCAGGCACATCAGTGCTCCGCCTCATTGCTGGGTCGTGCTCGCCAAACCGACGATCGGGGTATCGACTGCCGAAGTGTACCGCCGGCTGAACTTACAGCAGGTTCGGCATCCTGATGTGCAGGCGATGATTGACGCGATTGAAGAAAAAAGCTTCCAAAAGGTATGCGGACAATTAGGAAACGTATTGGAGTCGGTTACGCTCAGCCTCCATCCCGAGGTGGCGATGATTAAAAATCAAATGAAACGCTTCGGCGCTGATGCGGTGTTAATGAGCGGAAGCGGACCGACTGTATTCGGTTTGGTTCAATACGAGTCGAAGGTGCAGCGGATTTATAACGGGTTAAGAGGTTTCTGTGATCAAGTGTACGCGGTGCGGATGATCGGCGAACAGAATGCTCTTGATTAAATCCGTATGTTAAGTTATATTATTTTTAAATTATTCGGATTTTGGGGGTAAGTTCATGAAGTTTCGTCGCAGCGGCAGATTGGTGGACTTAACAAATTATTTGTTAACCCATCCGCATGAATTAATACCGTTAACATTTTTCTCAGAACGGTATCAATCAGCAAAGTCATCAATCAGTGAAGATTTAACGATTATTAAACAGACCTTTGAACAGCAAGGCATTGGGACGCTGCTTACAGTGCCGGGAGCTGCCGGAGGCGTCAAATACATTCCGAAAGTGAAACAGGCTGAAGCAGAAGCGTTTATACAGGAGCTGGGACAGTCTTTAGTAAATCCTGAGCGTATCCTTCCGGGCGGTTATGTATATTTAACGGATATCTTAGGAAAACCCTCTGTCCTCTCTCATGTAGGCAGGCTTTTTGCTTCCGTTTTTGCGGAGCGGGAGATTGATGTGGTGATGACCGTTGCGACAAAAGGAATCCCTCTTGCTTACGCAGCGGCCAGTTATCTGAACGTTCCGGTTGTCATCGTGCGAAAGGACAATAAAGTGACGGAAGGTTCCACGGTGAGCATCAATTATGTATCAGGGTCATCTAACCGCATTCAAACGATGTCGCTTGCGAAAAGAAGTTTGGCTACGGGTTCGAACGTTTTGATTATTGACGACTTTATGAAAGCCGGCGGCACCATTAACGGCATGATCAGTTTGCTTGATGAGTTTAATGCAAACGTTGCGGGAATAGGTGTCTTGGTTGAAGCCGAGGGAGTGAATGAACGGCTTGTCGATGAATACATGTCACTGCTCACGCTTTCAACCATCAATATGAAAGACAAAACGATTGAGATTCAAAACGGCAATTTTCTGCGATTTTTTAAAGAACAGCATTTAAAGAATGGGGAGACAGAAAAATGACAAAAGCAATCCATACAAAACACGCGCCGGCAGCGATCGGGCCATATTCACAGGGAATCATTGTAAACAACATGTTTTACAGCTCAGGCCAGATTCCTCTTACTGCTGAAGGAGAAATGGTAAACGGTGATATCACAGAACAAACGCATCAGGTGTTCAGCAATTTAAAAGCTGTGCTGAAAGAAGCGGGCGCTTCTCTCGAGACGGTTGTAAAAGCAACGGTGTTTATTGCTGATATGGAGCAGTTTGCGGAAGTGAATGAAGTGTACGGACAATACTTTGATGTACATAAGCCGGCAAGGTCTTGTGTGGAAGTGGCGAGACTGCCGAAAGACGCTCTCGTGGAAATTGAAGTCATTGCGCTGGTGAAATCTTAAATCTCAGAAAAGTGGTTCCGGTCTCCGGGATCACTTTTTTTATGCAGTATATGATCCCCAAATATGGTTTATCACCTAATTGTGTATGTATATCCTATATTTTCAAAAAAACTTTTTGAAACGTGCAGGAATTTAAAAAGAATCGTGGAATTGTTAGACTAATGCTTTTATATAGGGAAAAGGTGGTGAACTACTGTGGAAGTTACTGACGTAAGATTACGCCGCGTGAATACCGATGGTCGCATGAGAGCGATTGCATCCATCACGCTGGATCACGAATTTGTCGTACATGATATTCGTGTGATTGATGGAAACAATGGTCTTTTCGTTGCGATGCCGAGTAAACGCACCCCTGATGGAGAATTCCGCGATATTGCTCATCCTATTAATTCCAGCACGCGGGGCAAGATCCAGGATGCTGTTTTAAATGAGTATCATCGTTTGGGTGATTCTGAAGCATTAGAATATGAAGAAGCCGGGGCTTCTTAAACATAACAAAATGTAAGGACTGCTGATAAAGGCTGACACAAGGCCTTTTCCGGCAGTCCTTTTTTAAATCTGATTTTTCAGTAATAAAGCGATTACATAGAAAATTCTTGCACTTTTTGATGTCTTCTTGAAATCAACAGCTATTTAGGATATATTTTTCTATGGATAAAAGGGATATTGGAGGCCATTAAATGGATAAGCGGTTTGCAGTGATTTTAGCTGCCGGAAAAGGAACGAGAATGAAATCGAAGCTTTACAAGGTCCTTCATCCGGTATGCGGAAAGCCTATGGTAGAGCACGTCGCAGACGAAGCTCTGAAATTATCTTTAGCGAAGCTTGTCACCATCGTAGGACACGGCGCCGAAGATGTGAAGAAGCAGCTCGGACAGAAAAGCGATTACGCTCTCCAAGCAGAACAGCTCGGTACGGCTCATGCGGTCAAACAGGCAAAACCATTTCTTCACGGAGAAAAGGGTGTCACGATCGTTATTTGCGGCGATACACCGCTTCTGACGGCGGAGACGATGGAAGCCATGCTGAATGAACATACAGACAAAGGTGCAAAAGCCACGGTGTTAACGGCCGTTGCCGACGATCCCGCCGGATACGGAAGAATCATCCGCAGTGAAGACGGCGCCGTTCAAAAAATCGTGGAGCACAAGGATGCTTCGGAGCAAGAACGTCTTGTGAAAGAAATTAACACGGGAACGTACTGTTTTGATAACGAGGCTCTTTTTCGTGTCATCGAACAGGTTTCGAATGAAAATGCCCAAGGCGAGTATTATCTGCCGGATGTGATCGAAATCCTCAAAGACGAAGGCGAAACTGTTGCCGCTTACCAGACTGGTAACTTCCAAGAGACGCTCGGAGTGAATGATAGAGTCGCTCTTTCTCAGGCTGAAATGTATATGAAAGAGCGTATTAACAAACGGCATATGCAGAACGGAGTCACTTTAATCGATCCGATGAATACGTACATCTCACCTGACGCACGTATCGGACAAGATACAGTTATTTATCCCGGAACTGTGTTAAAGGGACAAGCTGAAATCGGCGATGAATGTGTCATCGGCCCTCACACTGAGATAGAGGACAGCTCAATCGGCAGCCGCACTGTGATTAAACAATCCGTTGTCAATCGCAGTAAAGTTGGGAATGATGTAAATATCGGTCCTTTTGCTCACATCAGACCCGATTCCGCAATCGGCAATGAAGTGAAGATCGGAAACTTTGTTGAAATCAAGAAAACACAATTCGGCGACCGAAGCAAAGCATCTCATTTAAGCTATATCGGTGATGCCGAAGTGGGCACGGATGTGAATCTGGGCTGCGGCTCCATCACGGTCAATTATGATGGGAAGAAAAAGTATTTAACCAAAATTGAAGACGGCGCCTTTATTGGCTGCAACTCCAATCTGGTCGCTCCTGTTACAGTAGGAGAAGGCGCGTACGTCGCTGCGGGTTCAACCGTAACTGAAGATGTGCCGGGCGAAGCGCTTGCCATTGCCAGAGCAAGACAAGTAAATAAAGAAGATTATGTGAAAAATATTCATAAAAAATAATCCTAAAATCGGAGGTTTACCATGTCTAACGAATACGGAGATAAGAATTTAAAGATTTTTTCTTTGAATTCAAATCCAGAACTTGCAAAAGAAATCGCGGATAATGTAGGGGTTCAATTAGGAAAGTGCTCTGTTACAAGATTCAGTGACGGAGAGGTCCAGATCAACATAGAAGAAAGTATTCGCGGCTGTGATTGCTATATCATTCAGTCTACAAGTGCGCCGGTTAATGAGCACATTATGGAATTGCTGATTATGGTTGACGCTTTAAAGCGCGCTTCCGCGAAAACAATCAACATTGTCATTCCGTACTACGGTTATGCGCGCCAGGACAGAAAAGCAAGATCACGTGAACCGATTACGGCAAAACTTTTTGCAAACCTGCTTGAAACAGCGGGTGCGACACGCGTGATCGCGCTTGATTTACACGCGCCGCAAATTCAAGGTTTCTTTGATATTCCGATTGACCACTTAATGGGTGTTCCGATTTTAGGCCATTACTTTGAAGGTAAAGACTTGAAAGATATCGTCATTGTTTCTCCTGACCACGGCGGTGTGACGCGCGCCCGCAAACTTGCGGACCGTCTGAAAGCGCCGATCGCGATTATCGACAAACGCCGTCCTAGACCGAATGAGGTAGAAGTGATGAACATCGTCGGTAACGTGGAAGGAAAAACAGCGATTCTGATCGATGATATTATTGATACGGCCGGCACAATCACACTTGCCGCTAACGCGCTGGTTGAAAACGGAGCTGCAGAAGTGTATGCATGCTGTACGCACCCTGTACTGTCAGGCCCTGCCGTTGAGCGGATCAATAACTCTAAAATCAAGGAGCTTGTTGTAACGAACAGCATTAAGCTTCCTGATGAGAAAAAAATCGACCGCTTTAAGCAGCTTTCTGTCGGACCGCTTCTGGCTGAAGCGATTATCCGCGTTCACGAGAAACAATCTGTCAGCTATTTATTCAGCTAAACCGAAACTTTAAGGTTTAAATCCCAGTTATTGTGGGTATTGTTCTAATAGGACGATAAAACGATAATTAGGATGGTGCTGAATATGGCAACTTTAAAAGCAAATGAAAGAACAGATTTTAAACGTTCGACGCTTCGGAAAATCCGTCATTCAGGACATGTTCCAGGGATTATATACGGTAAAGAAACAACGAATACGCCTGTCTCTTTAGACAGTGTCGAATTGCTTAAAACATTGCGGGACGAAGGAAAAAATACGATTATCACAATTGATGTCAACGGAAATCAGCAATCAGTTATGGTGACGGATCTTCAGACAGACCCGCTCAAAAACGAATTGACGCACGCCGATTTTCAAGTCGTGAATATGAGTGAGGAGCTGGAGGCCGAGGTGCCGATTCAGCTGACGGGAGAGGCGAAGGGAGTCAAAGACGGAGGCGTCATCCAGCAGCCGCTGCATGAGCTTTCGATCAAGGCTAAGCCGAAGGACATCCCTCAGACAATCAATGTTGATATTTCAGGACTTGAGATGAATGATGTGCTGACCATCGCAGATCTGACTGCTGAGGGCAATTATACATTTACAAACGATCCGGAAGAAGTCGTGGCTTCCATCCTTCCTCCTAAGCAGGAAGCATTCGAAGAAGATGCAGAACCGTCTCCTGGGGAAGAGCCCGAAGGAGAAAATCAATAAGCGCTTTAAGACGTAACCCGCCCGAGGTTACGTCTTTTGTGCTAGAATGAGAAGAATTACAGCGATGTTGAGGGAGGATTTACGATGCTTGTGATTGCCGGTCTCGGTAACCCCGGGAAAACCTACGAGAACACGAGACATAATGTCGGCTTTATGGCCATTGACGAGCTTTCTAAAGAATGGAATATTGAACTGAATAAAACGAAATTCAACGGACTTTACGGAATGGGGTTTGTTTCCGGAAAAAAAGTTCTACTTGTTAAACCGCTTACATATATGAATTTATCAGGGGAATGTTTGCGGCCGCTACTGGATTATTATGATGCCGATCATGAAGATCTGAAAGTCATATACGATGACCTTGATCTTCCGACGGGAAAAATCAGACTTCGGACGAAGGGGAGCGCAGGCGGACATAACGGAATTAAATCGCTTATACAGCACCTCGGAACCCCTGAATTTGACCGGGTCAGAATCGGAATCGGCCGCCCCGTCAACGGAATGAAAGTCGTTGACTATGTACTGGGAGCTTTTACGAAGGAAGAAGCGCCGCATATCAATGATGCCGTCTCAAAAACCGTAAAAGCCTGCGAAGCTTCCTTAACGAAACCATTTTTAGAAGTCATGAACGAATTTAATGCAAATGTATAAGATAAATAATGGGAGACCATACTAGGGAAAAATGATTTTTTCACATCAGGAGGTCCAACGTATGGCTTTGCATTATTTCTGCCGCCACTGCGGCTTTAAGGTAGGGAGCCTGGAATATTCGACGGTGCCGACACAGTCACTTGGATTTCAGCACTTAACAAATGAGGAAAGAAACGATATGATTTCATATAAAGACAATGGAGATGTCCATGTTCTTACAATTTGTGAAGACTGCCAAGAGGCGCTGGAGCGCAATCCGCACTACCATGAACACAACACATTTATTCAATAAGAAGCTTTGGTGTAGATTCTAGACCAAAGCGTTTTTCTGTTCTTGCAGAAAATAGAGAGGAGGGCCCATATGGACAATATTCAAACCTTTATTAAAGAAAGCGATGATTTTAAATCCATTGTCAACGGTTTACATGAGGGACTGAAGGAACAGCTGCTTGCGGGTCTGTCAGGTTCCGCGCGTTCTGTTTTTACCTCCGCCCTTGCACAGGAAACGAAAAGGCCGATTTTCTTTATCACCCATAATTTATATCAGGCCCAAAAAGTGACGGAAGATCTGACGGCGCTTCTCGGGGATCAATCTGTTTTTTTATACCCCGTGAATGAATTGATTTCTTCAGAAATTGCGGTAGCGAGCCCTGAACTGCGCGCTCAGCGGCTTGATGTCATTAATAGATTAACAAACGGAGAAGCGCCGGTCGTTGTGGCGCCCGTTGCGGCAGTGAGAAGAATGCTTCCGCCGAAGGAGCTGTGGAAAAGCAGCCAGCTCGTCATTTCACTCGGAGACGAAATAGAACCGGATCAGCTGTCCGCTCGCCTTGTAGAGGTGGGGTATGAGCGTTCCGATATGGTTTCTGCACCCGGTGAATTCAGTATTCGCGGCGGAATTATCGACATTTATCCGCTGACGTCGGAGCATCCGGTGCGAATTGAACTGTTTGATACGGAGGTCGATTCCATCAGAAGCTTCAATTCTGATGACCAGAGATCAATTGAGACGCTCAAACATGTGGCGATCGGACCGGCGAAGGAATTGATCATCAGGGCGGAAGAAAAAGCCCGGGCAATGGAAAGGCTCGATAAAGGGCTTGCCGACAGTCTGAAAAAGCTGAAGCAGGACAAACAAAAGGAAATGCTTCATATCAATATCTCACATGATAAAGAACGGTTATCAACGGGACAGACTGATCAGGAACTTGTGAAGTATCTCTCGTACTTTTACGAAAAACCTGCTAGTTTGCTAGATTATACACCGGCAGACACGTTGTTACTGTTAGACGAGGTCAGCCGCATTCATGAAATGGAGGATCAGCTGCAAAAAGAAGAGGCTGAATTTACGACAAGTCTGCTCGAGGAAGGGAAAATTCTGCATGACATTCATTTATCCTTCAGCTTTCAGGAGCTTATGAGCGAAAAGCGGCGCCCGGCTATTTATTATTCATTATTTTTGCGTCATGTCCAGCATACAAGCCCCCAGAATATCGTGAATGTGACAAGCAGGCAGATACAGAGTTTTCACGGGCAGATGAATGTGCTCGCAGGTGAAATGGAGCGCTTTAAGAAATCAAACTTCACCGTCGTCTTTTTAGGCGCAAATAAGGACAGAACCGACAGATTGGCATCCGTGCTGGCTGATTACGAAATTGAAGCCGCAAAAACGGACAGCTCCAAAGCGCTTGTGCAAGGACAGGTCTATGTCATGGAAGGCGAGCTGCAATCCGGTTTTGAACTGCCGCTGATGAAGCTGGCCGTCATTACGGAGGAAGAGCTGTTCAAAAACCGAATTAAGAAAAAGCCGAGAAAGCAGAAGCTGACAAATGCCGAACGGATCAAAAGCTATTCCGAGCTTCAGGTCGGTGACTATGTCGTCCACGTCAACCACGGGATCGGTAAGTATTTGGGGATCGAAACATTAGAAATTAAAGGCATTCATAAAGATTACCTCAACATTCATTATCAGGGCAGCGATAAGCTGTACGTCCCTGTAGAACAAATCGACCAGGTGCAGAAGTACGTCGGCTCTGAAGGAAAAGAACCGAAGCTTTATAAACTGGGCGGCAGTGAATGGAAACGGGTGAAGAAAAAAGTTGAAAACTCCGTTCAGGATATTGCCGATGATCTGATTAAGCTTTATGCGGAACGGGAAGCAAGCAAGGGCTATGCGTTCTCGCCGGATCATGAAATGCAGCGGCAGTTCGAATCTGCTTTCCCTTATCAGGAAACAGAGGACCAGCTCCGTTCCATTCAGGAGATTAAAAAGGATATGGAAAGAGAGCGCCCGATGGACCGTTTGCTTTGCGGTGATGTCGGTTACGGGAAGACGGAGGTAGCCATCCGAGCGGCCTTTAAAGCGATCGCCGACGGAAAGCAGGTCGCGCTTCTTGTGCCGACGACAATACTCGCGCAGCAGCATTATGAAACCATTATGGAGCGTTTCCAGGACTATCCGATTAACATCGGTCTTCTCAGCCGATTCAGAACGAGAAAAGAATCCAATGAAACGATTAAAGGCCTGAAAAACGGAACGGTAGACATCGTAATCGGAACCCACAGGCTGTTATCTAAAGACGTCGTCTATAAAGATCTCGGCTTGCTCATCATTGATGAAGAGCAGCGCTTTGGCGTAACGCATAAGGAAAAAATCAAACAGATCAAAGCTAATGTCGATGTGCTGACTCTTACAGCGACGCCGATACCGCGTACGCTTCATATGTCCATGCTCGGTGTGCGGGACTTATCTGTTATTGAAACGCCGCCGGAAAACCGTTTCCCTGTTCAGACATATGTCGTGGAATACAACGGCGCGCTTGTGCGGGAAGCCATCGAAAGAGAACTGGCGCGCGGAGGACAGGTATATTTCTTGTACAACCGCGTGGATGACATCGAGCGGAAGGCTGATGAAATTTCCATGCTTGTTCCCGATGCGAAAGTGGCATATGCCCACGGAAAAATGACCGAAAATGAATTGGAAAGCGTCATGCTCAATTTTCTGGAAGGGGAATCAGACGTCCTTGTCAGCACGACTATTATTGAGACAGGCGTAGATATACCAAATGTGAATACCTTGATTGTGTTCGACGGAGACAAAATGGGGCTGTCTCAGCTGTATCAGCTGAGAGGACGGGTCGGCCGTTCCAACCGCGTCGCTTACGCGTATTTTACGTACCGCAGAGACAAAGTGCTCACTGAGGTAGCGGAAAAACGGCTGCAGGCGATTAAAGAATTTACCGAGCTGGGGTCAGGCTTTAAAATCGCCATGCGTGACTTGACGATCAGGGGAGCGGGGAACCTTCTCGGCGCCCAGCAGCACGGCTTTATCGACTCAGTCGGTTTTGACCTGTACTCGCAAATGCTCAAGGAAGCGATTGAAGAGCGGAAAGGCGATATTCCGAAAAGCGAACAGTTTGAGACAGAAATCGATATCGAGCTGGACGCGTATATTCCTGAAAACTATATACAAGACGGCAAGCAAAAAATCGACATGTACAAACGCTTCAGGTCAATCGCCACAATTGAGGAGAAAAATGAGCTTCAAGATGAAATCATTGACAGGTTCGGCAGCTATCCTAAAGAGGTTGAATGGCTGTTTACGGTTGCTGAGATGAAGGTATACGGAAAATATGAACGCGTCGAACTCATCAAGCAGGATAAAGACGCGATCAGATTTACCATTTCTGAAGAGGCCAGCGCACAGATTGACGGCCAGAAATTGTTCGAACTCGGCAATAAATACGGCCGGCAGATCGGACTGGGAATGGAAGGGAAAAAGCTGAAAATCTCAGTACAGACGAAAGGCCGCAAAACGGAAGAGTGGCTGGAGACCGTGCTCGGCATGCTGAAAGGCCTTCAGGGTGTGAAGAAAGAAACAATCGCGTCTTCATAAAAATTGTTACTCTCTGGTGTATATTACATTTGATGTGACGGATACTAATTTCAAGCGAGTGGCGGAAGCTACATAAAGTAAAGAGCTTTAGTACTTTCCCTTAAATATCATCACATGAAAGAGAGGCACCAGAGAGATGAAAGCTACAGGTATCGTACGTCGTATTGATGATCTAGGACGGGTCGTCATCCCTAAAGAAATTCGGAGAACACTGCGGATCAGGGAAGGAGACCCGCTTGAAATATTCGTTGACCGCGACGGAGAAGTTATATTGAAAAAATATTCTCCTATCAGTGAGCTTGGCGATTTTGCGAAAGAATATGCAGATGCATTGTATGACAGTCTCGGCCATTCCGTCTTGATTTGCGACCGTGACGCGTATATTGCCGTTTCAGGCAGTTCGAAAAAAGAATTTCTGAACAAAGCCATCAGCGATTTGCTCGAAAAAACGATGGATCAGCGCAGCTCTGTGGTAGAAAACGACGTGAAGTCCGCGCAGCTTGTTAATGACATTGATGAAGATATGAGCTCCTATACAATAGCTCCGATCGTGGCAAATGGCGATCCTATCGGCGCCGTGGTCATCTTTTCCAAGGAACAGGCACTTGGAGAAGTAGAACATAAAGCAGTAGAAACGGCAGCCAGTTTTTTGGCGAGACAAATGGAGCAGTAGGTCTTATTACCATTATTGAAATAAGAAAACGGAGAAAGAACAGCTCTTATACAAGTGCTGTTCTTTTTCATATTCATATGTGCTCTCTATCGGTTCGGCCGTTAGGATTGTGATATAATAAGCTCGTTTTATAGACGTAATTTTCTAGCGGCTGGAAGGAGCTTTTGGATGAACGATTCAGTTGGCGCCAATCGGCAATCGGCATGGAAAGGTGCTTTTGTGCTCGTCGTTGCGGGTATCGTGACGAAGATATTAAGCGCCGTGTACAGGGTTCCTTTTCAGAATATTGTCGGTGACGTCGGATTTTACATTTATCAGCAGGTGTATCCGTTTTTAGGGATCGCGGTCATGCTGTCAACATCCGGTTTTCCGGTAATCATCTCAAAATTAATGAACGATTATAGCGATCATAAACAAAAAATAATGAAAATTTCCGCCCTTTATGTCACGGCGGCCGGACTTGTTCTGTTTGCGCTCATGTATGCCGGCGCGGCGCCGTTGGCCGGTTTTATGGGTGACGTCCGCCTTGTGATGCTGATAAGGGTCGCGGCGTTCGCTTTTATACTGTTTCCGTTTACGGCGGTTTTCAGGGGGTATTTCCAAGGCGTGCATGATATGATGCCGTCAGCCTTATCCCAGATTACGGAACAGCTTCTTCGCGTGGCGGTGCTTCTTGGTTTATCCTTCTGGCTTTTGAAAAGCGGCCGTTCAATATACGCGGCTGGTGCGGGGGCGGCCTCGGGATCAATTGCCGGAAGCTTGGCGGCCCTTTGTGTATTGGCTGTTTTCTGGTATAAGCGGGAAGAAACCAAGAAAGACGGCGGACATATCGAAACGGCCGTCATTGTAAAAAAGCTGCTGCTTTATTCAGTCACCATCTGTATCAGCAGTGTACTCATGCTTTTGATTCAGCTTGTAGACGCCTTAAACTTATATTCACTGCTTTCAGATGGGACGGAGAGCCATGCCGCGAAACGGCTGAAAGGCATATATGACCGCGGACAGCCGCTCCTTCAGCTGGGAACCGTGTTTGCCGTCAGTATCGCCGCGTCATTGGTCCCTTCAATTTCAAAAGCGGTGCATGAGAATAAGCCGTTTATCATAAAAGAGAAAGCAACATCAGCCGTCAAGCTCTGCCTTGCGGTAGGGATCGGTGCATCAGCCGGGCTTTTTTGCATTTTAGAGCCGGTGAATATCATGCTTTTCCAAAACAGTGAGGGGACGCAGACCTTACAAATATTCAGCTTATCTATCTTTTTTGCCTCAATTGCGCTTACGGCAGCCGCGATTCTGCAAGGAGCGGGGCATACCGTTTTCCCCGCCGTATCCGTTTTGGCGGGAGGGGCGCTGAAATGGGTGCTGAATGTTTGGCTGGTCCCCGGCTGGGGTATTACAGGAGCGGCACTGGCGACCGTCTTGGCATTTGCCGCAGTTGCGTGCCTGAATCTCCGGAGAATTTGGTCGAAGGGCTGGCTGACGAATATCGGAGGCGTGATTGCCCGTCTGTGCTGGTGCAGTCTGCTGATGGTCTTCTTTCTGCTCGTATATATGAAGCTATGGCAGTTATTTGTTCCTGTCAGCAGAGCCGGAGCTGTATGTGAGAGTCTGTCTGCGTCAGTCATCGGAGGGCTATTGTTTATTTATTGTATGATAAGAATGAAGATTTTCACGGACGAAGAGCTGAGCGGCCTTCCTTTGGGCAGTGCTTTAAGCAAATTGAAAAAGAGGAGAGAAAAACATGGCAGGTAACATTACGGTCGTCGGCCTTGGCGCCGGAGACATGGATCAGTTGACAGTGGGCGTACATAAGCTGCTGACTCAGGCGAAGCATTTATATATAAGAACGAAAGACCACCCTTTGATTCCGGAATTAGAGCAAGAGACGGAAGCGGACATGCGGTATTTTGATGATATTTATGAAAAACATGATCAGTTTGAAGCGGTCTATGAAGAGATCGCGGACATTCTGTTTGAAAAAGCGAAGCAAGAGGATGTCGTCTACGCTGTGCCCGGGCATCCGTTTGTCGCTGAGAAAACCGTTCAGCTGTTATTTGAACGCCGGGAAGAACAACAGGTAGCTGTTCATACTGCCGGAGGGCAAAGCTTTTTAGATGCCACTTTTAATGCATTGCGAATTGATCCGATTGAAGGGTTTCAATTTACGGATGCGCAAACAATGACGCCGGATGAGCTCGAACTCCGCCATCACCTGATCATTTGCCAGGTTTATGACCAAATGACGGCCTCTGAGGTGAAGCTGACGCTTATGGAGAAACTGCCTGACGACTATGAAGTGGTCATCGTCACGGCAGCCGGAAGCAAAGGAGAAAAGATAACCAAGGTGCCTTTGTTTGAACTTGACCGCAATGTAGAAATAAATAACTTAACAAGCGTGTATGTTCCGCCGATTAAAAAAGAAGAACTCCTTTACCAGGAATTTTCTGCATTCCGAAGTATTATTCGCGAGCTTCGCGGGCCGAACGGCTGTCCGTGGGATCAAAAGCAGACACACCAGTCATTAAAGAAATATATGATTGAGGAATGCTACGAACTGCTTGAGGCCATTGACGAAGAGGACACGGATCACATGATAGAAGAACTCGGGGACGTCATGCTTCAGGTTATGCTGCACGCCCAGATCGGAGAAGACGAGGGGTATTTCTCAATTGATGATGTCATCAGATACATCAGTGCGAAGATGGTCAGACGGCACCCGCATGTGTTTAAGGATGTTAAGGTTCAGGATGAACATGATGTCGTCGCCAACTGGGAAGAAATCAAAAAGGCGGAAAAGCAAACAACATCCTCTTCATTGCTGGATGCCGTGCCGAAAACACTGCCTTCTCTTGCAAAAGCGGCCAAGCTTCAGAAAAAAGCCGCGAAAACCGGCTTTGACTGGGATGACGTTCAGGATATATGGGATAAAGTAAATGAAGAGCTGAAGGAATTTTCTGCAGAGGCTTCCGCCGAATCAGCAGATGAAATCAGCTTAAAAGCTGAATTCGGCGATGTTTTATTTGCATTGGTCAATATCGGCCGATACTATAAAATTGAGCCTGAGGAAGCGCTCGCCATGACAAATGACAAATTCCGCAGACGCTTTGCTTATATTGAGAAAGAAGCGGCAGCAAAGGGACTTGAATTGACCGCAATGTCACTTGAGGAAATGGACAAATTGTGGGATGAAGCAAAAGAAATGGAGAGGAGATTCTGATATGAGACTTGATAAATTTTTAAAAGTATCCAGATTAATTAAACGCCGCACATTGGCGAAAGAGGTCGCCGATCAAGGGAGAATCACCGTTAACGGGAATCAGGCGAAAGCCAGCTCAGACGTAAAAGCCGGTGATGAACTGACGGTCCGCTTCGGCCAGAAGCTTGTCACCGTGAAGGTAAACGAATTGAAAGAAACAACGAAAAAAGAAGAAGCCGCGGGCATGTATACAATCGTCAAGGAAGAAAAACTCGGCGAATAGGCTTGTTCTAAACAAGGCTCCCGCCTCATACAATGCAGTAATAATGCTAAAAGTATCGAGGATATGGGGGCTGAATAGATGAATTCATATTATGAGCAAAAAGGTTCTTCTTCTGTTCCGGAACAGCATGATGTAACGATGAAAGGGAGAAAGCATTTAGACATTTCGGGCGTCAAGCATGTAGAAAGTTTTGACAACGAAGAGTTTTTGCTGGAAACGGTTATGGGAATGCTTTCCGTCAGAGGCGAGAACCTGCAGATGAAAAATCTTGATGTGGAAAAAGGGATTGTATCTATAAAAGGCAGGGTGTTTGACCTTGTATATTTAGACGAGCAGCAAGGGGATAAAGCTAAAGGGTTTTTTAGCAAGTTGTTTAAATGACGCTGACCACCCAATTTTATACGATGCTGGCAATGACCGGTATGGGCGCCTGGCTCGGAGCGTCGCTTGATACATACAGGCTGTTTGTCAGCCGCGCCAAAACGGCCAGATGGCTGTTATTCATTCATGACATTCTCTTTTGGATTGTACAAGGTCTGCTGTTTTTCTATGTGCTGCTCAACGTGAATGAAGGAGAACTCAGGGTATACATTTTCTTGGCTGTCTTACTGGGTATTGCGACGTACCAAAGCCTGTTTAAACGAATGTATATAAAAATACTGAAATTTGCCATTCATCTTGCGGTGTCTCTTTACCAATTAGCAAAAAAGCTCATTCAGCACGTGCTGTTCCGTCCGGTGCTTCTGCTCTTTAAGCTGCTCATCGGGCTGATCACGGTTGTTTCTTTATACTCCTATCGGGTGAGTGCCTTTTTTGCGAAGTGTCTTTTTAAGATCGTAACGTTTTTGCTGTATCCGCTGTTTTTCCTGTTGAAACAATTATTGAAACTTCTTCCTGAAAAGTGGCGTCTTACTTTCAAACGATATTTTCAAAAAAGTGCAGGATTTTTACAAAAGAGCAAGAAACTAATCATAACAATCAGATTGACCATGATACGTATTTTGAAAAGGTGAAAGGAGGACCGTCTGGTTTGAATCTATCTAGAGAACGTACAATAACTGAAATTCAAAACGACTATAAAGAGCAGGTTGAACGGCAATCCCAGCTTATGAAAAGAAGGCGGAAAGGGCTTTTCAGACGGTTGATCGTATTCGGCGCCCTTGTGTTGTTGACGGCTATTGTCTTAGCGGGTTCTCTTTGGTCACAGACCTCTTCCCTTAGCGCAAACGAAGAAAAGAAAGCTCAGCTGGAAAAACAAGTGAAAAAATTGAACGCGAAACAGGCTGATTTAAAAGATGAAATTTCCAAATTAAAGGATGAGGATTACGTCACAGAGCTTGCCAGAAGAGACTTGTTTATGTCAGGAAATGGTGAGATTCTCTTCAATGTAGAGAAGAAGAGCAAGTAGCCTTGTTGACACTTAAATTTTTATTTAGGTATAATTAAACAAACGATCTTTTTATAAGCCTAAGGAGGAGCACTTTTTTTATGTCGATTGAAGTTGGCAGCAAGTTGCAAGGGAAAATAACAGGTATTACAAATTTCGGAGCATTTGTTGAATTGCCTGGAGGCTCAACCGGTCTCGTTCATATCAGTGAGGTAGCCGATAATTATGTAAAAGACATTAACGAGCATTTAAAAGTCGGCGATCAAGTTGAAGTGAAAGTCATCAACGTTGAAAAAGACGGGAAAATTGGTTTATCAATTAAAAAAGCTAAAGACCGTCCGCAAGCCAGACCTAGAAATGATTTCCGTCCGAAAGAATCTTTTGAACAGAAAATGAACAAGTTTCTTAAAGATAGCGAAGACCGCTTATCATCTTTAAAACGAAACACGGAATCAAAACGTGGAGGGCGCGGAGCAAGAAGAGGATAACTTGCTGCTTTCTATAAATACATGGAGCATCCGTCTATCCCAGCGGGTGCTTTTTTTGTATGTGTCCGTATAGTCAGAAAATTAAAACTTTAAAGTTCCTGTTGACGGAATGAAGAAACCTTTGTATTATATAACTTGTGCTTATAAGCACCTATATGGCGGTGTAGCTCAGCTGGCTAGAGCGTACGGTTCATACCCGTGAGGTCGGGGGTTCGATCCCCTCCGCCGCTACCATATATATATGGCCCGTTGGTCAAGCGGTTAAGACACCGCCCTTTCACGGCGGTAACACGGGTTCGAATCCCGTACGGGTCATCAAGCGAATCGGCTTCTGTTGCAGAAGCCGGTTTTTTCATATTTAGACAACTTTTTGAGAAATGTCGGAGGAAATACGAAAGGAAAGGGGAACAAGGGAGAAAGCGTCGAAGAGTTCTTTGGAATTGTTACCTTCTTTTGACAAAATCCTATCTGGGCTTTCATTTATAATGACAAGCAACGAATAAAACAGGTGGGGGATGAGAGCAATGGAAAAAGCGGAAAGAAGAGTGAACGGGCCGATGGCGGGACAAGCTCTGGAAAAACTGCAATCGTTTTTTGAAAAGGCGGCAAAGCTTACAGTCCATCAAGCGCATTCACTTTTTTTCTATAAGGGTTTCATTTATGTCGTGATCGGTTTTTTACTTGGACGGGCTTTCATATTATCTGAGGTTCTTCCGTTTGCGCTGCCGTTTTTCGGAGCGATGCTTTTGATCAGAAGAGATAAAGCCTTCTATGCTTGTCTGTCTTTACTTGCGGGCGCTTTAACCATTTCGCCGAAACACTCTTTATTGATTCTCACAGCTTTGGCCGTCTTCACTCTATTTTCAAAAATCGGTACATATATCGTGCAGGACCGGGTGAAGATGCTGCCGATCGTGGTGTTTTTCTCTATGGCTGCCGCGAGAATCGGATTTGTTTATTTTGAAAGCGGCGCTTTTACCACCTATGATTATGTGATGGCTGTTGTCGAGGCGGGCCTGGCCTTTATTTTGACGCTGATCTTTTTGCAAAGCCTGCCGATCTTCACGATCAAAAAAGTGAAGCAATCGTTAAAAATAGAAGAAATCATCTGTTTTATGATTTTGATCGCATCCGTTTTAACCGGGCTTGCCGGTGTTTCATTTCAGGGAATGCAGGCTGAGCATATCCTGGCCCGCTATGTCGTGCTGAGTTTTTCCTTTGTCGGCGGGGCAAGCATCGGCTGTACGGTCGGTGTTGTGACCGGACTGATCCTCGGGCTTGCGAATATCGGGAATCTCTATCAAATGAGTCTGCTTGCGTTTTCCGGGCTTCTTGGCGGGCTGCTGAAAGAAGGAAAGAAAGCCGGAGCCGCAGTCGGATTAGTGATCGGCTCACTGCTGATTTCATTATATGGAGAGGGGTCTGCCGGATTAATGACCACTCTTTATGAATCATTGATTGCCGTTGTTTTGTTTTTGATTACGCCCCAATCGATTACGAAAAAGGTGGCGCGATACATACCGGGCACTGCTGAGCACAGTCAGGAACAGCAGCAGTACGCGAGGAAAATCAGAGATGTCACCGCCCAGAAAGTAGACCAGTTCTCCAATGTGTTTCATGCCTTGTCGGAGAGCTTCGCCACCTTTCATCAGACGTCTTCCGATGAGCAGGCGGAAGAAGGGGAAGTGGATCTCTTTTTAAGCAAAATCACCGAGCATTCCTGCCAATCCTGCTATAAGAAAAGCAAATGCTGGGTTCAAAACTTTGATAAAACATATGACTTAATGAAACAAGTTATGCATGAAACAGAAGAAAAACAGTATGCCTCAAACCGCAGATTAAAAAAGGAGTTTCAACAGCACTGTTCCAAATCCAGACAGGTGGAAGAGCTGATTGAGGACGAACTTGCCCACCATCACGCCCATCTGACACTGAAGAGAAAAGTTCAGGACAGCAGAAGGCTTGTTGCCGAGCAGCTGTTGGGAGTTTCTGAGGTCATGGCGGACTTTTCTCGGGAAATAAAACGGGAGAGGGAGCAGCATTTTATTCAGGAAGAACAAATGATAGAGGCGCTTCAGCATTTCGGAATCGAGATTCAGCATGTCGAGATATACAGCTTGGAGCAGGGCAATATTGATATCGAAATGACAATCCCGTTCAGCGGAGGACACGGCGAGAGTGAGAAAATTATCGCCCCGATGCTGTCTGACATTCTTGAGGAGCAGATACTTGTCAAAAGCGAACAGCACTCGACTCATCCGAATGGCTACAGCCATGTCGCGTTCGGTTCGACCAAGTCGTACCGGGTATCGACAGGCGCGGCTCATGCGGCAAAAGGCGGCGGCCTTGTCTCCGGAGACAGCTACAGCATGATGGAACTGGGGGCGAGAAAGTATGCGGCCGCGATCAGTGACGGCATGGGCAATGGGGCGAGGGCCCATTATGAGAGCAATGAAACGATTAAGCTGCTCGAAAAAATTCTCGAATCAGGTATTGATGAAAAAATAGCGATCAAAACGATCAACAGTATTCTGTCTTTACGGACGACAGACGAAATCTACTCAACTCTCGATCTTTCTATCATTGATCTTCAGGACGCAAGCTGCAAATTCTTGAAGGTCGGCTCAACGCCGAGTTTTATCAAGCGGGGAGATCAAGTCATGAAAGTGCAGGCCAGCAATCTGCCGATCGGCATCATCAATGAATTTGATGTGGAGGTTGTAAGTGAACAGTTAAAAGCGGGAGATCTGCTCGTCATGATGAGTGACGGTATTTTTGAAGGGCCGAAGCACGTTGAAAACCACGACCTGTGGATGAAGCGGAAAATGAAAGGGCTGAAAACCGAAGATCCGCAGGAAATCGCTGATATATTAATGGAAGAGGTCATCAGAACGCGTTCCGGCCAAATCGAAGACGATATGACGGTGGTTGTTGTCCGGATTGATCACAACACGCCGAAATGGGCTTCCATCCCGGTGCCGGCGGTTTTCCAAAATAAAAAGGAGATTTCTTAATCCTTTCGTATAAATCACTTTCCTTCTGGCGAAGATGGGACTAATCGTATCACCGGGAGGAATGTATGTGAATAAGGGACATTTAAATCAAGTTCTGCTGATTACAGATGGCTGCTCCAATCATGGTGAAGACCCGATCGCAATGGCGGCTTTCGCCAAGGAGCAGGGGATTACGGTGAATGTTATAGGAATTATGGAAGAAAACGCGATTGACCAAGAGGCAATGAAGGAAGTTGAAGGCATCGCCATGGCCGGAGGCGGCGTCCATCAAGTTGTGTATGCGTCACAATTGTCTCAGACGGTTCAAATGGTGACGAAAAAAGCAATGACCCAGACGCTGCAAGGTGTCGTCAATCAAGAGCTTAAACAAATCTTAGGGAAAAACGTTGAAATGGAAGAGCTTTCTCCTGAAAAACGCGGCGAAGTGATGGAAGTGGTTGATGAACTCGGCGAAACGGTTCATCTGCAAGTGCTTGTGCTGGTTGATACGAGTGCGAGTATGGCGCCGAAACTGCCGACGGTGAAAGAAGCGCTGATCGATCTTTCCATCAGTTTAAATTCCCGGGCCGGGCAAAATGAATTTGCCATGTGTATATTTCCCGGGAAAAGCCAGGAAGTTGAGCTTGTACTGAATTGGACGCCGAAGCTTGAATCCCTTTCTGCACTCTTTGCGAAGCTGTCGACCGGCGGTATCACCCCCACGGGCCCCGCTATCCGGGAAGCGACGCAGCAGTTTGAGAGAATCCGCTCAAGAAGGAGCATGTTGGCAGATGATGAACGACGCTTTAACGAGTTTGGCATGTAGTCTGGCACCGGGGACGGCAATTCAGGGCAAATGGAACGGCAAATCTTACAGATTGCTCAAACAGCTTGGAAAAGGGGCTAACGGTATTGTATATCTGGCAGAAGCATCAGGCGGACAGGTCGCTTTGAAAATAAGCAGCGACAGCATGTCTGTTACCTCTGAAGTGAATGTCTTAAAATCCTTTTCAAAGGCCCGGTCGCAAACGATGGGGCCTTCTTTTTTTGATGCGGACGACGCGTTTATTCCGCAGCTGAATAAAAATGTCTCTTTTTACGTGATGGAGTACATAGAAGGGCCGCTTCTTCCGCAATATATCAGCAGTAAGGGAGCGGAGTGGATTCCGGTGCTGATGGTGCAGCTTCTTTCCAGCCTGTCAGTCCTTCATCAGCAGGGATGGGTTTTTGGCGACCTCAAACCGGACAATCTCATTGTAACCGGACCACCGGCTGCCATTCGCTGCATTGATGTAGGGGGAACGACAAAACAGGGCCGCGCGATTAAAGAGTATACGGAGTTTTACGACAGGGGCTATTGGGGGTATGGAACAAGAAAAGCAGAACCATCCTATGACCTGTTTGCTGTCGCGATGATCATGATCCACTGTGTCCAGAAGAAAGAGTGCAAAAAGTCAGGACAGCCGAAAGAACAGCTTCGTTCTATCATTGAAGGCCACCCGTTTCTGAATAAGTATAAGAAGGTTCTGTTTTCTGCTTTAAACGGCCAATATCCGTCTGCGGAAGTCATGAAGCATGACATCCTGACGGCGGGGCAGAGCGCCGGGAGCAAAAGGAAAGCCGCCGCCAAGCCTAAGCCGCCGCAATCAAAACCGCGGCAGGGCACTGTATCTCAAACGCGGTATAAACCTAAACAAAAACCCGCAAAGCACAATGGTTTGTTTGAAACAACACTTATTTTAATCAGCGTTCTCGCCCTTTATTTCGCTTACATCGTCTTTTTTCTCATCTAATGCCGGCCGGACGCCTGCGCTCATGCTTCTTCTTTGCTTGGAGGGAATGAAAGTGATAGGATATGTATATCTTTAAAAAACCTGCTCATTGTGAGGGGGACATTGTGAAAAGCGTGGAAGATTTTTTCAAAACATATCATCTTCAGGCGGAGGGGGAAACGATTATTGCCGGGGTCTCCGGAGGCCCTGATTCAATGGCGCTTCTCAGTATGCTGAATAAGCACTTCGGGCATTCCTCCGTTATCATAGCGGCGCATGTCGACCATCAGTTCAGGGGTCCTGAATCTGAAGAAGATATGAAGTTTGTGCAGTCATATTGCGAAGCGGAACACATTCTCTGCGAAACGGTACAGGTTGATGTTTCTGCATACGCAAAGAAGAATAGGCTGAACAAGCAGGCTGCCGCGCGTGATTGCAGATATCAGTTTTTCGAAGATCTGATGGCGAAACACCAAGCGAAGTTTTTGGCGCTGGCTCATCACGGCGATGACCAGGTTGAGACAATGCTCATGAGGCTTGCGAAAGGTACGCTCGGGGCAGGGCTTGCGGGAATGCAGCCCGTCCGCGAATTTGCATCCGGCTGGCTGATCAGGCCTTTCCTCTATGCGGCAAAGGATGAAATCCTTGAATACTGCCGTCAAGAAGGGCTCAGCTACAGAACGGATGAGAGCAATGCAAAAGACGATTATACAAGAAACAGATTCAGAAAGACCGTGCTTCCTTTTTTAAAACAAGAATCACCTGACGTTCATAAAATGTTTCAAAAGGTGAGTGAAGCACTGACAGAAGACGAACAATACCTGCAGTCATTAACGAAAGAACGAATGAATAAGGTTATTACAAGCAAGTCTGACACATCGGTTGAAGTCAATTCCTCTCAATTGCTTGCCCTTCCGATACCTTTACAAAGAAGAGGAGTTCAACTAATATTAAACTATCTTTATGAAAACGTTCCATCGTCGTTTTCCGCCCGCCACATACAGCAGTTTCTCGAATGGGCGGAAAATGGAAGCGCCTCGGGAGTGCTTGATTTTCCGAAAGGGCTGAAGGTGGTCAAATCATATCAGACATGTTTGTTTACATTTGAACAATGGCAATGTGAAAAAGTTCCCTTTGAGCTGCAGCTGCAAGGAGCGGAAGGCGAGACTGCTGTTCTCCCCAACGGCTTTATGATAGAGGTGGCCGATCAGGCTGACCCTCATATCAAAAATGGGAATGCTGTTTTTATGACAAGCAGAAACAAGGTGCAATTTCCTTTAACAATCCGGACGAGAAAAATCGGCGACCGGATCAAACTTAAAGGGATGAATGGCTCGAAAAAGGTGAAAGATATATTTATTGATCATAAACTGCCTCTGCGGGATCGGGACGAATGGCCGATTGTAACGGATGCGAGCGGTGAAATTATCTGGCTGCCTGGCTTGAAAAAATCCATCTTTGACGATCTTGTGATTTCAAACAGTGACCGCATTGTATTACAATATAGACAGCATGAAAAGTGTAGGGGGCAAGCATTAACATGAAACAGGATATCGAAAAAGTGCTGATCTCAGAAGATGAGATCCAGCAGAAAGTAAAACAGCTTGGAGAACAATTAACAAGCGAGTACAGCGACACGTTTCCGTTGGCAATCGGTGTGTTAAAGGGAGCGCTTCCTTTTATGGCTGATCTTATAAAGCATATTGATACATATTTGGAAATGGACTTCATGGATGTATCAAGCTACGGAAATTCCACGGTTTCTTCCGGAGAAGTCAAAATCATCAAAGATTTGGATACATCTGTAGAAGGCCGGGACATCTTAATCATTGAAGATATTATCGACAGTGGGTTAACCTTGAGCTATCTCGTAGAACTCTTCCGATATCGTAAAGCGAAATCAATTAAGATTGTTACCCTGTTGGATAAACCAAGCGGAAGAAAAGCGGACATTAAAGCAGACTTCGTAGGCTTTGAAGTTCCTGACGCGTTTGTTGTGGGTTACGGACTTGATTATGCCGAACGCTATCGCAATCTGCCTTACATCGGAGTATTAAAACCGGCGATTTATGAAAGCTGATCGGCTGCCTGCTTCCGAGATGGTTATCGGTTGTATTGGAATGATTTTCTATGGTACTATTGAACATAGTTGTGCTTACTGTGGGAGGAGGTAAGGAATGAATCGGGTCTTCCGTAATACCATTTTTTATTTACTTATTTTATTAGTAGTAATCGGGGTTGTGAGTTACTTCCAGACTTCAAACCCGAAAACAGAAAATATGTCGTACAGTACGTTTATCAAGAACCTCGATGAGGGGAAAGTTGATAGCGTATCGGTTCAGCCTGTCAGAGGTGTTTATGAGGTAAAAGGACAGCTGAAAAAATACGACAAAGACCAGTACTTTTTAACACATGTTCCTGAAGGAAAAGGAGCAGACCAGATATTTGATGCAATTAAAAAGACGGACGTAAAAGTTGATCCCGCACAGGAAACAAGCGGGTGGGTGACGTTCTTAACGACGATCATTCCGTTTGTCATCATCTTTATTCTGTTTTTCTTCCTGCTCAATCAGGCTCAGGGCGGCGGCAGCCGTGTCATGAACTTCGGAAAGAGCAAAGCGAAGCTGTATACGGAAGAAAAGAAACGCGTGAAGTTTAAAGATGTAGCCGGCGCGGATGAGGAGAAGCAGGAGCTTGTTGAGGTTGTTGAGTTTCTGAAAGATCCTCGCAAATTCGCCGAGCTTGGCGCCAGAATCCCTAAAGGCGTGCTGCTGGTCGGACCTCCGGGAACCGGTAAGACATTGCTTGCGAGAGCCTCAGCCGGTGAAGCGGGCGTTCCTTTCTTCAGCATCAGCGGATCTGACTTCGTTGAAATGTTTGTCGGTGTCGGTGCTTCCCGTGTGCGTGATTTATTCGAAAATGCGAAAAAGAATGCGCCTTGTCTGATCTTCATTGATGAGATCGATGCGGTGGGACGTCAGCGCGGCGCAGGTCTTGGCGGCGGGCATGATGAACGCGAACAGACGCTGAACCAGCTGCTTGTTGAGATGGACGGTTTCAGTGCGAATGAAGGAATCATTATTATCGCTGCGACAAACCGTGCGGACATTCTCGACCCTGCATTGCTTCGTCCGGGACGTTTTGACCGTCAGATTACGGTAGACCGTCCGGATGTCATCGGCCGTGAAGCCGTATTACAGGTCCATGCGAGAAACAAACCGCTTGATGAAACGGTGAACTTAAAAGCGATCGCTTCAAGAACACCCGGTTTCTCAGGCGCCGATTTAGAAAACCTTCTTAACGAAGCGGCACTCGTTGCTGCCCGTCAAAACAAGAAGAAAATTGATATGCGCGACATTGATGAAGCGACGGACCGTGTCATTGCGGGTCCTGCGAAGAAGAGCCGCGTCATATCGAAAAAAGAACGCAATATCGTGGCGTACCACGAGGGCGGTCACACCGTTATCGGACTTGTGCTGGATGAAGCCGATATGGTTCATAAAGTAACGATCGTTCCGAGGGGGCAGGCGGGCGGATACGCGGTCATGCTTCCGAGAGAAGACCGTTACTTCCAGACAAAACCTGAACTTCTCGATAAAATTGTCGGTCTTCTGGGCGGACGGGTTGCCGAGGAAATTATCTTCGGCGAAGTCAGCACGGGGGCTCACAATGACTTCCAGCGGGCAACGAGCATTGCCAGAAGAATGGTGACAGAGTTCGGTATGTCAGAAAAACTCGGACCGCTTCAGTTCGGTCAATCTCAAGGCGGTCAAGTATTCCTGGGCCGGGATTTCAACAACGAGCAAAACTACAGTGATCAGATCGCTTACGAAATCGATCAGGAAATTCAGCGCATCATTAAAGAATGTTATGAGCGTGCGAAAACCATCCTGACTGAAAATCGCGATAAGCTTGAATTGATTGCTCAGACATTGCTTGATGTGGAAACATTAGATGCGGAACAAATCAAGCATCTTGTGGATCACGGAAAACTCCCTGAGCGCAATTTCTCAGATGACCATCTTCAAAAAGACGATGTGAAAGTAAACATCCTGTCTAAAACAGAAGACGAAAAGAAAGACGAGCCGAAAGAATAGTTCGCTTTCTGATATGAAAACCGCCGGCGTATACCGGCGGTTTTTTTACTGGTTCCGTTTTGTTTACAAAAGAGCCGCAGATCGTGTATGGTATTGTAGAATGTTGAAAATGTTATGATTAGAAACTATTCAAAAGTGGTGATAGAGGTTGTTACTGGTTATAGATGTGGGGAACACCAACACCGTGATTGGTGTATATCATGATGGGGAATTAGAATATCATTGGCGCATAGAAACGAGCAGGCACAAAACAGAAGACGAATTCGGCATGCTGCTTCGTTCCTTATTTGAACATTCCGGACTCATGTTTGAACAGATTGAAGGGATTATCATCTCCTCCGTGGTGCCGCCGATTATGTTCTCTTTAGAAAGAATGTGCATAAAATACTTTCACATCGAGCCGCAAGTTGTCGGCCCGGGAATGAAAACAGGTTTAAATATAAAGTATGACAATCCGAAAGAAGTGGGAGCTGACAGGATCGTCAATGCCGTTGCGGCGATCCAGCAGTATGGCGGCCCCTTAATTGTTGTTGATTTCGGAACGGCAACGACGTATTGCTACATTGATGAAAACAAACAATACATGGGCGGCGCGATTGCCCCCGGCATTACGATTTCAACGGAAGCGCTGTACTCACGTGCGGCGAAGCTTCCGAGAATTGAAATTGCCCGTCCGGACAATATCATCGGCAAAAACACGGTAAGCGCCATGCAGTCCGGCATCCTTTTCGGCTATGTCGGACAAGTTGAAGGTATAGTGAAGCGGATGAAATGGCAGGCAACACAGGAACCGAAAGTCATTGCGACAGGCGGGCTTGCGTCATTAATCGCAAACGAATCAGACTGTATTGATATTGTTGACCCGTTTCTCACTCTGAAAGGGCTGGAAATCATTTATGAGCGAAATCGCGTGGGTCACGTATAGGAGGTAAACGATGGATTATTTAATTAAAGCAATTGCATATGACGGTAAAGTGCGGGCTTATGCAGCCAGAACGACAGATATGGTTAATGAAGCGCAAAGAAGGCATGACACGTGGCCGACGGCATCAGCCGCAATCGGCCGGACGATGACAGCTTCTCTGATGCTCGGAGCGATGCTTAAGGGTGAAGATAAGCTGACAGTCAAAATAGAAGGCGGCGGCCCGATCGGAGCCATTGTCGCAGATGCGAACGCAAAGGGTGAGGTAAGAGCATACGTATCAAACCCGCACGTTCATTTTGATCTCAATGAACAAGGGAAACTGGATGTCAGACGGGCGGTCGGAACTGACGGAACACTCAGTGTCGTAAAAGATTTGGGCTTGCGTGATTATTTTACGGGACAAGTAGAGATTGTCTCGGGTGAACTCGGTGACGACTTCACGTATTACCTTGTTTCTTCTGAACAAGTCCCTTCATCTGTCGGCGTAGGTGTTCTAGTAAATCCTGATAACACCATTCTCGCTGCGGGCGGGTTCATCATTCAGCTTCTTCCGGGGACTGATGAAGAAACCATTTCAACAATTGAAAAGCAATTATCTCAAATCGAACCGATTTCAAAATTGATTCAAAAAGGCCTGACACCGGAAGAAATCTTAGAAGAAGTTCTGGGTCAAAAACCGGACGTTCTCGAAACAATGCCGGTCAAATTTCACTGTTCTTGTTCAAAAGATCGATTCGAAACGGCCATTTTAGGACTAGGCAAAAAAGAAATACAAGATATGATAGAAGAAGACGGAAAAGCCGAAGCGGTTTGCCATTTTTGTAATGAGAAATATTTATTTACAAAAGAAGAACTGGAAGAGCTTCGTGACGAAACAACCCGCTAGCTCTTTAGCGGGTTGTTCTATTTTATAAAAGGGATGGGGTAGATTTTGAAATCGAGAACACTTTTGACGATTATTGTAGCGGCGCTGTTAGTATGCAGTGTGACAGTGGCGTATAAATTAACAAAATCCCAAGCCGCGGGGTCATCTGAAGAATCCATCGCGACAATCGGTGATAAACATATCACACGGCAAGACTGGATGAAAAAGATGGAAGACGAGTACGGAAAATCAACGCTGGAAGACATGATTAATGCACAAGTAGTGAAAGAGCTTGCGAAAAAGAATAAACTCACAGTTTCAAACAGCGAATTGGAGCGGGAGTTTCTTTTAATCAAAGCGGTGAATAATTCATTTTATGAAGACAGCCATATTACCGAAAAAGAATGGAGAGACCAGATCCGCTACAACATTCTTCTTGAAGAACTGCTGACGAAGGACATCGATATATCGGATAAGGAAATGCAATCATTTTATAATAAAAATAAAGAATTGTACCATTTCGATGATTCCTACAGAATCCGGCACATCGTCGTCAAAAACAAAGATGAGGCGGACAGGGTGCTTGCTGATTTGAAAGGCGGGTCCAGCTTTGAAGCCGTCGCCGCTGAGCGTTCCACGGACAGATACACGTCACAGTATGGCGGAGACCTCGGCTTTGTGACAGAAAACCAGGAAAATATCCCGCAGGCATATATCACAGAAGCTAAAAATCTTAAAGAAGATGAATGGTCCGCTGAACCGATTAAAGTTTCTTCAGGATACGCCGTCATTCAGCTGAAAGAAAAGCTTAAAGCGAGAACTTTCTCATACAATGAAGTGAAGAGCCAAATCAGACGCCAGATCGCGATGGATCAATTAGGTGACAAGGCGACAGTCAAAACGCTGTGGAAAGAGGCGGGGGTCTCTTGGTTCTACGGGGAAAAAAGAACTAAATGATTGACAAAAAATTTTGAAATTGATAACTTATATTTATAATACCAATAAATTTAGTCGGAAATTGAGGTGTCCAACATGGTGCGTATTGCAAATTCTATTACTGAACTAATCGGAAATACTCCTATTGTAAAATTGAATCGCCTGACGGATGAAAACAGTGCAGATGTATATCTGAAGCTTGAATACATGAATCCGGGCAGCAGCGTAAAAGACCGGATCGGAGTTGCGATGATTGAAGCGGCTGAAAAAGAAGGAAAATTAAAAGCCGGCGACACAATCATTGAACCGACAAGCGGAAATACAGGGATCGGTCTTGCAATGGTGGCAGCGGCTAAAGGTCTCAGAGCCATTCTCGTTATGCCTGATACAATGAGTATGGAGCGACGCAACCTGCTGCGCGCATACGGAGCGGAGCTTGTGCTGACTCCCGGCGCAGAAGGAATGAAGGGCGCCATTAAAAAGGCGGAAGAACTTGCGGAGGAACACGGATACTTTGTGCCTCAGCAATTCAACAATGCGGCAAACCCGGAAATTCACCGCCAAACGACGGGGAAAGAAATCGTAGAACAGTTTGGTGACGACCAGCTTGATGCGTTCGTGGCCGGAATCGGTACCGGCGGAACCATCACGGGAGCGGGCGAAGTGCTGAAAGAAGCATATCCATCCATCAAAATCTATGCGGTAGAGCCGGCGGATTCTCCGGTTCTTTCCGGCGGAAAACCGGGCCCGCATAAAATTCAGGGTATCGGAGCGGGATTTGTCCCTGAAACATTGAATACGGATATCTATGATCAAATCATTCCCGTCAAAAATGAGGATGCATTTGAATATGCCCGTAAAACGGCAAAAGAAGAAGGGATTCTCGGCGGCATTTCTTCCGGAGCGGCCATTTACGCGGCACTGGAAATCGCGAAAAAACTGGGGAAAGGCAAGAAAGTGCTTGCGATCATCCCTAGTAACGGAGAACGTTACTTAAGCACACCGCTTTATCAGTTTGAATAGAGACATACACACGGCTCCCGGCTGTATCCGGGAGTTTTTTTGTGCCTGAAGTATCGAAAATCCAAAAAACGTTTCGAATTTTATGGTTGGAAGTGAAATTCACTTTTTTCACCAGTGTGATTGCTTTAAAATAAAACTACAGTAAAACGAAGCAGAGGATTGATATGATGGCACAACGCAGACCGGCAGGAAGAAAAATACCTTTTACGAAACAAGCATTTTTACAGCGATATGAAAACCTTTCGAAATCGAGAAAACGGCATGTTCTGCTCGAAAGCGCGAGAGGGGGAAGATTCAGTATAGCCGGTCTAGATCCGATTGCGTCCGTCAGAGGGAAAGACGGAATTACAACGATCAAGCATGAGGGAGAAACACTGTTTAAAGAAGGTGACCCGCTGCGGGCCTTTCATGAATGGTTTGGAACGCTCGGAACGGAAACAAACGTTGAGTTTCCGGACTTTCAGGGCGGTGCGATTGGTTTTATCAGTTACGACTATGCCCGATATATTGAGAATTTTAAGATGCTGTCGTTAGATGATCTGGAAACACCTGATATTTACTTTCTTGTTTTTGATGATGTGGCCGTTTATGACCATGAGGAAGAGGCGTTATGGCTCATTACCCATACTGAAGCGGAAGCGGATCTTGCGGAAGAAAAGCTGTCCGGCTTAGAGGACATGTGGTGTTCCCTCCAAACGGCGGACGAGCCTTTTTCACCGCTGAATCGGAATGGGGACGGATCGTACGCCGCACCGTTCACCGAGGAAGGATTTTCACAGGCTGTAGAACAAATTAAACAATATATCGCGAGCGGGGATGTGTTCCAGGTTAATTTGTCCATCAGGCAGTCTCAGTCTTTATCCGTTCATCCGTATGAGGTGTATAAACACTTGCGAAACGTCAATCCGTCTCCTTACATGGCCTATCTCGAGACACCGGGGTTTCAAGTGATATGCGGGTCGCCGGAGCTATTGGTGACAAAGAAGGGGAAGAAGCTTGAAACGAGACCGATCGCGGGTACGCGTTCAAGAGGAAAAGACGATGCTGAAGACAAGGCTTTGGCTGATGAATTAATTCACAACGAAAAAGAACGTGCGGAACACGTCATGCTTGTTGATCTTGAGCGTAATGACCTCGGGCGCGTATCGCGCTACGGCTCCGTGCGGGTTAACGAGTTTATGGCGATCGAAAAGTATTCCCACGTCATGCATATCGTGTCAAACGTACAGGGAGAGCTGCAGGACGGATATGACGCGACAGACATTATTCATGCGGTGTTCCCGGGGGGCACCATCACGGGAGCGCCCAAAGTGAGAACGATGGAAATTATAGAAGAGCTTGAGCCGACAAGACGGGGGCTTTATACTGGATCTATAGGCTGGTTCGGATTCAACGGAGATTTGCAGTTTAACATTGTGATCCGGACGATCTATGCAGCCGGCGGACATGCTTTTATGCAGTCCGGAGCAGGAGTGGTTATTGATTCGGTTCCGAAGCATGAATACAAGGAATCGTTCAAAAAAGCTTTTGCGATGAAAAAGGCGTTAGAGCTGAGCGAAGAAGAGACAAAAAATCAGACGAGGTGAGCAGAGATGATTTTAATGATTGACAATTATGATTCATTTACGTACAACTTGGTTCAATATTTGGGTGAGCTCGGGGAGGAACTGATCGTCAGACGAAATGACGAGATTACGATTGAGCAGATTGAAGAGCTGGGTCCGGACTTCTTAATGATTTCACCGGGGCCGTGCAGTCCTGATGAAGCGGGGATCAGCCTCGAAGCCATCAAACATTTTGCCGGCAGTATTCCTATTTTCGGCGTATGTCTCGGGCATCAGTCGATTGCGCAAGTATTCGGCGGCGATGTCGTCAGAGCAGAGCGGCTCATGCACGGCAAAACGTCAGAAGTTATGCATGACGGACAGACGATTTTTAAAGGCCTGCAAAATCCGCTGGTCGCCACCCGGTATCATTCACTTATTGTCAAAGCGGACACGCTGCCGGATTGTTTTACGGTATCCGCTCAAACCAAAGAAGGAGAAATTATGGCAATCCGCCATAATGAGCTTCCTGTTGAAGGTGTTCAGTTCCATCCGGAATCCATCATGACCTCCTTCGGCAAAGAGATGCTCAGAAACTTTATAGAGACACACCGCAAAAAGGAAGTGACGGTGTGATTATATATTTGAATGGTCAATATATAGAGGAGAAAGAAGCGGCGCTTTCTCCTTTTGACCATGGTTATCTGTACGGGATCGGCGCGTTCGAGACGTTCAGGCTTTACAGCGGCCGGCCGTTTCTACCGGATGCGCATGTCGCCAGGCTCAACAAGGCGCTTCGGGATCTGCAGATTGCATATGAGGTGAACAAACAGGAGCTGCTTGATATGCTTCGGAGACTGTTGCTCCTCAATGACATCAAGGACGGCAGCGCGCGTGTCCGGCTTAACATCTCGGCAGGCGTCAGCGATAAAGGGTTTGCCGCGCAGACTTATGAAAAGCCGACCGTCCTTTGTTTCGTCAACCGGCTCAATCCGGAAACTCTGCCTGTTCAAAAAGAAGGCAGGCTTCTCTCTATCAGGAGAAATACGCCTGAAGGATATTTCCGGTTAAAATCCCATCACTATTTAAACAACATGTATGCTAAACGGGAGATCGGGAATGATCCCAATCTTGAAGGCATTTTCCTGACCGGAGAAGGAGATGTCGCGGAAGGCATTGTCTCCAACGTGTTTTGGCGAAAAGGAGACAAGGTCTTTACGCCATCCTTGGATACGGGAATTCTCGATGGTGTAACAAGACAGTTTGTCATTGATGAATTGAAACGGCAGGGGACAGAAGTCACCGAAGGCCGATTCCGTTTTCAATCAATGCTTGAAGCGGATGAAGCATGGTTGACAAACTCCGTGCTTGAAATCATCCCGTTTTCTAAAATAGAGGAAGTTCCGCTGCCCGGAGTGAGCGGAAAAACGGTGCAATTGCTCCGTAAGCAGTATCAGCAGGAAATAAACAAAATGAATGTACAGGAGGGGGAACAAAGTGGCGCAGCAAACAATTGAACAGCTTAAACTGATTCATACAAAAAAAGGCGCTCTGTCCTATAAAGAGAAGACGCTCGTTATGGGGATATTAAATGTAACGCCAGACTCCTTCTCTGACGGCGGCAAATACGACAGTACGGAAAGGGCGCTTCTGCATGCGGCGAAGATGGCTGAAGAAGGGGCGCATATCATAGATATCGGCGGTGAATCGACAAGGCCCGGCGCATCACTCGTGTCGGCTGATGAGGAAATGTCACGAGTCATCCCCGTCATAGAACGGATTACAAGCGAGCTGGACATTCCGCTTTCAATCGATACGTACAAAGCGTCCGTGGCAGACGAAGCGGTCAAAGCGGGAGCCTCTATCCTTAATGACATCTGGGGGGCGAAAGGTGACCCTGACATGGCGTCAGTAGCCGCCGCACACGGGGTTCCGATTATCTTAATGCATAATCGCATGGAAAGAAACTACAACGATCTTATTCCTGATATGCTTGCAGACTTGATGGAAAGCGTAAAAATTGCCGCAGAAGCCGGCGTCACAGATGAAAACATGATTCTGGATCCGGGGATCGGCTTTGCAAAAAACTATGAGGACAATCTGGCTGTCATGAACAAGCTGGAGGTGTTCAGCGGGTTAGGTTATCCGCTGCTCCTGGCGACATCGAGAAAAAGGTTCATCGGCCGTGTGCTTGACCTTCCCCCTGAAGAACGTGCTGAGGGAACGGGAGCGACAGTATGCCTTGGCGTCCAAAAAGGCTGCGACATTGTGAGGGTGCACGATGTCAAAGAGATCGCAAGAATGACTAAGATGATGGATGCTATGTTGAACAAAGGAGGCGCACATTATGGATAAAGTATATGTAGAAGGTATGGAGTTTTACGGATATCACGGCGTGTTCGAAGAAGAAAACAAACTCGGCCAGCGCTTCAAAGTAGACCTGACTGCTGAACTGGATTTGAGCAAAGCGGGAAAAACGGATGACCTTTCTTATACCATTAACTATGCGGAATTGTACAGTGTCTGCCGCGGCATCGTTGAGGGCGAGCCTGTTAATTTGGTCGAGACCCTTGCGGAACGGATCGCAGACAACGTCCTTGAGAAATTTGAGCCGGTGCAGCAATGTACGGTAAAGGTTGTTAAGCCTGACCCGCCGATTCCCGGCCATTATAAATCAGTAGCCATAGAAATGACGAGAAAGAAATCATGAACAATACGGCATATATCGGCCTCGGCTCCAATATGGGCGACCGTGAACATTATTTGCGCCAGGCAGTGGCCATGCTCAGCCGTCATCATAGCGTGACGGTGTCAAAGGTGTCCTCCATATATGAAACAGATCCCGTCGGCTATGAGGATCAAGATCAGTTTCTCAATATGGCGGTTGAAGTGAAAACGGCTTTATCTCCTTTTGAACTTCTTGACGTAACGCAGAGCATTGAAGCTGAATTAGGCAGAACGAGAGAGATTCGCTGGGGACCGCGGACGGCAGACCTTGACATTTTGCTGTATAATCGTGAAAATATTGAAACAGAGCGGCTGATTGTTCCGCATCCGAGAATGTATGAGCGCTTATTTGTCCTTGCGCCGTTAAAAGAAATATGTCCGCAGGCGGATCATATCACGATAAGCGCTGAAACAAACCAAGAAGGTGTAAGAGTATGGAAGCAGAAATCTGGGGTAGGCGAATTCGTGCATTCAGAAAGCTGAAAGGTTATACTCAAGAAGGATTTGCAAAAGCATTAGGTATATCAGTTTCTATTGTCGGTGAAATTGAACGCGGAAACCGATTGCCGTCAGATGCCATCATTCAAGATGCGGCAGATGTTTTAAATATAAGTGCGGACGAATTGGCCCCGCCTGAAAAATAGACAAATAATGAAAGGAGGGGAAAAATGTTTAAAATCGGTGATATTCAATTGAAAAACCGGGTCGTGCTTGCCCCTATGGCCGGTGTCTGCAACTCAGCGTTCAGATTGACTGTAAAGGAATTCGGAGCCGGATTGGTATGCGCTGAAATGGTCAGTGACAAAGCGATTCTTTACAACAACGCAAGAACAATGGGGATGCTTTACATTGATGAACGTGAAAAACCGCTCAGCCTTCAGATTTTTGGAGGGAAAAAGGAAACTCTTGTGGAAGCGGCGAAGTTTGTAGATCAAAACACAACTGCTGATATTATTGATATTAACATGGGTTGTCCCGTACCCAAGATTACAAAATGTGATGCGGGCGCCAAATGGCTTCTCGATCCTGATAAGATTTATGAAATGGTATCCGCAGTAGTAGATGCTGTTGATAAGCCGGTTACAGTGAAGATGAGAATGGGTTGGGATGAAGAGCACATCTATGCGGTGAAAAACGCCCAAGCCGTTGAACGTGCCGGCGGAAAAGCCGTTGCCCTGCATGGCCGCACAAGAGTGCAAATGTATGAAGGCACTGCGAACTGGGATATCATTAAAGAAGTGAAGCAATCCGTCTCCATTCCCGTCATCGGAAACGGTGATGTCAAAACGCCTCAGGACGCGAAACGCATGCTTGAGGAAACAGGAGTTGACGGCGTCATGATCGGCCGGGCCGCACTCGGCAACCCGTGGATGATTTACCGTACGGTGCACTACCTTGAAACCGGTGAGTTGAAAGACGAACCGAAAGTTCGTGAAAAAATGTCGGTATGCAAACTGCACTTAGATCGCCTGATTAAGTTAAAAGGCGAAAATGTGGCAGTCAGAGAAATGAGAAAACACGCTGCCTGGTACCTGAAAGGTGTCAGAGGCAATGCGAATGTACGCAACGAAATTAACCAATGTGAGACGCGTGAAGAAGTTGTGCAGCTTTTAGATGCATTTACCGCCGAAGCAGAGGCAAAAGAGCTTCAAGATGCAAAAGTAGGTTAATATACACCCTCTATTGCTGCTCACTGCCAGCTTACCGCTGGCAGTTTTTCTGCTTTTTCGTGAAAACAAAATGTAACGGAGTGATACCAATGAGTCAAGAAGAGCAAAATCATGAGGAATTGAACGACCAGCTGCAAGTCAGACGAGATAAAATGAACCAGCTGAGAGAAAACGGCATTGACCCTTTCGGCGAACGTTTCGAGAGAACGCATCAATCTCAACAGATCATTGACGCCTACCAGGAGCTTTCTAAAGAAGAACTGGAAGAAAAAGCGATCGAAGTGACCATTGCAGGCCGTATGATGACAAAGCGCGGAAAAGGGAAAGCCGGCTTTGCGCATCTGCAGGACTTAGAAGGTCAAATTCAAATTTACGTAAGAAAAGACAGTGTCGGCGAAGAACAATATGAAATCTTTAAATCTTCAGACCTCGGAGACGTTATCGGCATCACGGGGAAAGTTTTCAAAACAAACGTAGGCGAGCTTTCTGTCAAAGCGACATCTTTTGAACTGCTGACAAAAGCACTGCGTCCTCTTCCTGATAAATATCATGGGTTAAAAGACGTTGAACAGCGTTACCGCCAGCGCTATCTCGATCTCATCGTAAACCCTGACAGCAAACAAACGTTTATCACACGCAGCAAAATCATCCAAGCGATGAGAAGATACTTAGATGACCATGGATACTTAGAAGTTGAAACACCTACGATGCACAGCATACCGGGAGGAGCGTCTGCACGCCCGTTCATCACGCACCATAACGCGCTCGATATGCCTCTTTATATGCGTATTGCGATTGAACTGCACCTGAAACGCCTGATTGTCGGCGGATTGGAAAAAGTCTACGAAATCGGCCGTGTGTTCCGTAATGAAGGTGTTTCTACACGCCATAACCCTGAATTCACGATGATCGAGCTGTATGAAGCGTACGCCGATTATAAAGATATTATGAGCCTTACGGAAAACCTCGTAGCACATATTGCGCAGGAAGTGCTTGGAAGCACCACAATTCAGTACGGCGAAGAGCAGATTGATCTGAAACCTGAATGGAAACGACTCCATATGGTAGATGCGGTCAAAGAAGCGACAGGTGTAGATTTCTGGAATGAGATGACTGTTGAAGAAGCGCGCGGTCATGCAAAAGAGCATGGTATCGAGATCACAAACTCAATGACGGTGGGTCATATCATCAATGAATTCTTCGAACAAAAAATTGAAGAAACACTCATTCAGCCTACATTTATTTACGGCCACCCTGTAGAGATTTCTCCTCTTGCTAAGAAAAATCCGGAGGACCCTCGCTTTACAGACCGTTTTGAGCTGTTTATCGTCGGCCGTGAGCACGCTAATGCGTTTACGGAGCTGAATGACCCTATTGACCAGAGGGAACGCTTTGAAGCGCAATTAAAAGAAAGAGAAGAAGGAAACGATGAAGCGCATATGATGGATGAAGACTTCGTTGAAGCTCTTGAATACGGCATGCCGCCGACCGGGGGATTGGGTATCGGTATCGACCGCCTTGTCATGCTGTTAACAAATGCTCCGTCTATCAGAGACGTTTTATTATTCCCTCAAATGAGACAACGCTAATATAAGGGAAGGCGCCGTTTCTGCTTATCGCAGTACGGCGCTTTTTTAGAAACAAGCCGCTCGTAAAACTTTTTTGATTTTCTTTTAAAAAAACTATTGCACTATTATTTGCGAGGTGGTATATTATTATTCGTTGCCGCTAAACAAGGCGCTGACGAAAAAAGAAATTTAAAAAGTTGTTGACTTCAAGAGATTGATAAGATATAATAATAAAGTCGCTTGAACGAAAGACAAAATGATCTTTGAAAACTAAACAAGACAAAACGTACCTGTTAATTCAAAGTTTTAAATAAATCGCACAGCGATGTGCGTAGTCAGTCAAGCTACTTTATCGGAGAGTTTGATCCTGGCTCAGGACGAACGCTGGCGGCGTGCCTAATACATGCAAGTTGAGCGGACAGATGGGAGCTTGCTCCCTGATGTTAGCGGCGGACGGGTGAGTAACACGTGGGTAACCTGCCTGTAAGACTGGGATAACTCCGGGA
>NZ_JACAWW010000027.1:0-118447 GCF_020075515.1 Bacillus sp. KS1 | reverse complement strand
CAACCGGAGCGACTGGCGCAACTGGGGTCACGGGCTCAACGGGAGAAACTGGCGCAACCGGAGTAACGGGATCAACAGGAGCAACTGGCTCAACGGGATCAACTGGAGTAACAGGAGCAACAGGTTCAACCGGCGCAACCGGCGCAACCGGCCCAACAGGAGCAACAGGAGCAACAGGATCGACAGGACCGACAGGGGCAACGGGTGTAACTGGAGAAATCGGTCCAACCGGTTCAACTGGCGCGACTGGCGCAACCGGTCCAACCGGAATCACGGGTCCAACCGGATCGACAGGCACAACCGGAATCACGGGTCCAACCGGAGCGACTGGCGCAACTGGGGTCACGGGCTCAACGGGAGAAACCGGCGCAACCGGAGTAACGGGATCAACAGGAGCAACTGGAGTGACTGGGGCAACGGGGATAACCGGAGTAACAGGAGCAACAGGTTCAACCGGAGCAACCGGCCCAACAGGAGCAACTGGATCAACTGGATCAACAGGAGCCACAGGATCAACAGGAGTAACTGGGGCAACAGGATCAACAGGAGTAACTGGAGTAACTGGAGCAACTGGAGTAACGGGATCAACAGGATCAACAGGAGCCACAGGATCAACAGGATCAACAGGAGTAACTGGAGCAACAGGATCAACAGGAGTAACTGGGGCAACAGGATCAACAGGAGTAACTGGAGCAACTGGAGTAACGGGATCAACAGGATCAACAGGAGTAACAGGATCAACAGGAGTAACCGGAGTAACCGGAGCAACCGGAGTAACAGGGCCAACAGGCTCAACCGGATCGACCGGAGTAACCGGAATAACGGGCCCAACCGGATCGACCGGCCCAACCGGCTTGACTGGAGTAACCGGAGCAACAGGAGTAACCGGAGCAACAGGAGCCGGAGCAACAGGAGTAACCGGAGCAACAGGAGTAACTGGAGCAACCGGAGTAACTGGAGCAACCGGAGTAACCGGAGCAACTGGAGTAACAGGGGCAACGGGAGTAACTGGGTCAACAGGAGTAACAGGATCAACAGGAGTAACCGGCTCAACGGGCCCAACCGGCGCCACAGGCAGTACACCGGCCTTGCTCTTCACAAGAACCAACGGGCCGCTTACTGTTTACCCGCCGTTAAATACAGAAATTCCTGTTGCTACGCTGGCAATCCCAGTTAATGCTTTGCAGAATGTAAAGCTGGATTATGCACTCAGCGTCGCGATAACAACTGCAGCGAATTCAAACTTTGTTTTTGAAGTGAGATTATATAGGGGAGCAGTGCAAATTCATACAAGAACTCTGTCGCGAACTAGTACTCTCGCAGCTACGGATAGTTTTTCGATTGCTGATACAACAGTGGATACTGCGCCGACCGCAGGAACGAACACTTACCAGCTCAGGGTTATTTTCACAACTGCTAATAATTTAACGACAGCAACTGCTCTCAATATCGATTTTAACAGCATAAGTTTTCCGACAACCTAATACAACAGCAGACTGATATTTTAAAGATGAAAGACCTGACTTATGCACAGTTAGGTCTTTTTTCTGTAAAGGCTGTATGATGCAGCCTAAAAGACATTTAAAAATTTGCCCAATAGAAGTGGGATTTTGCCACACCTTTTTTCTTCATGGAAATATTATGCGAATAGAGGTGGTGTAATGAGAAAAGGAGATACTTGGTATAACAGATACGACTCTTGGGATTACGACTGCCGGAATTGCAATGATTGTTGCTGTCATTTTCAACATAAAAGAAGAAATCAAAGGCGCAGTTATCAAAATCGGGCACATTGCTGTGAAGGATTCTGTTGCGAAAACTCTTGCTGCCATGAAAGATGGTGTCCATGCTGTCATCCAAATCATTTTCATGTAAGAGGATTCACCGGAGCAACAGGGTTTACCGGAGCAACGGGGCTGACTGGAGCAACGGGATTCACTGGAGCAACGGGGTTTACCGGAGCAACGGGGCTGACTGGAGCTACGGGCTCGACCGGAGCAACCGGCGCGACTGGAATAACCGGTGCCACCGGGGTAACGGGAGTGACTGGAATAACGGGCACGACTGGAGCCACCGGAGATCCCGGCGCTACTGGAGTAACAGGTGCCACCGGAGATCCCGGCGCTACTGGAGTAACAGGTGTCACCGGAATAACGGGAGCTACTGGAGTAACCGGCTCAACCGGCGCCACCGGAATAACGGGAGTAATCGGAGCAACCGGGGTAACGGGAGTAACTGGGGCAACCGGAGTAACCGGGGCAACAGGAGCAACAGGAGCAACCGGAGTAACGGGGGTAACCGGGGATACTGGAGCGACCGGAATAACGGGAGTAACGGGAGCCACCGGCGCCACTGGAGAAACCGGAGCGATCGGAGTAACCGGAGCAACCGGGATTACCGGGGCCACCGGGGTAACGGGAGTAACAGGCTCGACCGGGGTAACCGGCGCCACCGGAGTTACAGGAGCCGCCGGAGTTACAGGAGCAACCGGAGTTACAGGAGCCGCCGGAGTTACAGGAGCAACCGGAGTTACAGGAGCAACCGGAGTAACGGGATCAACTGGAATAACCGGCGCGACAGGAATAACGGGAGCCACCGGGGTAACAGGAGCAATTGGAGTAACGGGAGCCACCGGGCTCACTGGTGCCACTGGAGTAACAGGCTCAACCGGCGTAACGGGAATAACGGGAGCAACAGGAGTAACCGGAGCAACCGGGGTAACGGGAGTAACCGGGGCAACCGGAGCCACCGGAGCAACTGGAGCAACCGGAGCGACAGGAATAACAGGCGCCACCGGAGTCACTGGAGTAACGGGATCAACAGGAGCAACCGGGGTAACGGGAGTAACAGGAGCGACAGGAATAACGGGAGCAACCGGGCTCACCGGCGCCATCGGGGTAACTGGATCAACAGGAGCGACAGGAATAACGGGAGCCACCGGGGTAACAGGCGCCACCGGGGTAACCGGAGCAACAGGAATAACAGGAGCCACCGGGCTCACCGGCGCCACCGGGGTAACTGGATCAACAGGAGCGACAGGAGCAACCGGGGTAACTGGAGCGACCGGTGTAACCGGAGATACTGGAGTAACGGGAGCCACCGGGCTCACCGGTGCCACTGGAGTAACAGGCTCAACCGGCGTAACGGGAATAACGGGAGCCACTGGAGTAACAGGCGCCACCGGGGTAACGGGAGTAACCGGGGCAACCGGAGCGACTGGTGTAACAGGAGTAACGGGAGCAACCGGGCTCACCGGAGCGACCGGTGTAATCGGAGCGACAGGGATAACTGGAGCGACCGGAGTAACGGGAGCCACCGGGCTCACCGGCTCAACCGGAGTAACCGGCGCAACAGGGATAACGGGAGCAACAGGAGCAACCGGGGTAACTGGAGCGACCGGTGTAACCGGAGATACTGGAGTAACGGGAGCCACCGGGCTCACCGGTGCCACTGGAGTAACAGGCTCAACCGGCGTAACGGGAATAACGGGAGCAACAGGAGTAACCGGAGCCACCGGGGTAACGGGAGTAACCGGGGCAACAGGAGCAACCGGAGCAACAGGAGCAACCGGAGCGACAGGAATAACAGGCGCCACCGGAATAACGGGAGCCACCGGAGTAACAGGCTCGACCGGAGTAACCGGTGCAACAGGGATAACGGGAGCAACAGGGATACCGGGAGCAACCGGGGATACCGGCGCGACAGGAATAACGGGAGCCACCGGGGTAACAGGAGCAATTGGAGTAACGGGAGCCACCGGAGTAACGGGAACAACCGGAGTAACAGGCGCAACGGGAAGTACTGGTGCAACAGGAGTAACAGGAGCAACCGGGGTAACGGGAGCGACCGGTGTAACCGGGGATACTGGAGTAACCGGAGCGACCGGAATAACGGGAGCCACCGGAGCAACAGGAATAACCGGTGTAACCGGAGCAGGCGCGATCATTCCTTATGCTTCAGGTCTTCCCACTGCCGTGACGACCATTGCCGGCGGATTAATCGGAACGGTGAGCCTTGTCGGGTTCGGCAATTCTGTGACGGGTGTCAATGTCGGAGGGGGAGGTGCAATTGATCTTACCGGGGCTGGAGGAACTCTGCTGAACTTTGCTTTTTCTGCTCCGAGAAGCGGAACCATTACATCAATTGCCGCCTATTTCAGTACAACCGCGGCATTGTCGCTTGTCGGCTCGACTGTTACGATAACCGCACAATTATACAGTTCCACAGTGCCGAACAATACGTTTACGCCAATCCCCGGAGCATCCGTCACTTTAGCTCCTCCCCTCACCGGCATATTGTCAATCGGCAGCATCAGCAACGGAATCACGACAGGGCTGAACATTGCGGTAACTCCTCAAACCCGGCTGTTAATGGTATTCTCTGCCACTGCGACAGGCCTTTCGCTTATTAATACAGTGGCGGGATATGCAAGCGCGGGAGTTACGATTTCTTAAGTGAAAACGGCCAGACTGGTGCGGATCATCTAAGCTTGGAGAAGATATCACTTTCTCTTCAAGCTTTTTTGTTTTTACTTTTTGGGTAAATAAAGGCTGACGGGAATTTCCCGACAGCCGGCAGAAGTATTTACATGCCTTCTGAAGTTAATCAGTATCTTAATGAAGACGTTTTTAGTGAGTTCGAGTCATCCGTTGTGCCGGGAGTGTGAATTATCATCGAAACAGCGGTGCCTTCATCGGGGGTGCTGGCGATCGTCAATTCACTTCCGCAAAAATGCTTCAGCCGCCGATTGATATTTTTCAGGCCGACACTGCGATTAACATCAGATGACAAAATATCTTTCTGTATGTCCGGCATGATGCCGGTTCCATTATCCTCCACTTTGATAAAATACGTGTTTTCGCCTTGTTTTTTCGCTGTCAGCTTTATCCGTCCGCCGCCTCTTTTCTTACTGATCCCGTGATGAACGGCGTTTTCCACCAATGGCTGTATCATTAAAGGCGGAAGGGGGAAGTCAATGTCCTGTTCAATATCAAAAAGGATATCAATCCGTTTGCCGAAGCGAGTTTTTTCTATAGAAAGATATGACGTAATGATAGAAAGTTCGTTTCTGAATGAGCTGATGTCCGAAGTGTTTTGAAAATCAAAACTCATCCTTAAATAGTTTGTAAATGCAGCAGTCGTTTCCCGTGCTTTTTCAATATCCAAATGGCTGAGCGCGATGATTGTATTTAATACATTGTATAGAAAATGAGGCTTAATCTGCGACTGAAGAAATGCCATTTCTAAATTTGTGGCTTGGTGAGCCGTATGCTTCATCAAAATTAAATTTTTAATACGCGCGGTGAATTCAGAGTAATGATAAGGCTTTTGTAAGATGTCGTTTGCTCCGGCATGAAACGCCTTGTATTTGTCATGGCTGATAATGGCTGCCGTCACGATAAGAACCGGCAGATCGACCATGCTGAATCTTTCGCGGATGTTTGTGCAGACTTCAAAACCCGTCATGTCGGGCATCATCAAGTCTAATATGACCAAGTCGAGCTTCGAGGAAGAGACAGCTTGAAGCGCCTCTTTTCCGCTTTTTACTGCGATTACGTTATAAGGAACACCTTCCAGCATATCCGTTAAAATTTTCAAACTCTCGATGTTATCGTCGACGATCAGAATCGTCGGAGCCTCGATTTTTTCTGAGTGATAAGGCGTGATCAGCGAAATATCCGACATTCTCTGTCCGGGCTGTGATTTAGGAAGTTCGGTCTTTGCTCCCGGTAAAGAATCAATTTGAGCGGCGGGTAACGTAAAATGAAAGGCTGATCCTTGCGCCGCCGCTGACTCCGCCCAGATGTCCCCGTTTTGGAGCTTGACGAGCTGTTTCACAATACTTAAACCTAAACCCGTTCCATCTTCTTCCGTCCCTCCCGCTTGCTGAAAAGAATCAAAAATGGTTTCAAGATCAGCCGCAGGAATGCCGCTGCCGGTATCGGCCACCGTGATTTGAATCATTTTGTCATTCAGGCTTTCAGCAGAAAGAATAATGTTCCCCTCGGATGTGTACTTGATTGCGTTTTCAACAAGATTGGTTAAGATTTGCCGGAATCGGTTTTCATCTGCAAGCACCAAAGGGAGGCCGTCCGGCACATGATTAAGAATGGCAAGATTTTTATGTTTGGATAAAAGCCGGTAGAAGTTCATCTCACTGCATATGACGGCATGCACATCGACGGGAACCGGACGAATCTGCAGCATACCCTGCTTCATTTTTTCCAAATCAAGAATATCATTTACGAGATCAGAAAGTCTGTAGCCCATACGGATGATCAGCTGCATATTTTCTTTCTCTTCCTCTATCGTCTTCTTTTTTCTGCCGGCTACAAGGGTTTGGCATATATTAATAATGCTGTTCAGCGGCGTCTTGAATTCGTGTGAAGTTTTGGCGATAAATTCATCTTTCAGTTGGTCGATTTTGACTAATTTCCGTGAGAGGACTTCATTGTCCCGGAAAGCTCCGGCGAATTGCTGCGCCATCAGAAGAACCACCGCCAATAAAGCGATGACTGTCGGCAATGAATAGAGCGAATTAAAAGAAAAAGCCGTTTTGCCGCTGTAAGCTGAAATGGTCGTAAGAATCACAAAAGCGCTCATCGAGACGGATGCGAGTGTAAGGTACGTGCTTCCTTTTATTTTTCTTATGGCGGCAATCGTAAAAATATATGTAATATAAAACAGAGTCGTAACGGCAAGAACAGAATGTAAAATGTATGAGAGATGGTCAATGAAACTTCCGGACATAAAATCAGTGATCAAGATGATCCCGGATAAAGCGGTTAAAATGGTGATCGTCGTTTTTGAGACAATTTCTCTGTATGCATAAAAGAGATAAAGAAAAACCGCCATGCTGACAAGCACGGTTGAGATGATACGCAAGGAATTCAGCAATGAAAATGAAATAGACGGAAAGAGGAGAAAGATAATTCTTTCTTTCCCGATCATAAGAATAATGGCAGAAAAAAGCAGACACATCACGGAAAAGAACAATAAATGTTTATCCTTTGTCCGTTGCAGAAAAAAGCCGAGAAAATATAAACCGGTAATGAAAAAAGCCGTAATCATAATGGAATCATTGAAAAAGGAAATTTGATTCTCGCGTATAATTTGTTCCTGAGTCCCAAACGTTATCGGTTTTGCGATCCCCCAGCCGGGAACTTTTCCGAAATTCGAAAAATGCAGGACAAGTTCATTGTCACCCTTGCGAAGCCTGAAAAAGCTGCTGTACGGTTTGTTCTGCGCCTTAAAATCAGCTTTTTCTGAAGGATTGCCGCTCTGTCCGATTACTTTTCCATTAAGATAAAGGCGGTTTGAACTGTAGATAAAAGATGTGCTGATCCCCAGAACCTGATTGTCTTCATTTGAGCGGATTGTCAGTTTGTACGTTCCGTAATCCACGTCGGCCGTTTTTCCGAACAGCTTCACATTGACGGGGACATCAACGAGTACGGGATTTTTTCCTTTTGCTGAATGAAGAGCCTGCGGTGACAGCATCTGATTTGGATATAGAATCCATTTCCCGTTCAGCTGGACATTTCCATCCTTTTGAAAATCCCACTTTTCCAGATTGATCACGCCCTGTTCCGCTTGAGGGAGGGATGATCCTGAAAAATAATTCAGGACCATAAAAATCATAAAGAAAGCGGCATAGCCGCAAATAATCGAAATCGAAATAAATTTTTCTTTCACATCATTACTCCTTTATCCCATTCAGGGGCATTCTATTATCCTATGTAATGTATAAATATTGTAATCACAAACGTTATAATACAACAAGAGAAAGAAAAAGAATCCAACTATATAGGGCATTAGGCATGGTATAATTGAAATTATTTTCAGATATATCTATATTGACGGGTGGGATGCGGTTTGAAAGCGTTAATTGTGGATGATGAGGAACTGGCATTGCTTCATTTTAATCGTATGCTTGAGCGGACAAACGCCTTTCAATCTATTATAACGTTTCAAGATCCGGCGGAAGTTCTGGAGCATTCGGAGCTTTCAGCAGCTGATGCGGTGTTTCTTGACATTGAAATGCCCGGGATAAACGGTATTGAGCTTGCTGAATCGATTCAGGAGCTCAATGAAAATATCCAAGTTATTTTTATCACCGCTTATAATGAATTCGCGATCAAAGCGTTTGAATTAAATGCTGTCGATTATCTTTTAAAACCGGTTGACAATGCCCGGCTGCTGACAACTGTTGAGCGAATCCGAATGAATAAAAAACTCAGGACGGCAGAAGAGAATACCGGGACGGATTATGTTATACAATGTTTTGGGAACCTGGACTTTTATCAATCGGTAAATGGTGTCAAAACATACATAACAGTCAAGTGGAGAACATCCAAAGCCCGTGAACTGTATGCATTTTTACTTCTTAATCAAGGGCGCACAGTCAGTAAAGATATGCTGATGGAAATGTTTTGGCCTGCTTATGATATATCAAAAGCAAGCACCCAGCTCTATTCGACAATATATCAGATACGGAAATTAATCGGTCAGCTGCCCTTCAGCCAATCAATAGAAAATACCGATATAGGATACATTCTCCGGCTTTCCGGGGTAAAGATTGATACAGTTGAATGGGAAAAAACATTAAAAGAGGCTCCTCCGCTCAGCGCAGCTGCACTAACCCGGCACATGAACATTGTCATGTCATATGAGAACCATTATCTCATGGAGAATGGCTATCTGTGGGCGGAGCCGGAAAAAGCGCGTCTTGCCCATCTGTGGCTCAGCAAAGCGTACGAACTGATTGGTTTTCTCATCCAAGAGAAGAACGATCATCAAGCGATGGACATTTGCCTGCAGGTTGAGAAAATAGAGCCCGGTGACGATAAAATTATACAATACAAACTGCAGTTATTTAATAAACTGGGAAAGGTAGAAGAGGCGATAAAGGAATACGAACGCTATAAACAATTAAAAGATAAAATCAATTGACGATTGAATGACCGGACCGGCTGATGCCGGTCTTTTTTTGTGCGCTATTTCTGAAATGATCCCATGTACAGAATTTGTATAGGCCGATTTCATACAATGTAGTTTGGTTCGGATAAGGAGAATCCCATGCTTACCGGCTTGTTCGAACGTAAGTCTATATAAAAGGGGAGGAATAAGACTTGGGAGTGAGGAACTTTTCGTTCAGCCCGAAAAAAAGCAAAAGGCTGAGGCCGGCATTGATTTCATGCTTCACGCTGTTTTTCATCTTCAGCCAGGTTGTCAGCTTTACTCCGATCGCAGCCGCTTCCGGATCACAACAAAGCGAGAGCGGGTTCTTTGATTCAGTTGCAGTCAAAGACGGCAGACAGCAGACTGTTGACGGGTCAAAAGCCAGTGAACCGGCTTTAGCACCGGGAGATAAAGTGACACTGACATACGAATGGTCACTAAAAAACAAGGAAGATGCAAGTGACCGGAATATCACCATAAAGGTTCCGGAAAGTTTTACATTAGATAACGATGCCGAAGGTGAGCTGAAATCAGCTGATCGGGTGATCGGTATATATAAAGCTGAAGCGAAAAGCAGCACGCTGGAAGTGAAAGTGAATGATGCTGAAGCGGATGCCGGGGATGCCAATGGCTCCATTACACTGTCGGCGAAGTTTACTCCCGACATAACAGATGAGACGAAAATGGCAAAAGCTCTTTTTCAACTGGATGCCGGCAAGACCCAGCAGGTGTTAATACCTGTGAAGAAAGACGGAACAACGGATTCCGAAACAGAAAAAAACACCTCTTCAACACCTGCTGAACCTCAGGAAAAGACAGAGAAAAAATCAGCATCTGCAGACGGCGGGGAGAAAGCAGAAAAGACAACGAAATCAACACCTTCTGCTAAACGCAGTCAATCAAAAATGGTGGTTTCAAGCAAATCTGCCGCTAAAAGCCTTCAATCAGGCGGAAGCCAGATTACGCAAAATATTTTAACTGATGTGAAATTGACGGATGAAAAAGGAAAACCATATGACAAAAACAACCCTGCGAATACGAACTCTCCGGCAAATATCACGATTCAATGGGCGATTCCGAATGAGCTGGGAAAAATAATAAACGACGGTGATCGATATGAATTTGATCTGCCTAAAGAATTTATCATGCATAATGACATTACGAACCAGCCATTGACCGACGGCGATAGTACGTACGGAACTTTTTCCATTAATACGAGCGGCCATGTCATCATGACGTTTAACGGCGAGGTAAAAGAAGATTCTAACGTCAAGGGGTCATTGTATGTAAACACCCAATTCAATCAGAAAGAAATAAAAGGATCCACCACACAAAAGATTAAGTTTCCGGTTAACTCTGATACGCCGGACGTAACGGTTTATTTTAAACCGAATGTCAATAAAACCATTGAGAAATCAGGATCATTGGATAAAGGCATTAATCCCGGAAAGGTAACGTGGACGGTTGATCTTAATAAAAAGGAAGAAGAAGTCAAACATGCGAAATTGACTGAAAGCCTTCCGGACGAATTGACTTTCCGCTCTGTGAAAGTGTATGAACTTGATGTGAATATTGACGGCTCGGTGAGTCAGGGAAATGAGATAACTTCAGGTTATACCGTTGACGAAAACGGTAATGTCACCTTCGCCGGGACGATTGATTCAGCCTACCGGCTCATATATGACACGGAAATTAAAGATGAGGCAAAGCCGGGTAAAGGCGGAAACATCACGCTGACAAACAAGGCGGGATTCAGCGGAGAAAATGCGGAGCCGATTTCTGCAGAAGCTTCCGTAACAGCGGGTTACGGAAAAATGATAGAAAAATCTTCGACAGGTTATAAAGGAGAAACCCAAACGTTCAGCTGGGCTGTTATGTACAACTACGGTGAGAAAAAGATTGATCAATCCAAAGCCGGCATCAAGGATACGTTTGGATCAGACGATCTGCATCTTGTTCCCGGTTCATTGAAAGTCCTTCCGATTACATTCAGCCAAAACGGCAGCGAACAAGAGGGCGCCCCATTAAAAGAGGGTGAGGATTATACGCTGACTGATAACGGGACCGGCTTTGACATAAAATTCAAGCAAACTGTCACAGGAGCATATAAGATCATTTATCAATCTCAAGTCAACGATGGGGTCATTATTGACAGTCCTGTCAAATACACCAACACAGCAGTGACAGATACAGGGGAATCAAAGGAAACTCCGGGAACCGCCATTCAGCAGAATCTGATTAAACATTATTCAAACGCAGACTATGAGAAGAAGACGGTTGATTGGACAATCACAGTTAATAAAAACGGTTACACAATGAAAGACTGGACGCTGGATGATCAATTCACCAGCGGAGGCCTGGCGCTCATTGACGATTCATTTCACATGCAAGACACGACTGAAAACAAAACGCTGAAAGAAGGAACAGACTATACATTAACAAAAAAAACCGGAAATCAAGGCTTTACAATAGCATTGATCGGGGATTATGCAGAAACAAACAGTCAGTTTAAGATCACGTATACGACAAAATTCAACGCTGACTTTTCAAACGAAACGATTAAGAATACGGCGGAGTCCACATGGACCGATAAAAACGGCGGCAAACGCACAAATAAGGAATCGAGCGGCTTCACACCGAACAATCAGACGTCCCATAACGGATTCAAAAACGGCTCATACAACGCTGTTTCAAAAGAAATCACATGGAAAGTCGGCATCAATTATAATGGCGAACCTTCAAAAAATCCTTATATAAAAGATACGATCACAGATGGTCAGCAATTTTTGCATGGATCGGTTGCTGTCAAAACGTATACTATCAGCAAAAACGGCTCCATCACTGAAGGAGAGGCGCTGGATTCTTCAAAATATGAAATAGAAGAGCCGTCAGACGGCAACAAAAATACGTTAACCGTACATCTCAAAACAGATGACGCTGTACCATACCTGATTGAATTTAAAACGTCATTAAAAGGCCAGGTCATCAAACAGAATCAATACACAAACAAAGCAGAGTACTTTAATAATGACCGCGCAGACCGAACGCTGACGGGTTCAGTTTCCATCGCAAACGGAGGAAACCTGATTTCTAAAGGCGGCAAACAAAACGGAAACAATATCGATTGGAACATCAATGTCAATGCCAGCCAATCGACACTGGATGACGTAAAAGTCAAAGACACACCGGATGAGAATCAAATAATAGATGAAGATTCTTTTAAAGTATATCAAGCAAAATATAATGAGAACGGCGTTATGAAAGACAGCAGCGGAAATCTTATTCCGGGTGATGTGCAGCTTGAGAAAGATAAGGACTATAAAGTAGATATGAAAACTGACAATGCCACCGGTGAACAATCATTTGTCCTTACCTTTACAGGCGGCTATAAACAAATCGATCGTGCGTATGTCATACAATATCGTTCTCTCATTAATATTTCCGGCAGCAGCGGTCAGGTCAGCAACAAAGTGTCGATATCAGGGACGAATGTTGAGGAGCAGACCCAAGAGAACAACAGCTCAGTGTTTGTCGCCATTTCAAGCGGCGGCGGCTCAGGATCAGGAGAGAAGGGAAGCCTGACGATATCTAAAACAGGATCAGACGGAACATCTCTTTCAGGAGCAGATTTTCAATTATGGTCTAAAGACGGCAAGCAGCTGCTGCGTACGGGCACAACAGATGATGCCGGTAAACTTACGTTTGGGAATATCCGTTACGGAACCTATGTACTGAAAGAAATAAAAGCTCCAGACGGCTACACCATCAGCGATGCTTATGTAAACGGGGTCTCCGTTACGATTGACGGCAAATCCTCCGCTGCAGGAGCACTCTATAAAGTCATAAATCAAAAAAATAAGGTGACGCTTATCAAAAAAGACGAAAACAACAAGCCTTTGGCCGGTGCTGTATTTAAGCTTGAGAAAAAATCAAGCGACGGTACCTATACTCTGATAAAAAATAATATTGAAAGCGATAAAAATGGGAAAGTTGAGATAAACGGTTTGCCCGCCGGATACTATCGGCTGATGGAGACGAAAGCCCCATCAGGGTTTATCGTCAACACAAAAGCCATTCACTTCTCAATCGCAAAGAACGAAAAGAATCAAGTACCTGATGTTGAATTGGGATCAATGGTGAATTATAAAGGAAAAGCCGCATTAACGAAGAAAGATGCAGACGGCGGGAATCTTGAAGGAGCAGTTTTCAAAATCATCGACAGTGATGGTAAAACGGTTCAGGAAGATCTGGTTTCAGATAAGGACGGAAAAATAGAAACATCCGGCCTTGCACCCGGTCATTACGCCTTCATTGAAACGAAAGCGCCCGACGGCTATGTGTTAAATACGGAGAAAGTAGAGTTTACCATCTCAGAAACAGCGGAAGGAAAGCCGGAATCAACTGACGCAGGAACGGCCGTCAACTATAAAGGCTCTATCCGGCTGACGAAGGAAGATGCGGAAGGCCGAAACCTTGAAGGTGCAGTCTTCAAAATCGTCGACCGTGATGGAAAAACGGTTAAAGAAGATCTGGTTTCAGATAAGGACGGAAAAGTAGAAACATCCGGCCTTTCACCCGGTCATTACGCCTTCATTGAAACGAAAGCGCCCGACAGCTATGTGTTAAATACGGAGAAAGTAGAGTTTACCATCTCAGAAACAGCGGAAGGAAAGCCGGAGTCAACTGACGCAGGAACGGCCGTCAACTATAAAGGCTCTGTCCGGCTGACGAAGGAAGATGCGGAAGGCCGAAACCTTGAAGGCGCAGTCTTCAAAATCGTCGGCAGTGATGGAAACACGGTTAAAGAAGATCTGGTTTCAGATAAGGACGGAAAAGTAGAAACGTCCGGTCTTGCACCGGGGCATTACGCCTTCATTGAAACGAAAGCACCCGACGGCTATGTGTTAAATACGGAGAAAGTAGAGTTTACCATCTCAGAAACAGCGGAAGGAAAGCCGAAGCCGTCTGACGCCGGCACCTTTGTCAACTATCAAGGCTCTGTCCAGCTGATCAAGAAGGATCAAGACGGAAACGTTTTAGACGGTGCAGTATTTAAAATCATTGACAGTGATGGAAAAACTGTAAGAGACGATCTGATGACAAAAGAAGGAGGCAAAATTGACGCCGGCGGTTTGGCGCCCGGAAACTATCAATTTGTTGAAACAAAAGCGCCGGATGGTTATCTGCTGTCAACAACCCCTGCGCCGTTTACGATTAAGGCTGAGAACAGCGGAAAACCGAATCAGGCTGCCCTGACTGCGGTTAACATCAAGAACAGCGTTATTCTCACAAAATTGGATCAAGGTGACAAACGGAAAGTCCTGCAAGGTGCGAAGTTTAATCTGACAGATGCAAACGGCAAAGTACTAAAAGAGGGTCTGACGACAGATGAGCACGGACAAATTATCGTACGGGGACTGAAAGCAGGCGAATATCAATTTATCGAAACAAAAGCGCCTGAACTTTACAGTTTGGATCAAACGCCAATATCATTCAAGATCACAAATACCGACATAAAACCAGTCGAAATCAGTGCGGAGAATACACTGACGCCTGGTGATGTCACACTGACAAAAGTGGATCATGACGATAAAAATAAGGTGCTGGAGGGTGCTGAATTCAAGATCACGGATTCTGCCGGACATCCGGTAAACACCGGAGGCAGCAAAGAACGGCCGGCGGTATGGAAGACGGATCAAAAGGGCCGGTTTACGGTGAAAGGATTGGCGCCCGGGCAGTATCAATTTATCGAAACAAAAGCGCCTGACGGCTATCAGCTGAACGAAAAACCAATTGAATTCACAATTGAAAAAGGACAGTCAAAAGCTGTTGAGGTCGTCGTTTCTAATAAGAAATTAAAAAATCCCGCACCTGGGAAAGACACACCGAATCATAAAACGAATCAAGGCGGGCATCACCCTGATACCAATGGTAAAACCAATCACTCGGATACAGGCAAAAACCTGCCGAAAACCGGTGATACGGACGGTATGATGCCGGTCACGGCCGGCATTCTGCTGCTATTAGCCGGCGGAGCCGCGGCTGTTGTATCAAGAAAGAAGAAAGCAAGGAATAGATAGACGTTATCGCACCTGATCATGTAAGAATCGATCAGGTGCTTTTTTAAAAAGAGAATCATTTCTCACCAAATACTCACCGTATGACGTACAAGAAAGGAATTTTCTTCATGGTTAAAAAAATGATCATTGCCGTTCTTATTTTGTCCGGGCTGCTTCTCATTTCCTCTCCTCTCATGAAAGGCTGTTTGATCGCGTACCTCAGTAAAAGCCAAGTTGAATCGGAATTGACCGCAGAACAAGCGCGGAAAAATAACATGAAAAAAGCGGACTATGATTTTGAATCCATTCATCCGCCCGGTTTCAGGGAAACAGTTCAGTCAAGTTTTAATCGCAAACCAAAACCGATAATCGGACGGATAACCATCAGCAGCATCGATTTAGACCTTCCGATTTTAAAAGGCACAACCAATGAAAACCTGCTGATCGGCGCGGCAACTATGCGTCCGAATCAGAAAATGGGCGAGGGAAACTACCCGTTGGCAGGCCACCATCTGAAGCAGGAGAACCTATTGTTCGGCCCTCTTTTACACATAAAAAAAGGCGCGCAAATCGTGATGACCGACTTTAGAAAAGACTATATTTATTCTGTAACATCAAAAACCATGATTTCAGAAATAGAAGCAAACGCAATTCAGGAGACAAAAGATAAAGAGATTACATTAATCACATGCGACAAAGCGGTAAGAACCGAAGGACGCCTGGCCGTCAAAGGAAAATTGATTGATATTTCCGGTCATTCAAATATATCTCAGCCATCATAAAGAATCATTCTGTCAACTGAATATATGTCCGTTGTTAAACATCCCGAGACTGGCTTCTGTCAGTCTTTTTTTTTTTGCGCAGCGATTATAAAAAGTTCATCCTTCTTATCTCCCTTGAGGGAAATTATACCAGACTGCACTTTTTGAAAGAAATGACAAGAGAAAAAGATCACGAAAATTCTCAAAAATGAGAAACAAAGATTTAAAAAGTGGTATGATTTTAGGAGGAAAGGACGGCTGGTGCTGTGTTGGAAGCAAAGCGGTTTTATGTCTCTCTGCAAATGAAAATCGCCGGATTAATTGCGGCTTTATTAATACTTGTCATCGGAACGCTCACAGTTATATTTGCCTTTCAGCAATTAAAGGAAGGCCAGAAGCAGGCTGAACAGCTGGCGGTGCAAACGGCAAAAACCATTTCATACATGCCTCCTGTAAAAGAGGCGTTCCGGCTTGCGGATCAAGAAGCTTTTACAAAGTTAGACGTTATTGAACAAATGAAAGAACAGGCAGGCGCGCACGCTGTCTATATTACTGATCAAAAAGGGCATGTTGCATTTCATTCGGCCCGCAGCAGCATTCCGAAAGAAAATCAAAATCTGCAAAATAAAACCGTCATGTTCGGCGGGTCTCCGGTTTCCGACGGAATGACGGCGGTCCGGGGAAGCGCCCCGATTATTCTGGAGGAAAAAAATCATAACGAAGTCGTTGGAACGGTGACAGTCGAGTTTTTACAAGATGAGATAGAAAAAGATATGAAAGCGCATCTGCGGCATTTAGGCTATTTTGCATGTTTGGTGTTTCTTATCGGCATCGGGGGAGCGGCGGCGCTCGCAAAAAGCATCCGTAAAGATACACTCGGCCTTGAACCGCATGAAATTGCAGCGCTGTACCGGGAGCGCAATGCGATGCTCCTTGCGATGAAAGAAGGGATTATCGCCGTAAACAAAGAAGGCGCGGTAACCATGATGAATTTATCTGCGGCTGATATGCTGAATCTTCCGGAACCGATGATAGGAAGGCATATAAAAGAAATCATGCCGGGCGCAAATCTCATGCCGGTTTTGGCAGGGGGAGAATTACCGCCGAACGTGGAGGTGCGTGCCGGAGATAAAGTATTTATCTTAAACGTGAAAGAAATGAAGCAGACCGGGCAAGTATACGGAGCGGTGATCAGCTTCCGCGAAAAAACGGAGCTCAAGAAACTGATTAACAAGCTGACTGAAATGAAAAAATACTCGGAGGATCTTCGGGCGCAAACGCATGAATTCTCGAATAAGCTTTACGCGATCCTCGGTCTGTTAGAGCTGGGAGAATATAATGAAGCCATTGAACTGATAAAAGAAGAGTACGCCATCCAGAATGAACAGCACGAAATCCTCTTTCAAAACATTCATTCACAGCGGGTTCAGGCCATACTATTAGGAAAAATGGGAAAGGCGTCTGAGAAGAAAGTAAAGCTTTCAATAGATGAAAACAGCTTTTTAGAATCGCTGCCGGAGCATGTGGGTTCATCCCAGCTCATTACGATCATCGGAAATCTTATTGATAACGCTTTCGAAGCCGTCGCCGAAAAAGAGAAAAAAGAGGTCGCCTTTTTTATGACCGATATCGGCAGGGATATCGTCATCGAAGTGGCGGATTCAGGAGACGGCGTGCCTCAGGAAAAAACAGAAACGATATTTGAAAAGGGCTACTCTTCAAAGGGGACGAGGAGAGGATACGGCTTAGCCAATCTGAAAGAAGCCGTCAGTGAATTGCAGGGATCGATAGAGATTTCGCAGCAAAAGAGCGGCGGTGCCGTATTTACGGTGTTTATACCGAAAGAAAGGCCAAAGGGGGAATCGGTGTGATTAACATCGCGATTGCAGAGGACGACTTTCGAATAGCGCAAATTCACGAAAAATTTATCGAACATCTTGATGGATTCAATGTCATCGGCAAAGCAATCAATGCCAAAGACACCATATCGCTGCTTGAGAAACGGCAGCCTGATCTGCTGCTTTTGGATATTTATATGCCGGATGAGCTGGGGACAGATCTGCTTCCCCTCATCCGCGGCCGTTTTCCTTCCGTTGATATTATCATTATTACGGCTTCTGCCGAAACAAGACTGCTGCAGGAAGCGCTCAGATCAGGCGTTTCCCACTATGTCATAAAGCCGGTGTCGGCACATAAATTTACAGAAGTGCTTTTGCAGTACCGGGAAAAAAGAGAATGGCTGCACTCACAGCCGGAGCTGAGCCAGTCCGTTATCGACATGTTTTTCGGAAGCGGTCAGAAAGAACAAAAACAGCTCAATGATCTGCCGACCGGGATTAATTCGATTACACTTCAAAAAATCAAAAACGCGCTCAGGGCAGCCCAAAAAGGGATGACGGCTGAAGAACTGGGCGAAAAAATGGGCGCCTCCAGAACAACGGCGCGGCGCTACGCCGAGTTTCTCGTTTCTCGGGAAGAAGCGCTCGCTGAATTAGAGTACGGCATTATCGGCAGGCCGGAACGGAAATATTATTTAGCACATGAATAAGGGATGGGAGAAATGAAGCGGTTGGGAGTGCTTCTTGTCATGCTGGCGGCGCTGGTTTCTTTTGACGGACGGCAGATGGCGGGCATCCGTTCAGCCGAAGGGCCGGTTGAAATTGTCGTCCCGGCGGCGCCTCAAGGGGGCTGGGACGTAACGGCAAAAGCTTTGCAATCGGTAATAGAGCGGAAGCAAATATTAGGCCGGCCCGTAAAGATCGTCTATAAACCCGGCGGAGGCGGAGACAGCGGCTGGAAATATGTAAACGAACGAAAAACGGATGTCATCAGTATGAATTCAAGCCTGCTGTTAAGCAATGAAATTTTGGGACAAAGCCGGCTGAAGGCAGCTGATTTTACGCCTTTGGCCATTATCGCAAAAGAGTGGCAGACCGTCGCTCTTCCGAAGGATTCAAAGATAAAAAGCGGAAAGCGGCTGCTCGGCGATATTAAAGCACATCCGGGCGGCATAAAAATCGGATTTGCGCCCGGCCTCGGAAATGATGACCAGCTCTCCTTTGCGAGAGCGGCGGAAATGGCCGGAATTTCTCCGTTTGATATCCGCTTTTTTCAATACGGGAGCAGCAATGAAGTCATTGAAGCTCTTATCAGCCACGAGATAGACGCCGCTTCAATGACCATTTCAGAAGCGAGAGACGCCTATCGGAAAGGGAAAATCACATTGGCGGCCGTTACGTCGGACAAAAGGCTCTCCGGCTTCAGCGATGTGCCGACATGGAAAGAGCAGGGGGTGCCGTTTGTCTTTGCGCACTGGAGAGGCATCATGGGGCCGAAAGACATGACCGAAGGCGAGATCGCCTATTGGGATCAGGCTTTGAAACAGATTACCTCATCCGCGGAGTGGAAGCAAATGTTGAAAAAACGGGATTGGGAGAGCTTTTATAAAAACAGCAGCGGCGCAAAACGCTTTTTAGAAGAGCAGACCGAGTTTTATAAAGAGATGATGAGCAGCGAAAAATAAGCCTTCCGCATATTTGCGGGAGGCTTTTGATTTATAAATGAACAAAATGAACGAAAAGGTTATAAAAAATTAAAAATCTTTAAAATCCAAAATATTTACTTCAATATCCAATTCTCATAAGATAGCAAAAAGGCGGATAAAGGGGATCGGGCCTTTAAAATGTAAGCGTATTCATAATAAGGGGGACATACTGTGTTAGCAATCTTAGGCTTTCTTATGATGCTTGTTTTTATGGTGCTGATTATGACAAAACGGCTTTCGGTGTTAACGGCGCTCGTATTAACGCCGATCGTGTTTGCGCTGATTGCCGGGTTTTCTTTTAACCGGGTCGGCGAGATGATGATTTCCGGGATTGAACAGGTGGCGCCGATTGCAGTTATGATTATGTTTGCGATTCTTTATTTCGGCATTATGATTGATACCGGTTTATTTGATCCGATGGTGTCGCGTATTTTAAAGCTGGTTAAAGGCGACCCGCTCAAAATTGTAGTCGGAACAGCCGTTTTGACCATGCTTGTCGCACTGGACGGAGACGGTTCGACGACGTATATGATTACGACAAGCGCAATGCTGCCTTTGTATATCATGCTCGGAATCCGTCCGATTATTTTAGCGGGAATCGCCGGTGTCGGCATGGGTATCATGAATACGATCCCATGGGGCGGGGCGACCCCGCGTGCGGCGAGTGCGCTCGGCGTTGACCCGGCAGAGCTGACGGGGCCGATGCTGCCTGTCATTGCCAGCGGAATGGTGTGTATGATTGTGGTCGCTTATGTACTCGGAAGGATGGAAAGGAAACGGCTCGGGGTGATCGAATTAAAGCAGCCGTCCCATACAAATGAAACGGCTGCGGCTGCGGAAGATGAATGGAGGCGGCCGAAACTGTGGTGGTTCAATTTACTGTTAACGCTTTCTTTAGTGGGATTTTTAGTGTCAGGAAAAGTGAATTTAACCGTGCTGTTCATCATTGCGTTTTGTATCGCGCTGATTGTCAACTATCCGAAGCTTAACGATCAAAGGGAGCGTATTTCAGCCCATTCGAGCAATGTGCTTGCGATCGGTTCGATGATTTTTGCCGCAGGGGTGTTTACCGGAATTTTAACAGGGACGAAGATGGTTGATGAGATGGCCATTTCCCTCGTATCGCTTATTCCGGAACAGATGGGGGGATTTATTCCGGCGATTGTTGCCTTAACGAGCGGTATCTTTACGTTTCTGATGCCCAATGACGCCTATTTTTACGGCGTGCTGCCCATTTTATCCGAGACCGCCGTGGCGTACGGTGTAGATAAGGTGGAAATCGCCCGCGCTTCGATCATCGGCCAGCCGATTCATATGTTAAGCCCGCTCGTGCCGTCGACGCATTTATTAGCCGGGCTTGCCGGGGTCACCATTGATGAACACCAGAAGTTTGCGATGAAATGGGCGGTTCTTGCCGTTATCGTCATGACGGCCTTTGCGCTCATCATTGGCGCAATCACGATTTTTTAACATAAAACACCCGGTTCGTCGCACACTAAAGGCATCAGAGGAGGTGCCATGATGAGTGATCCGTTTATGCCGCTTTTTTCAGTGAGAAGCGGCGCCGGTTTTAAAGCGGCGGACGGCGTTTACGGACTGACCGTGCAGATTGCGAATGTTTACTTTATCGAAAATCCCTCAGCTCCGCGGGAAATCATTCTGGTTGACGCGGGAATGCCTCAATCGGCGGAGATGATAACAGAAGAAATGAAACGCCGGTTCAAAGAGGGGTATCAGCTGAAGGCGGTCATTTTGACACACGGCCATTTTGATCATGTCGGTGCGATTGAAGAACTGCTTGAGCTTTGGAATGTGCCGGTTTACATTCATGAAAAGGAGCTCCCGTACGTCACGGGGAAAGCGGATTATCCGCCTGCCAGGCCCGATGCGAAAAAAGGGCTTGTCGCAAAGCTGTCACCGCTGTTTCCGCGCCATACGATCCGCATTCCGTCCGTTCAGGCACTGCCTTCAGACGGTACCGTTCCGTTTCTTGAAGAATGGAAATGGGTGCATACGCCCGGTCACACCCCCGGCCATATTTCATTATTCCGGGATAAAGACCGCGTTCTGCTTGCCGGTGATGCCGTGATCACTGTTGAACAGGAATCGCTTGCGGACGTTGTCATTCAAAAACAAGAGCTTCACGGGCCGCCCGCCTATTTTACAGCGGATACGCAGACGGCGGCCGCATCCGTTCAGAAACTGGCCGAACTGGAGCCGGAAGCGCTTTTGACGGGTCACGGAATTCCGATGACGGGAAAAAACTACCGTGAGGATTTGCTTACACTGGCTGAAAAACTGCATTCCGTTTTGTAAAACACCTGCGAAAATCACAGGTGTTTTTTCTATGCAGTTTCCAGTATGATACAAAAAAACCATTGTGTTCACTCCTAAAAACGATACAATGGGAAACAGATGTAAATTGAAGGAGAGAGTTTTTTGAAACATACGGAAATACTTTGGGATGAGGCGAAGGATTTTATTGATGTCTGCTATCAGGAACTCGGAATGGAATCGCAAATCAACGCGCGTCTTCACGCGATAGAAGATGAGATAGATCGGACGGGAAGTTACGTCCATACGGCGGAAGAGCTTGAACACGGGGCGAAAATGGCGTGGCGCAACAGCAACCGCTGTATCGGGCGTCTGTTCTGGCAATCGCTGAACGTCATTGACCGGCGCGGTGTGAACACGAAAGAAGAGGTGCGCGACGCATTATTTGAACATATTGAAATCGCCACGAACGGCGGAAAAATTAAACCGACGATTACGATTTTCCCTCCTGAGAAGAATGGGGAGAAACAAGTGGAAATCTGGAATCACCAGCTCATCCGCTATGCGGGATATGAGACTGAAAAAGGAAGAGTCGGTGATCCGGCATCATATGAGCTGACGGCTGTCTGCGAAAAACTCGGCTGGCGCGGGAAGCGGACCGATTTTGATATTCTGCCGCTGCTTTTCCGGATGAAAGGGGACGGGCAGCCGGTCTGGTATGACCTGCCTCAGACGCTCGTGAAAGAAGTGCCGATCACCCATCCGGATATTGAAGAGTTTGCCGATTTAAATCTCAGATGGTACGGGGTTCCGATTATCGCCGATATGAGGCTTGAAATCGGCGGGCTGTCGTACAACGCGGCGCCTTTTAACGGATGGTATATGGGAACCGAAATCGGCGCAAGGAACCTTGCTGACGAAAAACGGTATGATATGCTCAAAAAAGCCGCTGCAGTCATGGGGATTTCCGCCAGCCTGAATACCGACCTGTGGAAAGATCAGGTGCTGGTGGAACTGAATAAGGCAGTGCTCTATTCATACAAAAAACACGGTGTCAGCATTGTCGATCACCATACGGCGGCGAATCAATTTAAACGCTTCGAAGAACAGGAACAAGACGCGGGCAGAAAACTGACGGGCGACTGGACCTGGCTGATTCCGCCGATCTCGCCGGCTTCCACCCACATTTTCCATAAATCATATGACAATACGATTGTGAAGCCGAATTATTATTATCAGGACAAGCCTTATCAGTAACTGATGGAAAAGGTGCGGTACCCTTTCAGACGGTGTGATTCTTCGATGGTTACGCCTGTGACATTTGAGAAGGGGCTGCCTTTTCTGACTGCTTCGGCAAATTGTTTTAACGACTCTTCAGGACCTTCGGCAAGGATTTCCACCCGGCCGTCATCACGGTTTTTTACCCAGCCGGCTATCTTTTGTCTGTCGGCTTCCATCTGGACGAAGTAGCGAAAACCTACGCCCTGAACCCGGCCGTCTGCAATCATATGATATTGAAGCATGGAAAAACCACCTTTTTCTTACTATGATAAAGGAAAGATATGAGATTTCGCAAAGGATGTGAACGAGGTGACGGAAGACTATTCTGTCTTATCTATCAATCTCGGAAAGCCCGCAATTCATGAATTTGCCGGCAGACAAATCAATTCCGGCATCATAAAGCGGCCCGCAGATTCTCCCGTCATGCTGTATAAAACCCATTTTGACGGGGACGGGCAAGCCGACTTGAAGCATCACGGAGGTCCCGATAAAGCGGTGTGCGTGTATCCCGCCGAGCATTATTCATATTGGGAAACTACGCTCGCGAGAAAACTTCCCGCCGCCGCGTTCGGGGAGAATGTAACGGTCAAAGGACTGGCCGAACAAGACGTGTGGATCGGAGACGTCTTTCAGCTGGGGGAAGCCGTCGTTCAAGTAAGCCAGCCGCGCCAGCCCTGCGTCAAACTCGCGCTCAAATATGGCATCAAAGATATGGTGCTCCGTGTACAGCAGACGGGATTTACCGGCTTTTATTTCAGGGTGCTTGAAGAAGGATATGTCGATCCGCGTCCCGTCATCAAGCGTCTGTCGAGAGGAAAAGAAAGCATTTCCGTCTGGTATGCGAACGAAGTGAAATACCGTGATTCAGGCAATCTGTCAGCGATTGAAGAAATACTGCGGGAAGAAGCGCTGTCAGAAAGCTGGAGGGAGTCCTTCCTTAAAAAAAGGGACAGGCTCACTAATGTATAGAAAAAAGCCGTGCTGCACTGACAGCACGGCTGATTTACGTTATGCTTGTTTTTTTGTTTCCAGCAGATTGGCAAGGAAGTACTTTTTGAAGCTTTGAAGCTTTCTTCCTTCATAGTGGGTAATTCCTTTTTTCTTTAACTCTTCTACATACCAGCCTTTACTGCCATAATGCATGTCAGAAAACTCCTTTCTCCGTTCTCCCGCTGGGGAGGTTTCTTCAGTTTTTGCCAAACTTTTGGCATTGTAACATCTATAAAAAGACGCTGAAAAGGGATAACGCAAAAACTGAGACTTTCGATTCAGAGATGTAAAGCTTTCTTACATATATATGTAAAGGGCGGTCTTTTCATGCTTAATGGCCGGTTAATTTTAACAGCACCGTTCCGAGTGTCATGATTCCGAAAACGACGCCGAAATAAACCAGCATCCCCTTCTTTTTCTTGACTCCGTAAACGGTGAGAATGATGCTTTCAATAAAGAAAATAAACCCGAAGATAATAAACCACATGTTGAAAAATGGCTCCTTTCACAGACATATGTCCAGTGTAGCACAACTCTTATAACGGAGCATAAAAAAGCCGGGCACTGTATCAGTGTCCGGCAAGTTTGACGAGAAGCTGGGCCAAATGCTGTTTTTCATTGTCATCCGCAATGTCCCACAGTTCTTGTAAGAGTTTTTCTTCCGCATTGCGGGGCTCCTCGTGTTTGGCGAGATAGTCCCCGAGGATGGCGGCGCTTTTAATGATTTTGCTGTCATCCAGACCCAGTTTTTTTCCGGCGGAAATTTTCTGATGAAGGTACGCCTTAAATTCCTCGAAATCCTCTAAAATCTGCTGTTTCGTTACGCCGTGCATGGCGTGTATTTCGTTTTCGATTTTGATTTTTTCTTTATCTTTTTTCATGCGTCTCCCTCCTTCGGGTTAATTGTTGTATACCTGTTTGGAAGGGAGATGAAACATTACAATGCAGTTAAAATAATCGGTTTGTCTTTTGTGATCACGATGGTGTGTTCCACTTGGGCGACAAGGCTTTTATCCGGCGTTTTATACGTCCAGCCGTCTCCCGTTTCAACAATCGTTTCCGCTTTCGTGGAAATAAACGGCTCAAGCGCGATCACGGTTCCGTTTTTAAGAAGCGCGTTATCAAACGGATCATAGTAATTCATGATGTGGTTCGGCGCTTCATGGAGGTTTCTGCCGATTCCGTGGCCCGTCAGCGTTTTAATGACGGTAAATCCGTTGGAGCGGGCTTCATGGTAGACGGCTCTGCCGATCTGGTTTTGGCGTTTGCCGGCTTTTGCCTGATCCAATCCTTTCTGAAATGCGGATGCTGCGCAGTTACAAAGCTTTTGCAGACGTTCATCGCCTTCTCCGAGTACAAATGAAATTCCCGTATCGGAATAAAAACCGCCGAACTCCGCCGAAATATCGATATTTACAAGATCTCCGGCTTTTAAGATTTTAGAGGCGCTCGGAATGCCGTGAGCGACTTCGTCATTTACGCTGATACATGTCACGCCCGGGAAATCGTATTCCTTCTCCGGAGCGGAAGCGGCTCCGTGCTCGTCAAGCACCGCCTTTCCGATCAGGTCAAGATCTTTCGTGCTCATGCCGGGCTCGGCTTTTTTCTTCATTTCTTCACGCGCCAGCGCGACAATTCTGCCGATTTTTTTAAGGCCTTCTAATTCTTGATCGTTCGTTACAATCATTGTCATTCCCGCTTTCTATTTTTAATCATCTGATTCAAGCTTACCACAACTGGTTTATAAATAGAAAACCAACAAGCCTTATGTGAATAAATGAAGGAAAATTGGTATAGATCACTAGATAACTTATGTGGTATATTTAAGAAAAAAGAAGGGGGATGGGTAAAATGCTTCAATTTTTGCAAAAACTCGGAAAATCATTTATGCTTCCGATTGCCGTTCTGCCCGCCGTTGGTATTATTTTGGCCATCGGCAGAGAGGACTTATTAAATATTCCGTTCATTTACGCGGCGGGGACCGCGGTATTTGATCATCTGCCGCTGATTTTCGCGATCGGAATCGCGATCGGGATTTCCAAAGACAGCAACGGGGCCGCCGCTCTGTCGGGAGCAATTTCTTATATCATGCTGGACGCGGCTGTAAAATCAATCAATTCGACAAATAATATGGCCGTTTTCGGAGGGATTATCGCGGGGTTAATTGCGGGATACACGTATAATCGCTTTAAGGATACGAAGCTGCCCGAATATCTCGGGTTTTTCAGCGGGCGCAGGCTCGTTCCGATTGTAACGGCGCTGATTACCATTATTTTGGCGGGGATCTTCGGATTTGTGTGGCCGCCGATTCAGTCGGTGATTACGTCTTTCGGGGAATGGATGATCGGGCTTGGCGGAATCGGCGCCGGGATTTACGGGATTTTTAACCGGCTTTTGATTCCGTTCGGTCTTCATCATGTGCTGAATAATATTTTTTGGTTCCAATTTGGCGATTTTCACGGAAAAACGGGAGATCTGGCCCGCTTCTTTGCGAAGGATCCGACGGCGGGAACTTATATGACGGGATTCTTTCCGATTATGATGTTCGGGCTTCCGGCCGCATGTCTGGCAATGATTGCCGCGGCTAAGCCAAGTAAGCGCAAAGCGACGGCCGGAATGATGATCGGTCTCGCGCTGACGGCATTTATCACCGGAATTACAGAGCCGATTGAATTTGCATTTATGTTTTTATCACCGCTTTTGTACGGGGTTCATGCTATATTAACCGGGTTCTCTTTATTTATCGTGAATGTTCTCGGAATCAGGTCAGGTTTTTCATTCTCGGCGGGGGCGATCGATTATCTCCTCAGCTACGGGATTGCCGAAAAACCGCTTTTGCTGCTCGTTGTCGGGCTTTGTTATGCGGTGATCTATTTTGTCGTCTTCTATATGCTCATCAAAACGTTAAACTTGAAAACGCCGGGACGGGAAGATGATGAGGAAGAGGAAGAAGTGCTTAGTGAAGATACGGCCGGTTCCGTCGAAGAACATGCCATGCTCAAGGGGCTCGGCGGCAGGCAAAACCTCGAAACGATTGATCACTGTGCGACCCGCCTCAGACTGACCGTGCAGGATACGTCTCTCATTAATGAGGCGGCGCTTAAAAAAGCGGGAGCAAAAGGGGTTATCAAAACGGGGAATAAAACGGCGCAGGTCATTATCGGGCCGAACGTCGAATTTGTCGCGGAAGAGCTGAGAGAAGCCGTCCGCCGTGACGACCAGAAGCAGACTTGAAAAATCCGGATCACCTAGGTGATCCGGATTTTTTTAAAAAACATATATCAAGATTCACATAATGTACAAAACACAACGTTTTCTTCTATGTTAAGATTCATGTAGAACAAGTATGGAGATGATGTAAGGTGACATGGATTGCAGTTGTTTCAATTGTTGTCATAAGCCTGATTAAGATTGTGCTGACATGCCTTCCTACCGGAGCGGTGGAATGGATTCTCCGCAAGTTTGAAACCCATTCGAAGCTCAGTGACGCGTCCGCTGCCGTTTCCCTCGGCGGAAAACGTCTGGAAGGCGAAGACAAACGCCGGGTGATTGATGATTTTAACGAAGCCGTGTTTATCGAACGGCATTATATATACCCAGGGGATGAAGAGCGTTATCTTCATCCGCAAAACGGAGCCGATCCGCTTGTCATTAAGACGAGAAAAGGAAAAAAAGATGTGACGGTGTTTGTATACAGCTACGAAGACCATGTAGATGTCGTCAAACAGCAGAAAAAGAAAGTCGTCGCTTATTCAGTTCTTTCCGACAGCCTGCAAAAGCGCACTATGGCCGCCGGGAGCTGAACATAAAAAAGCCAGATCATTGATATGATCTGGCTTTTGTTTATTCTTTTTGATCATCTGCTGAGGAATCTTCACGCTTCGTATAATCGAATTGTGAAGGGTCCACTTTCTTAAAGCCTTTCGGCTGATAGAAACGAAGCAGATCGCCGTTGATGATCTTATCAGACATTTCAAGCTCAGTCTTGACGAGAGAGTCTTCTTTTTTGTCGACTTCTGAATCATCTAAAAGTCTTCCGGTTTTCGTATCGTAATACTTGCCGGACACTTTCGTATAGTTCGGCGAGATGAAGTCTCCGTTACGGAACGGAATGACTTCTCTGTGCTCTTTCGATAAGATATCTGAACCTGACATGAGATAATCTTTCGTATCGACGCCGAGCAGATGAAGAACGGTCGGCGCGACATCGACTTCACCGGCAAATTTATGATTGCGGCCGCCTTTCACGCCGGGAGCGTGGATAAAGAGCGGCACCCGCTGAAGCTGGGCATTGTCGTATTCATTGATCTCATCTTTGCCGAGCACTTTCGCCATCGCTTTATTATGGTTTTCGGAGATGCCGTAGTGGTCTCCGTACATCACGATAATCGACTTATCGTACAGGCCGTCTTTTTTCAGGTCATGAAAGAACTGTTCAATTGATTCATCCAGATAGTTCGCGGACTGGAAGTAATTATTAACGACTGAATCGCCAAAGTCTCCCGCCGGGAAGTCCGTGTCTTCTTTATCCATTCCGAACGGGAAGTGGTTGGACAGCGTAATGAACTTCGTATAGAACGGCTGCGGCAGGCTCTTTAAGAGCGGCATGGATTCTTTGAAATACGGTTTGTCTTTCATGCCGTAGTTTTTCGTGTTTTCTTCGCTCATGTCATAATAAGCGGAATCGAAAAACTTATCGATGCCTTCCGCTTTGTACATTTCGTTACGGTTCCAGAAAGTCTGCGTATTTCCGTGGAAAGCGGCAGACGTGTACTTTTTGCCTTTTAGGATCGCAGGAACGGACTGCAGCGTGTTTTGCGCTTTATTGACGAAAACCGAACCTTGCGAAAGCGGGTACAGAGAGTTCTCCATCATAAATTCCGCATCAGATGTTTTACCTTGTCCCGTTTGGTGGAAAAAGTTATCAAAGTAGAATGTTTGATTATCGTGCGCCAGTTTGTTTAAAAACGGCGTCACTTCCTTGCCGTTAATTTTATAGTCAATGATAAAGGATTGCAGAGACTCTAATGAGACGTAGATGACGTTTTTTCCTTCGGCTTTTCCGAAATAGACGTTGTTCGGCACGTCATAGTTGGCCTTCATATAGTTTTCCACATCCGTTACATCGCTTGAATCGGCAAGCGCGCGCTGGCTGTTTGATTTCACATTCTGCACGGCATCGTAAATTGTAAAGTTGTACGTGCCCAAGTATTTCACCAGATAGTTTCGGTCAAATGAGCGTGTCAAAAGCTCAGGACGGTCGGATTCCGCGACGGCGAGGTTGATCAGGAACATAAGCACGGCGGAAGCCAAAACGATTCTGAATGATTTCTTCGCCGGTTTTTCAGCCGGTTTTTTCATCTTAAGGGCCAAAATAATCAAAATGACGGTATCCAGGAAGTAGAAGGCGTCTGTCCATCTCATTAACGAGAACGCGCTGTCTCCGAGCTGGCCGCCGTTTGTCTTTGCCTGCATCATGACCGGGATGGTAATGAAATCATTAAAGAATCTATAATAGACGATGTTTGCAAAAAGCAAAAAAGACAATAAAAAATGAATCACAATAATGGCTGTCTGCTGTAATTTTTTCTTGAAAAGAAGCCCAAGTCCAAGAAAGAACAAGCTGGAGCTCAGCGGATTCACAAAAAGCAATATTTTCTGGATCGTGTTGTCTATGCCGAGGTTAAAGTTTAAAATATAAGCGACATATGTTTTCACCCACAATAACACGACCGCTATCAAGAAGAAGGCAAGTCCTCTTTCTTTTATAAATGTTTTCATTGTTACACTCCTTTTTTCCGATCACGGTTTACACGGAACGATAGAAAAAACGAACGTAATCAATATACCATGAAACCAGCAAATAGAAAAGGTGGAAAAGGCTCATCGGAAAAAGGGCGAAAAACGCTGTCGCAACGGCGGTTGATCTGTTGAATGACAGCTTTAAAACATATAAATGGAACAAACTGGGGCCTATGTTTCCGTATGATCACACCCGGTTTCTATTGAAAAAAGAGGTGAACAGTGATGGATATTGCCCATATCGTGGCTGAAGATAAAATCAAGCGCGCCATTAAGGATGGAGAGTTCGCCGGCATCAAAGGAATGGGAAAGCCCCTGCCGAAAGACGATGCCGCACATCTTCCGGAATCGCTCAGAATGGGCTACCGCATATTAAAAAACGCCGGGATCGCCGAGGATGAAGGCGCGCTGAAGAAAGAGCTGATGACGCTCGATTATTTGATCGCCAAGTGCCGCAATGAACAGGAGCGGGATCACCTGCGGAACAAACGGACGGAAAAACAAGTCAGACTCGACAAACTGACGGAGGAGAAAGCCATGTTCTCAAAACCCGCATCTTCTCATTATAAGGAGAAAGTGTACAGCCGGCTGGGCCGCCCGTAAGCCGGCTCTTTAGATTTTTTTCTGAAAAGGAATGTGCTCCATAAGGCGCGGGTAGGAAATGTGGAGCAGGCCGTTTACGCACTGCGCCTGTAACAGGTGGGGCTCAGCCGGTTCAGGAAGCTCAATCGTCTCATCGATTTCCCCGTAATACCGGTTTTGGCAGACGCCCATGTTCTTTGGAAAAAGGGGTGTGATGTTTCCTCTTATATGCAGCCGTGTTCTTGACAGCAGCCTCAATGTCAATTCTTCTTCGTAAACGCCGGGCATTTCCACAATGACAAATGTGTGCTGTTCATCCTGATAAATATCATAAGTCAGGGTGTTTTTTTGTAAGGAGAAAAAATCTTCGGGAGATTTCCGTTTCAGGACATTGGTCCAAAAGTCGCTGGGCTTGTGCTCGTTCGTAATCTCAAGCCACTTTCTCATTTTTTCGATATCCACTTCGGCAGAACCTCCCTATATTTGATTTGCGATCGGCATTGACGGGTTGGCGATCTGATCCTGATCGCTCACGTCAGGGTCAAGATGGCCCGAATTCAAACATCCGGCGGCCGGCGAAAAATCCCCTAAAGAAAAGTTCGCGCCGACAAATTTGCTGTTGGCGGTGTGGCTGTTTTGTACGGTCTGACCGATATCGACGTTTCCGTTTTGCGTTGCTCCGTTTACTTTTATATTGACGACGTTAATTTGATAAGGCATTCATAAAAACCCCTTTAATCTATAATGGGCGGCACCGGCGTAATATTTGCGGTATCTGCGGTTCCGATGGCTGTCTGGTCGTTGACATCAGGATCATTTAACAAGTTCTCCATCATCGATTCTATAGGTGACGTATCGCCGAATGAAGAGTTCAGTCCTTGTGATTTGTTATTTGTGGTGGGACTGTTGTATGCCGCTTCCCCAATCGTAATAGATCCGTTGCCAGAAATACTGTTAATCTTCAAATAGTACAGGTTGATAACAGTGGATGGCATCTCTTCACACCTCTTTAACTTAGTTGTACAGTACTGTATGCTTTTTGTGCTCCTGTTGTGAATTCCGCCCGGACATGTTCCCGATAAAACAAGAAGTCAAGGCCCGGTTCCGGCGGGGCTTTTTTTGTTTCAGGGTCTTTCGCAGTATATTTGTGATGAAAGCGCTATAAAAATAGATTGACGACATGTATATACATCATTACAATAGAGTCATAAACATGTATATACAAGTTTGTGAGACAAAATGAAAACGGTTACGGAGGGGTTGGCATGGGTGAGTTTAACCGGGCTGCGCGGCAGATCGCTGAAGCTGTCGGCGGAATCGAAAATATTGAGGCGGCGACTCATTGTGTGACGCGTTTGCGGTTTGCATTAATAGATGAAACCAAAGTAAACCAAAAAATGCTTGATGCAATAGACATTGTCAAAGGATCTTTTGCGGTAAACGGGCAGTTTCAAGTCGTGATCGGGCAGGGGACGGTCAACAAAGTATATGCGGAATTAGTGAAGGAAACGGGGATGGGTGAAGCGTCCAAGGATGACGTGAAGAAGGCGGCAGCGCAAAACATGAATCCTTTACAGCGTGCTGTGAAAACGCTTGCGGACATCTTTATTCCGATCTTGCCGGCGATCGTCACGGCCGGACTTTTAATGGGTCTGAACAATATCTTAACGGCGGAAGGCATTTTCTACAGCGCCAAATCGATTGTCCAAGTGTATCCGCAATGGGCGGATCTCGCCAATATGATTAATCTGATCGCGGGGACGGCTTTCGCTTTTCTGCCGGCTTTAATCGGCTGGTCGGCAGTGAAGCGGTTCGGAGGAAGCCCGCTTTTGGGCATCGTGCTCGGGCTGATGCTGGTGCATCCTGATCTGTTAAACGCATGGGGCTACGGGGCTGCCGAGCAGAGCGGCGATATTCCGGTGTGGAACCTGTTCGGCCTTGAGGTGCAGAAAGTCGGGTATCAAGGTCAGGTGCTCCCGATTCTGCTGGCGTCTTATTTACTTGCCAGGCTTGAGCTCTTTTTGACGAAACGGACGCCGGAGGGTATTCAGCTGTTGGTCGTCGCGCCGGTGACGCTTTTGGTCATCGGTTTTCTATCCTTTGTCATCATCGGTCCGATTACCTTTGCGATCGGTAACGCGCTGACGGCGGGATTGATTGCCGTTTTCGGCCAATTCTCCGCCATCGGAGGCCTGCTGTACGGAGGGCTGTATTCGGCGCTTGTGATCACAGGGATGCACCATACGTTTCTCGCGGTCGATCTTCAATTAATCGGATCAAAGCTCGGCGGCACATTTTTATGGCCAATGCTCGCATTGTCAAATATCGCTCAAGGATCGGCGGCTTTGGCCATGATGCTGATCACAAAAGATAAAAAACAGCGGGGGCTTTCACTGACGGCCGGCATTTCCGCATATTTGGGCATTACCGAACCGGCGATTTTCGGCGTGAATCTGCGTTGCAAATTTCCGTTTGTGATCGCCATGATTAGTTCGGGAATCGCGGGGATGTTCATCTCCGTCAAAGGCGTTCTCGCAAGCTCGGTCGGAGTCGGCGGCGTGCCGGGGATCTTCTCCATTATGAGTCAGTACTGGGGTCCGTTTGCGATCGGAATGCTGATCGTGCTGATTCTCCCGTTTGCGGGAACATACGGGTATGCGCGGCTGAAACGGCAAAAATAGAAAACCTGCGGGGCGCCTTCTATCAGGCTGTCCCTTTTCCCTTTCAATTCAAAACATTACAGGCGGTGAAGAAAAATGAAAACAGACAGCACACCATGGTGGAAAAAGGCAGCGGTATATCAAATTTATCCGAAGAGCTTTAATGATACGACGGGAAACGGGATCGGTGATCTGAACGGTATTATCGAGAAGCTTGATTATTTGCAGAAGCTTTTGATTGATGTCATTTGGCTTACGCCGATTTACGATTCGCCGCAGAATGATAACGGTTATGACATTCGCGATTACTGCACCATTTATGAAGAATACGGAACGATGGAGGATTTTGAACGGCTTCTTGATGAAGCGCATAAAAGAGGAATCAAGGTCGTTATGGATCTTGTCGTAAACCATACATCAGTCGAGCATCGGTGGTTCAAAGAAGCGGTCTCGTCACCCGACAGTCCGTATCGGGATTTTTACATTTGGAAAGACGGAAAGGAAGACGGCCGGGCGCCGAACAACTGGGAATCAAAATTCGGCGGTTCCGCTTGGGAGCTCGACCCGGCGTCAGGGCAGCACTATCTGCATTTATTTGATGTGTCGCAGGCCGATTTGAACTGGGAAAATGAAAAGATGAGAAAAAAGGTCTACGACATGATGCATTTTTGGTTCCGGAAAGGGATCGACGGCTTCCGGCTGGATGTGATCAACCTCATTTCTAAAGACCAATCGTTTCCTGATGCCGAGGATGGGCGTGACGGGCGCCCTTATTATACGGACGGGCCGCGCGTGCACGAATTTCTTCATGAGATGAACCGGGAAGTGTTTTCGAAATATGACAGTATGACGGTCGGGGAAATGTCCTCGACAACGGCTGACCACTGCATCCGGTACACAAACCCTGAGAATAAAGAACTCGATATGACCTTTAACTTTCATCATTTAAAAGTGGATTATCCGAATGGTGAAAAATGGGCGCTCGCTCCGTTTGATTTTCTGAAGCTGAAACGGATTTTAGCGTTTTGGCAGACGGAGATGCAAAAAGGCGGAGGCTGGAACGCATTATTCTGGTGCAACCATGACCAGCCGCGGGCCGTATCCAGATACGGAGACGACGGCGTGTACCGGACGAAATCAGCCAAAATGCTGGCGGCGGCCGTTCATATGATGCAGGGCACGCCTTACATTTATCAAGGTGAGGAGATCGGCATGGGCAATCCGAAGTTCGATGACATCGGCTCATACCGCGATGTCGAATCATTGAACATGTACAAAAAGATGAAGAAAGAGGGCGTGCCCGAAAAAGACATTATCGCCATTTTAAAAGAGAAATCAAGAGACAATGCAAGAACCCCCGTTCAGTGGAACAGCGGGCCGCACGGCGGTTTCACGACGGGCACGCCTTGGATTCCGGCGGCGGATGATTATCGGGACATTAACGCGGAAGCGGCTTTGCGGGACCCGGATTCAATTTTCTACCATTATCAGAAGCTCATCAAGCTCAGAAAGGAATATGACATCGTGACTGAAGGAACGTTTGAGCTGCTTGCTGAAGACGATCCGGCGGTTCTGGCGTACGTCAGACACGGCAAGGATGAAAAACTGCTGTGCATCAACAATTTCTACGGGAAAGAAGCGGACTTTACGGTTCCGCTTAAAGACACGGACGGCTGGCGGTTTACGGTGCTGCTGACGAATGATGAACCGAGGGAAGGGCGGCCGGAACGATTGACGCTCCGTCCGTATGAATCGATCGTTTATCATCTGACAAAAGCGTGATACACTAATCTGGGTGGTCAAATGAAAGTGAATAAATACATCACAATCTATAAAGATATGGTGCGGCAGATTGAAAGCGGCCAGCGGAAGGCTGAAGACGTTCTTCCGTCTGAAAATGATTTGTGCGATCAATACGGCACATCACGAGAAACCGTCCGCAAAGCGCTCAATATGCTGGCGCAAAACGGCTACATCCAGAAAATCAAAGGCAAAGGCTCCGTCATATTAGACAGAGAAAAAATGCGTTTTCCCGTCTCAGGCCTGATCAGCTTCAAAGAGCTTTCGGAAACGCTCGGAAAAGAGACGAGAACGACGGTTCACCGTCTCGGGCTGATCCTGCCTCCCTCAGAAGCTGCAAAAGAGCTTGGTACAGAAGCAGATGAAAAGGTGTGGGAAGTCGTCAGATCAAGACGGATTGACGGAGAACATATTATTTTGGACAAGGATTACTTTGTGAAAAAACACGTGCCTCTATTGACGAAGGCGATTTGTGAAGATTCGATCTATGAGTATCTCGAAGGAGAGCTCGGCTTGTCCATCAGCTACGCGCAAAAGGAAATTGTCGTGGAGCCGGCGGGGGAAGAGGACCGAAAGTATTTGGATCTCGGCGGATTCAGCCATATGGCGGTCGTGAAAAACCGTGTCTTTTTGGAGGATACCAGCCTCTTTCAGTACACGGAAAGCCGGCACAGGCTCGATAAATTCCGTTTCGTCGACTTTGCGAGAAGAGAAAAATAAAAACGGACTGCCGCGGCAGCCCGTTTTTTTTGTCAGTATCAAAATGAATACTATCCAACAAAAATGTGCGTACTGGTACTTTCAAAAATAATGGCTACAATAGTACATAACGATTGAAAAGGAGAGATCATGAATGTCAGATAAAAAACAGCAGATCATCGAAGCGTATCAATTCAGACACGCCACAAAGGAATTTGATCCTGAGAAAAAAATTTCAGAAAGCGATTTTGAATTCATTTTAGAAACGGGAAGATTATCGCCAAGCTCGCTCGGTTTGGAGCCTTGGAAATTTGTCGTCGTTCAAAATCCGGAGCTTCGTGAAAAACTCCGCGAGTTCACATGGGGCGCGCAAAAGCAGCTGCCGACCGCAAGCCATTTCGTACTTCTGCTTGCCCGGACGGCAAAGGATATCCGTTTTGACGCCGACTATGTCAAAAACCACCTGCGGGAAGTCAAAAAAATGCCGGAAGATATGTATGAAGGCTATATCAGCAAAACGGAAGACTTCCAGAAAAATGATTTCAATCTGCTTGAATCAGATCGCGCGCTGTTTGACTGGGCATCCAAACAGACTTACATCGCCCTCGGCAATATGATGACAGCCGCTGCGCAGATCGGAATCGACTCCTGCCCTGTAGAAGGCTTCAACTACAAAGAAATTCACCGGATTCTTGAAGAAGAAGGGCTTCTGGAAAACGGAAGTTTCGACATCTCTGTTATGGCCGCATTCGGCTACCGTGTCAGAGACCCGCGCCCGAAAACAAGATCTGCCTCAAAAGACGTTGTAAAGTGGGTATAAGATAAAAAAAGCTGCCGGGCGTGTCCCGGCAGCTTTTAACGTTTATTTGGTTTTGCTAAAAAACAGGCGGTGATCCAGGACGTAACGGGAATGATGATGCCGATCCCGATTCCGGCACAAAGAATGGTGACGGCTTCCGCACTGAATACTTTTGAGTTCACTATTTTTTCAGCTGAGTATGATAAGTCTTTAAACCAGATAATTAAAGCCAAATAGCTGCCGAAAAAAGCAAAGAATAACGTATTCGTATTCGTTCCTAAAATATCTCTCCCGATGCTTAATCCGAATGTGTACAGATCTTTTCTGCTCATGGACGGATTATGACTGTAAATTTCCCGCATGGGTGAAGTAATGGAAATCGCGACATCGGTAATCGCCCCTATCGTACCCATGATGATCATGGCTGCGGTAACCTTCACAAAATCCACCCCGACAAACAGTGTGAATATGCCGATATCACCCAATTCTTCTTCACCGAATCCCTGAATCGAAGTATGTTTTGTTACAGACATAATAAAAAACAGCAGCAATGCAATCGTCAGCATTGCAGAAATAAAGGCGGTTACGGTTTTGACGTTTCCTCCATTAATATAAAAAAGAGTAATGCTGCAAATCACGGCGGAAGAGAGCAATGTTAAAACAATCGGATTGATATGCGGGTCTGTCATGAAAATGATGGTGAGAAAGAGAACTCCGAAATTTAAGAATAACGCAATAAAAGACCTCGCTCCTTTTTTTCCGCCGATGATGACCATTAATAGAAATAAAATCGCCGCGAGAATTACGATGACATTCATGAGCTTGCCTTCTTTCGTTTAATAAAAAAGATAGAAGCATACAGACTGGCGGGTATGGCTAATACGATTCCGATCCCTCCGGCCAATGCTCTGGCTATTTCCAAGGAAATGTTCATAGAAAGAGTGAATCCTATCGGGGAATCATTTTTCAAATACAAAAGCATCATCGGAATAGAGCCGCTTATATAAGCAAAAAACAGAATATTGGTCATCGCCCCCATGATGTCTTTTCCGATCTCCATCCCGGAACGCCTGAGAGCTTGTAATGAGATACCCTTGTTTTCTTCATATAATCCGAAGACAGATGACGTCATGGTAATGGCTACATCCATGACCGCTCCCAGTGATCCGATAAATACCCCGGCCATGAACACCGTGTGATAAGGGCGGGTTAAATACTGCATTTCCTCATATCTGAGACCTTTCTCTCCGGTTGCCAGCATCACCAGATACGTAATCAGCAGGGAAACGAAAGTGCCTGCGAGCGTCGCGGCAATGGCGGCATATGTTTTCGCGTGAAAACCGCTGACAAGCAGCAATGAGATAACAGTAAAGATGAGAATACAGATACCGCAGATGAAAATTAACCCTATATTAGGATGCTTCCTGTACAAATCTAATGCAAACGACAGTAAAACGGCGTTGAACATCAGGCTGACGATCGAAAAGAAGCCTTGTTTTTTGCCGACGATAAGCAAGGTGAAGATGAAAACCCAAGCGATCAGCAAAAGCTGTTTATCCCGTTTTTTATCTATAATGCTTCCCGATATATCCTTGTTTGATGGTTTCCCTTTATCAATAGAAACGAATACTTCATCGCCAATCGAATATTTCTGATCATTCGCTCCGGATGATGAATACTGATTGGACAAATGAATGAGCTGTCCTTTCTGACTGCCGTTTTCAAGTCTGGCTGTGATCGTCTGACTGAAAATCTTATCTTTGTTTTTATGCATGTCCTGTACGTCAGACTGGTGTTCCAATGTTGTTTTCGTCACTTTGACAATCGGCCGCTCATAAAAAGAAGCGTTGTGAGTGACGAAAATGAGCGAGCTGATAAAACAGAGCGCTGTTATCACGTAAAACAGCTTTTTCTTGTAAGACATGCGGTTTCGTTTGTTTCCTGTTATCTTCAAAAAAAGTCCTCCAAACAGGCGGCGCCGTGTGAAAGAGAGGCCCTGCCGTGAAGTGTTAAACGATGCGGATGTAATCTTTCGCGAATAACGGTCATATTTTATCACTCGGCCGTACGGCTGTCGACTCAGAAGGGGACCGAGAGAAAAAGCTCCCCTGATTTCAGATCAGGAGAGCTCTTGGGATGAACCGCCCGATAAAAGCGGTCTTTTTATGCTTCGTTCACTTTTTTTGCTTTTCTTCTTTGATGCAGATACAGTGCCGTTCCGAGCGCGCTGATGAGTAACCCGGCAAGAAGGATGGAATACATCGTCGTGGCCGTATCAGGTAGCAGGCCGCCCGGGGATACCCCGTCCTGCGCAGGGCCGGATGACGGTTTTTGTCCGCTTGGCTGCTTTCCGGAGCCGTGATCGCCGCTTGTCGGCGGCGCGCTCTTCGTGTTTGCGTTTAATATGGTGTATTCACTGAAATGATTTGTATAGCCCGTGACGAGATCGTGTGAAACCGAACCGTTGTCTGTTTTTGTATAGACGTTCTTTTTCCGGTCTACATGATAAATGCCGGGCTGTTTCGCCTTTTTCGTATTCTCAATGCGCAGGGTGAGTTTTACCGGCGCTTTGAATGTTTTGATGTCTTTGTTTTTCTGCTTCATTGTAAAGTCGTATACATTTGAAAGCGCCCCGCTTACTTTTCCTTTCGGCGTCACGCCGAATCGTATATCAGCTGAAGCAGCGTTTGCCATCGGCATTTTCATGCTGAACTTGTCATGCAGGATCGTAAGGGAAGAATCCGATGTTCTGTCCTTTAACAGGCCGATTTGTTTTTTGGTCACGCTGAGATCAATCGGCTTTTTGGCGCCGTCATTCTTATCGTAATACACGATCGGCGTGTTGGCGTTTTTGGCATAGACGGCAAATGCGCTGTCATCTTCAAGCGTCCAGGAACCGTTTTTTTGTTTCGTTGGCAGGTACACTTCCTGCGCGCGGCCGTCAACTTTCGGTTCAACCGCTTTTCCCGCTTTTTCAAGCTGCTCGGTGAAGACCTCATAGTCGACAAAGCCAAGGTCTTCTTTATGGGACGCTTCGTTAAAGACGGAATATCCGTCTCCGCCTTCACCGACAAAGTTACTGGTGGCGACTCTGTATGTCTTCTTATCAGAAATCGGCTTTACGCTGCCGTCATCCTGTACGGCCGCAGCTTGAAGAACGCGGTGTCCCGGCTTTTTATTCAGTGTAAACGTGTATGTTAAACCGGCAACTTGAGGGAAGGCGCCGCCTTGAGCCTCAATTCCGCTTAACCCTTGTTCCAAGGCTTGTTTGATCTGTTTGCCGGTTAAATCCGCGACGTAAAGCGTGTTGCCGAACGGCATTACATTCAGCACATCGCCGAGTGTGATGTCTCCTTTATCAATACCCGCGCGGATGCCGCCCCCGTTTGTGATCGCGATTTGGGCGCCGGCCGCTTCCTTCGCTTTTTGCAGCATGCCGTCCGCGATGAAGTTTCCGAGATTGGTTTCTTTGGAGCGGACATGCTCACGCTGGCCATCAAGTGCGACCTTCGTTGAGCCGACTTTTTCATTTTTGACTGAGACGAGCTCTTTTTTAAACGGATCAAGCTCTTTTTTCAGAGCCGGGTCTTCTTTCGTCTGCTCGTTCACTGGCAGCGCTTGAAGAGAGGATTGTTCCGGCAGAACGACGCCGTTTTTGTCAAATGCGACATCGACACGGCCTAAATATTCGCCGTATTCTTTTGCCTGGGCGACGATGGTCGGCTCTTCGTTTTTAACAATTTCCATTTTATCTACAAGCGTATGCGTATGTCCGCCGACGATTAAGTCGATGCCTTTTACTTTTTTGGCAAGATCGAGATCACGCTGATGCCCGATATGGGTCAGGGCGATAATTTTATTGACATGTTCCTTGTTCTGTATTTCTTTTACCGTATCTTGTGCGGATTGGAAGGCATCATGAAAGACAATGCTTTTTCCCGGGCTTGATGTGACGGACGTATCTTCTGTCGTTAAGCCGAATACGGCGACTTTTTCTCCGTTTACATCAAGCAGAATGTATGGATAGATGCCTGCTTTTTTCTTTTTCCCTGCCGTAAATGTGTCTGCTTTTTTCATGAATGGTCTGAGTTTTGACTCTTTGGACACATCGACATTTGAGCTGACGAGCGGAAAGTCAGGCGCTTGGAAATTGTATTTTCCGGACGGGTCAGCCGCGCTTCCGTTACCGCTCAGGAAGCTGGCGAGAGCACCCGGTCCTTTATCAAATTCATGATTTCCGAAGGTCATGGCGTCGTAGCCCATGCTGTTCATCAATTTTAAATCAGCCAGCCCCTGCCACTTTGTGAAATAGAGATCGCCTGAGAAGACGTCTCCCGCATCCAGTAAAATGCTGCGGTCGGTTTCGCTTCTGATTTCCTTGATTTTCGTCATCCGCCTCGCCGCGTTATCAAGGTGGGCGTGCGTGTCGTTTGTATGCATAACGGTGAGTTTCCATGCATCATCTTTCGGCGGATCTGTGCCCGGTTCATCATCTTTGAATTGGAGCTTGTACTGTCCGTAGCCCGCGTTTTGTGATTCACCGATATAGGCGACGTCATCTGCGCGGTCGGCAAACGGCTTTGCGGCCAAGGAAGATTCAAATGTCAGGTTTGTCCCTTTGACCGGAAGGATGGACCAGTTATGATCAGCCTGCGGATTAATCGTTTTCTGCTGGATGATGTAATCCATTAAGACCTGCCTGTTCTCATCGGCTGAAGAGTATACGATTTTATCATTGCTTAAGTGAGGGAATCCTCCGCCGCCTGAAGCGCGGTAATTATTTGTGACGATCAGAAATTCCTGCTTGGCGCTGACGGGCTTTCCTTGATAAGAAAGGTTGACGATCCGGCTTGCATCGGGATGAATGACTGTTCCGTTTTCGTTGTATTTCGCCGGTTTTGTGACATCGACCTGATAGGTGACACCGTCAATGACATCAAAATTGTATGAGCGGTAGGCGTCATTTAAAAGCGCTTGGCTGCCGCCTTTAGCCTGATCGATCTGATTAAATTGCCCCGCGGACATTTCGAGCCAGTCTTTCACTTCGCTTCCGTTCAGCTTGACGATCTGAACCGTGTTGTCATACAGGTACAAATCGCCGATATTTTTGATGGCGAGGCCGCCAGCGGAAATGTTTGTATAGTAGTTTGAGCCGTTCCGCCCGCCGGCCTTAAACGGGGCGCCCGCCGAGAGGATAGGCAGATCTTTGTATGCCGTATCCTTCATCTTATTTTCGGCGTACCACTTTTGCGCATCCGTTACGATTTGAATGGACGGATCATCTTTGACTTGGGCGAAGAAACTGTTGATATCGGCTTTTGTCTGGCCGACGGGTTCTCTGATGTATTTTAAAGTGCCTTCGTGCGCTTTTTTGACGGTATTGACGACGGTTTCGTTTTCCGACGTCACATTGCCGGCAATCGGCTCGATGCTTCCTTTTGCATCTTCCACATGCCACGCGCTGTCTGTTTTTTCAAGCCGGAGGTCGATGACGCCCGCATATTTGCCCCAGCTGCTTGACATAACAACGGGGATGCCGTTAATCGTGCCTTTATCGACGTCGAATTGATCAGCGCCTTTGTATTCGGCATCAGGGAAAAGCCCGTGCTGATGGCCGGATACGATCGCGTCAATTCCGCCGACTTTCGTTGCCAGGTCAAAAACGGCGTTTTCCGCTCCGGAAGACTGCGCTTTTTTTTCGATGCCGCTGTGGGCGAGGGCGATGACGATATCGGCTCCTTCAGCTTTCATTTTCGGAACGGTTTTCTTTGCGGATTCTACAATGTCTTCGACCTGAACGCGGCCTTCGAGATTTTTCTTATCCCACGTCATGATTTGGGGAGGAACAAAACCGATGTAGCCGACTTTTATCTGATGCTTGCCGCCGTTTTCATCCGTGACGGTTTTGTCTTTTATGACATAAGGCGTATAACGGTTTTCGCCGCTTAATGTTTTCACATTGGCGTTGACGATCGGATAATCAGCGCCTTTGATTGTTCCGTCCAGAAATTCAAGCCCGTAATTAAATTCATGATTGCCGAGTGTTCCTGCGTCATAATGCAGACTGTTCATCACTTCAATGATCGGATGGGTCTTTGCGCCTGAAATGATATCATTTTTCTCATATTTTACGGCGTATTCTCCGAGGGGATTCCCCTGAATCAGGTCTCCGTTATCGACAAGCAGCGTATTCGGGTTTTCGCGCCTGTGCTTCTCAATAAGCTGAGCCGTTCTGGCCAGCCCAAATTCCGTTGTCGGTTTGTCACTGTAGTAATCGTAGTCCATCATGTTAGCGTGAACGTCAGTTGTGGCTAAAATGCTGAGATTCACACTGGAGGATTTGTTTTCTTCTGCTTTAATGGGTGATGTTGGGAGGATTAGACTAAGTATCATAACTAGGGGCAGCAGAATACGGAGTGTCATATTGACGCTGCATCGTCTTTTCTGTATTCTCACCTGTTCTCCACCTTTCAACAAATTTTGTCATGCAGTACCATTGTAAGAATATTTTGTGAAAGTTCATATAGATTTCATGATGATTCTTGTAAAAAGATGAAAAATGAGGATAATGACCTATGTAAAACGGATGAGCGGCAAACGCGTTACCTATGTTTGATGTTAGTGTGGCTGGGGTACATAGATTTATGTAGACTTCATCAAGCAGGAGGTAGTAACTATGGGTAAAAAAATTGCAGTTGTATTAACGGATTATTTTGAGGATGTCGAGTATACTGAACCTGCGAAAGCTTTTAAAGATGCGGGTCATGAATTAACCGTAATTGAACAGGAAAAAGGAAAAACAGTCAAAGGCAAACAAGGGGAAGCGGAAGTGAAAGTGGACGCGTCCATCGATGATGTGAATCCGAAAGACTTTGACGCATTGCTGATCCCGGGCGGATTCTCTCCTGACATGCTGCGTGCGGATGACCGTTTCGTCCAATTTGCCAAAGCGTTTATGGATGATAAAAAACCGGTGTTCGCCATCTGCCACGGACCTCAGCTTCTCATCAACGCGAAAGCATTGGACGGGCGCAAAGCGACAGGGTTTACTTCAATCCGAATCGACATGGAAAACGCGGGCGCGAATGTTGTGGATGAAGAAGTTGTCGTCTGTCAGAATCAGCTGGTCACAAGCCGCACACCGGATGACATTCCGGCATTCAACCGCGAATCATTAAAACTGCTTGCGTAATATAAAAGCGGAGCGCCGTATCAGGCGTTCCGCTTTTTTTGTGAAGATTCCCGGATGACCAGCTCAGGCGCCAGAATAATGCGTTGTTTTTTGTGCTGGGAATTGGTGATTTTATGATGCAGCAATTGAGCCGCTTCTTTTCCCGACTGCCGCGGAAAGGAAGAAACGGTTGTAAGCGGGGGATAAGAAATTTCAGCTTCCGGCACGTTATCAAAGCCGACAATGTCAATATCTTCGCCCGGAATGAGCCCGGCTTTTCTGATCCCTTGCATGACGCCGAACGCGACCAAATCACTGAAGCAGAAAATCGCGGTCGGGCGCTCAGACCGGCGGAGGAGCTCCGTCACGGCTTCACAGCCTGCTTCGCGGGTCGGGGCGCTGTCAATGACATAGTCATTTTTTACTTCCAGATCCGCTTCACGGAGCGCTTTTTTAAACCCTTTCATACGTTTCGTCCATGTTGATGAGTGCTTCACGCCGCCCAAAAACGCAATCTCCTGATGGCCTTTCTCAATGAAATGACGCACTGCCTTATAGGTGCCTTCCTCATAATCGGCTCCGACAAAATCACAATCTGCATCGGCAATCTCCCTGACGGCGAGCACGACCGGAATGTCAAGCTGCTCAAGGCGGGAAAGGGTTTCCTCAGCTGTACCTGAAACCGGACACAAAATCAATCCGCCGACCCTGTGCTCGAGCATGGTCGAGATCAGCTGCTCCTGCTTGGCGACGGAATCAAATGTCGTGCCTAACAGCACCGTTAATCCGACTTCCTCAAGCGTATTCTGAACGCCGATCAGAAACTCTGAGAAAAACGTATTGGAAATGTCAGTAATAATCAAACCTACAGTTGTAGACGTCTGTGATCGTAAATTCGCGGCAACCCGATCATATACGTATCCCAGCTCCCGCATGGATTGCAGCACTTTCTCACGGGTCGCTTCGGAAATTCGCGGATTATTGCGAACGATTAATGAAGCGGTGGATGTTGAGACGCCGGCATGCTCAGCGACCTGCTGCAATGTCACCCGGCGTTTTTTTTGCTGTTTCATACGTCGCATTCCTCACTTGGTTTTTATTCGTTACATCCATTATAAGCGTTTTGGCGGCTGAGAAGAAAGAGAGAGGAGGGAGAAAAAGATAAAGCGCCGGAAGACGGATTGTCCTTCGGCGCTTCTGTCACAATAGGTTATTCAAACATTTGCTCTTTAATATACTGAACCGGCATTTCACGGCCTGTCCAATATTCAAACGCCATGGCGCCCTGCCAAAGCATCATGCCGAGGCCGTTAATGGTGTTGCAGCCGGCCGCTTGAGCTTGTTCAAGCAATTTCGACGTCACGGGGTTGTAAACGACGTCTGTCACAATCAAATCAGGACGGAGCATGGATGTATCTTCAATGACGCTCAAGCCTTCAAGCGGTTTCATACCGACACCCGTTCCGTTTGTGAAAATATCGCTTGAAGCGATTTCAGCACGCAGCGCATCTTGATCTTCGAGCGGGAAGACTTTCGCTTTGCAAGAAGATCCCTTCATTTCTTCATTGATGATGCGGACGTTTTCTTCCGCTTTTTCGAAAAACGCGTCATTGCGGGCGAAAATAGAGATTTCTCCGAGGCCTTCCAATGCGGATTGAATCGCTATCGGAGTGGCGGCCCCGCCGGAACCGACCAGCGTCATTTTTTTGCCTGTGATATTGATGCCGTGTTCTTTTAAGTTGCGGACGTATCCCATACCGTCAGTGGAGTGTCCGATCAGTCTGCCATTTTCATTAACGACTGTATTCACCGCGCCGGTGAATTTCGCTGAATCCGCGAGTTCATCGAGGTAAGGGAGAATGTTCATCTTGTTCGGCATCGAGACATTGAATCCTCTGACGTTTAAGGCGCGCATTCCCGTTACCACATCTTCCAGCTGTTCATTGCCGACTTCAAACGCGAGGTAAGCGTAGTTCAATCCTAATTTTTTAAACGCCAGGTTGTGCATCGCCGGAGATAAAGAGTGTCCGATCGGTGTCGCGAATAATCCGATAAGCTGAGTTTTTCCGTTAATCCGTCCTAATTCTTTCTTCATGATGTATTCCTCCGTTAGTCCATTCATTTGTTTTTCATCCCGCTTTGAGGGCAGAAAAACGCTGATTACATATGTTTATTTAAAATGCTGAGTACGCTGCGCAATTCCTCAACGGGAATCTGTCCGGGCGCTGATGCTTCTTTGCCCGCTCCGAACGTGCACGCTGAGCCGAAGACTTCGCCGGCCAGGCGGCTGATCAGGCCTGTCCCCGCCATTGACATTGTGATGATCGGCCGGTCTGCGTATTGTGTTTTCATCGTGTGAGTGGCATCCAATAAGACCAAAACATCTTCAGTGCTTTGCGGCATCACCGCGATTTTCGGAATGTGCGCGCCGTACGCCTGCATGTTCCGCAGCCGGGAAATGATTTCTTCTTTTTTCGGTGTTTGATGAAAATCATGATTGGACATGACGACATATACGCCGTTGTCTTCAGCGGTTTTCACAATTGATTTGACTTCCGCTTCTCCCGTAAACAACTCAACGTCTGCAAGGTCAATGTGTTTTGTTTCGATGGCGGTTTTAAGCAATTCAATGTAAAAGCGGTCATCAATAACTTTATTTCCGCCTTCTTTATGAGTTCTGAATGTGAAAAGCAGCGGTGTTGCGCCTGCGGCTTTCCGCAGCTTTTCAAGCATGCTTTTTACGGCGTCCAGGCTGTCAACATGCTCGTATACATCTGCCCGCCACTCAATGATATCCGGGCGAAGCCTATTGACGGCTTCAATTTCTTCAAGCAGTTCTTTCTCTCCGGCCGCCATCAGCGGCACAATGATCTTCGGAAGCCCTTCGCCGATGACCGTGTTTCTGATCGTGATAGATTGCATGATAAATCCTCTCCCTTAAAAAATAGTCAGGCTTTCATCACTTGCTTAAAGCGGATTCCGATAAACAATGCGAGAAGGGCGCTGACGGCCGCAATTCCGATATCAAGCAGAAAAACAGGCGTCAGGCCGGCCGCTTTGGATATCGCTCCCGTTACAAGCGGAATGACAATAAAAGATAAGCTTGATGCTATATTAACAAAAGATGTGATCGTACCTTTATTTTTAGGGAATAAAACAGCCATAACCGTCATCGCCAATTGCAGAATGCCCGCAGTTGAAAGTCCGATGACAAAGGAGCTGATGACTGATACGGCCGGCTGATGAATGAAAATCAGAGCAAGCAGCGCGATTGCCGCGATCACAGGGTACAGCACCATTACCGTAATCGGCTGAATCACTCTGTTTAACAGCACGGCCAGCAATAATACGGACACAAGCGCCCCGATGCTGTAATAGCTCAACAATTTGACGGCCTGCACCTCAGGCATGCCCAAAACGGTTTGCCCGAACTTAGGAAGCCATACTTGAACGAGCATAAACAGCGCCGTAGATGAAAAGCCTAACAGAATGATCGCAAGGCCTTCGCGCCATATCGACGGCTGTGATGTGAACGCGTCATCAGACGGGGAGGCTTCCGTCCGGCCGCCGTCTTCTTTTTGCTTATGATTCGGAAACGGAACTTTTAACAGGAAAAAGCCGTTCAGGAAGAAAATAATGCCCGGTACGAAAAACGTCCAGCCGTAAAACAAATGCCTGTCCGCAATAAACGCGATAAAAAACGGAAGCACCGTCGCGCCGATGGATACAAACGCTTTGATTAACACGGTTGCAGAGCTTGCGTTTTTCGGAAATCCTTCAATAAGCGCCGGATATGTCCCGGAATCCAAAAAGGAATTGGCGATCCCGGCGAAAATGGCGAAGATAAACGCGGCCGTGTAGTTTGTCGAAAGCGGAATTCCGATTAGGAAAATCAGATACAGAAAGGCGCCCGACACGATAAACGGCCGTCTCCCGAATGTATCCGAAAGCTTCCCGGCAAACAGAAGCGAAATCAGCTTCCCGATCCCGATGGCGGAGACCAAATAGCTGACCCCGGCTGCGGATGTATGAAGCTGTTTTGATAATGCCTCCATATTGGATGCGATAATAATATTGATCATGCCCAGCAGGAAATAGTTAATATAAAGACCCGCTGCCATTTTGGTGTATATGTTTTTCATGATGACATCCCCTAATGCGGTTAATAAAGAATTAAATTATTTTTTTAATTGATAAGCGCAGATCCATTCCCCTTTATTGAACCACTGCCTTTCTTTGAAAACTGGTTTGATAAAACGGCTGCAGAGACAAACTTGAATAACGCTGATATCACATCAAGTATATCGTTCTACTAAATAAAAAAAGATAAGCGGCCCGCTCATTTAGTATATCGTTCTACCAAGTTCACAGTTACTATACTCCTTCTTTTTATATGTGTCAAACCGATGAACTTTTATTTTTTGCTTTTTTAAATCAAAAAAAGACCCGCCGTTTTTTGGCAGGTCTGACATGGGTTTATTTTCTGAGAGAGGCGAGCTCCTCGGCAATGGCCTGCATTTCACTCGGGCTGAATGATGCTTTTTTCATGACCATTTGATGAAGGTATGTAAGATCTTCTATTTTTTCATCACTGAAATCTTCCGCTCTGATGACACCGACATTGAGCATGTTGAGCTTTTGCGAAATGTCTTCAATCATTTTGTTTAACGTTTCTGTTTGTTGGCTCGGCAAATTCATGCATCCTTTCATGACCGTTTTCGTACCCTTTATTCTAACAGAATTCATTTAGAATAAAAGCTTATTTCCACAGCCGCAGAAAAGTTGCTAATATGATGATAAGGTTTTTGATCCTCAAAATGCGGGGAAAGAATAGGGAGGTTATTGATATGATACATGTGCTGTTTGTCTGTCTGGGAAATATTTGCCGGTCGCCTATGGCAGAGGCGGTATTTTCTGATATGGTGAAGAAAAACGGGCTGAACGGGCAGATTAACATTGATTCAGCGGGAATCGGCGCCTGGCATGCGGGAAATCCGCCGCATGAAGGGACAAAGGAGATCCTAAAGAAGAAAGGGATCAGCTCAAGCGGCATCACGGCGAGGCAGGTCCGTGAGTCTGATCTGACCGATTTTGATTACGTCATCGCGATGGATGCAGAAAATATCGGACATCTGCGCAGCATGGCCGGTTATAAAAAAGCGGCGCCGCGTATTGCAAGGCTGCTTGATTATGTACCGGAGTCGGACCTTGCGGACGTGCCCGATCCGTATTATACCGGGAATTTCAGCGAGGTGTACGCTTTGGTCGAGTCCGGGTGCCGTCATTTGCTGGAGACAATAAAGAAAGACCATCACTTATAAGGGGGATTGACCGATGAAGCAGACACGCATCATGACAAAAGCGATTCTGATCGGCGCTGCCGCCGGCGGAGCACTGTCCTTATTACATAAGCCGACGAGAGAGGGATGTTTCCGGAACATGGACGCGTGCAGGCGCCGTGCGGCATTTTACCGAAAACATCCTGAAGCCCTGAAACAGCAGGCTTCCGCAAAACTGGATCAAGTGAAAATCATCGCCAATACCGTATCGGAAGATCTGAGTTTTTTAAACAGGCAGATCACCAAGCTGAAGCAGACGACGCCGCAGGTCATTGACTTGTTAAAAGAAACGAAGGAGCATTTTTCGAAAAACGATCATTGAGGTGGGATGTCATGAGTTTTATAAAGGAGCTGTTTGCAAGGTTTTCACTGCATGAAGGACAAAGTAAATCGGCGGAGCTGGCGTATTTTTTCCTGCTGTCATTGTTTCCGTTGATGATTTTCATGCTGACGCTCACCGCCTATCTTCCCATATCGGCAGAAGACGTGCTCGGGGCGGTCGATCAATACGCGCCCGACAGCGCCATGTCTATGGTGAAATCCATAACGGAGCAAACGCTGAACAAGCGCAGCGGCGGGCTTTTGTCATTCGGGATTATCGCCGTCATCTGGTCGGCTTCGAATGGTATGAACGCGATTGTCAGAGCATTTAACCATGCCTACGAAGTCGAGGAAAACCGCTCATTTATCATCATTCGCCTGACCTCAATTTTTTTAACCATCGCGATGGTGGTTACGATTTTAATCGCACTGCTTCTGCCGGTGTTCGGCAGAGAAATCGGAATGCTGGCCGCAGATTTCATCGGCGCCTCCGGCCTGTTTTTGCAGGTGTGGTCGGTTGTCCGCTGGGGTATCAGTCCGCTTATCCTGTTAATCGTGTTTACCGCGCTTTACATTTTCGCGCCGAATAAAAGGCTTTCCCTCCGTTTTGTCCTGCCGGGAGCCGTATTTGCGGCAGCCGGCTGGATTATCGTCAGTATGCTGTTCTCATTTTACGTCGGCACCTTTGCCAACTACAGCGCCACATACGGGAGCATCGGGGGAATTATCGTCCTTATGATCTGGTTTTATCTTACGGGAACACTGCTGATTTTAGGAGGAGAAATCAACGCGCTTTTACATAAACGTAAAAAGCTTCCTGATGAAAATCCGTACCGCGGGAGCAAGCTATAGAGGAACGGATGACGTTCAAGCTGAAAAACGGAGGGAATCGGCTATGACCAAGCATACGAAAAAAGGCGGAAGCCATAATAAACAAAACTCAAAAAACGGCCCGAAGAATAAAACAAGCGGAAGCGCTAACGGGCAGAACGGATACCACTAGAAAGAAGCCGCCTGACTTAGATCAGGCGGCTTTTTATGAGGCCGGAAAAGAATGGGATTCGGATGCGGGACTGTGCTTTGTTTTCCCGAAGACGAGCGCAAGCCAAATACAGACCAGAATCACCGTAATAAAGTAAAACAAATTGGCGCTTTCAAACCGCTGCATATACCAGCCGCCCGCCACCGGGCCGATCATGCTGCCAAGGCTGAAGGAAATGCCGCAGAGCAGATTGCCCGCCGGCAGCAGATGGGACGGCAGCAGGTCGCTCATATAGCTGATGCCGAGGGAAAACATACTGCCGACCGCCATTCCCGCCGTGAAAAAGCAGCAGCCGATGACAGAAGGCGACGGAAACAGTCCGGCCGTCAAAAAGCAAAGGGCACCCGTTAATAAGATGACGAGCAGGACACGTTTTCTCCCGAATCGATCGCTTAATAAACCGAGAGGGAACTGGAATACAATACTTCCGATGGCAAAAGCGGGCAATATCAGCGCGACGGCATCGACGGATATGCCTAAGCGCAGGGCGTACACGGGAAAGCTTCCGTTCAGCGCCGTTTCTAAAAAACCGTACCCGAAAGCCGGGAGAAAAGCGACCCAGCCGAAAAGAAGGGCGCGGTAAAACCGTTTTGCGCTGTTATCCCCGGATGTTTCATCCGGACCTTGCGCCGGGTACTCATTACGTAAGACAAACACAAACAGCCAGGCGGCAAGACTGATACAGCCGGATACGATAAACGGAAGGGACGGACTTGTTTTCACAAGAGGGACCATGAACGGGCCGACAGCGAATCCAAGCCCGAAGGACAGTCCGTACAGCGAAATGTTTCTTCCTCTGTTTCGGGGCGTTGATTTTGACGTCACCCACGTTTGGGTTGAAAAATGCAGCATATGATCCCCGATTCCGATAAAGAGCCGAAGAAAAAACCATAACCATATGGATTGAAGCCAAATAAAACTGAATAAGCTGATGATAACAAGAAATCCGCCCATGACCATCAGAGGTTTGAATCCGAGCTTGCGCAGCGGGGCCTCCATAAACGGCGACGCCAGAAGCACGCCGATATAAAGGCCGGTTGCGTGAAGTCCGTTTATGGCGGCTGATTCTCCGTTCGTTTCAAAAATGACGGAGATCACCGGCAGAAGCATGCCTTGGGAAAATCCGGAGATGGAAACAAGCAGAACCAAAATAAAGAAGTACAGTCGTGACATCGCGTATTTCTCCTTCTTCAGTCTCTTTCTTGATCGTACACGGATTTGTCGCGTCCGGCAACCTGAAAATGCCAATTCGGGCTGCCGCGGAAGTGTAATTGAGGGAGTTTTTGAGAAGGATATAAAAAGACTCATTCGAAAAAAGGAGCCAGGCAGATATGAATCGGATTTTTTTCTTTACGGCTGCGGCGGGAGTGCCGCTTTCAGTCATCGGCGGCCTGATGCACTGGCCGTCAGCGGTTTTGTTTATTATTTATTGCTTGACGATTATTGCGCTTGCAAGTTATATGGGGAGAGCGACTGAATCTCTTGCCATTATCGCGGGACCGCGGATCGGCGGTCTGCTGAATGCCACGTTCGGCAATGCGGTAGAGCTTATTATATCGCTTTTTGCCTTAAAAGAAGGGCTGACGGGCATCGTGCTTGCTTCACTGACCGGTTCGGTGCTCGGCAATCTTCTGCTCGTCGCGGGATTGTCGTTTTTTATCGGCGGTTTGAAATACAAGCGGCAGGAATTCAATATTCATGATGCCCGGCATAATTCCGGCCTGCTGATTTTTGCCATTATCGTAGCTTTTGTCATTCCCGAAGTGTTTTCCATGGATATGGGGGAAAAAAACAAGCTTGATTTGAGTGTCGGCATCAGCATCATCATGATCCTTTTGTACGTGGCGGCTCTTTATTTCAAGCTCGTCACCCATCGCGGTGTTTATCAGCCGAATCAGCCGGAGGCAAAGGTAGAAAAGGAGCAGCCTGAGTGGTCGGGGAAAAGAGCGACAGCCGTCTTATTTATTTCAACCATTATCGTCGCCTACATATCTGAAAACCTTGTCCATACGTTTCATGCGGTGGCTGAACAGTTCGGCTGGAGCGAGCTGTTTATCGGAGTGATTATCGTCGCAATCGTCGGAAATGCCGCAGAGCATGCGTCGGCGATTATTATGGCGTACAAAGACAAGATGGATGTCGCCGTTGAAATCGCGGTAGGCTCGACTTTGCAGATCGCCATGTTTGTGGCTCCGGTTCTTGTGATCTGTTCCATCTTTTTTCCGGTCAATATGCCGCTTGTATTCACATTGCCCGAGCTTGTCGCGATGATATCATCCGTCCTTTTGATGACGATGATTTCAAATGACGGTGATTCGAACTGGTTTGAGGGGGCTACGCTCCTTGCCGCTTATGTCATCATGGCGATCGGTTTTTTCCTGCTTTAACCTGTAAAAAATGCGGATAACAACGATTGCGGAGGAAAAGACTAAAGGAAAATGCTATAGAAAGAGTGATATGATGAGAAAGCTGTTTCATGCCACACTGATTCTGCTGTTATCCTTTAGTTTTTTCGCAACGCCGTCTGCCGATGCAAAAAAACCGTTTAAAGTTCCCAACTCTGTCGTAAGCATTTCAAAGGAAAATACGTATCCGAATGCTTCACAGGATCAGCCGATGCTTCAGCCGAGCAAACTGGCGAAGGAATTGTTAGATACATCCGAGATCAACATCGAAAATCCGCATCTGATAAAGATGCTGAATGAATCCTCGGTTTCCGGTTCACCGCTTGCCATCGGCTACCGGGCGACAATATTTCTCGGGAAATGGGCGCTCGGCTATCAATCGAACGAAACGGTCGCCAACTGGGAATATAAAAAAATCAATACGAACAGAGCGGATAACCGGGGCGGGCAGCAAACCGCGGTTATCTCATACGCCCAAGAACAGCAATACAAAATCAAAGGCGGGCTCACTGCGAAGGTGCCGAACGCAGAAGACGTAAAAAGCATGATGATGCAAAAAGCGATGAAGAAAACAAAACTGCCCCTCGCGTTTGAAACGGTTATCGGCGCAGGCACAAAACGCGATCAAACCTACAAAATTTCTCCGCAGCGGCTCGGCTACCTGCACGCCTACGCTCCGGCCGTTAATGAAAAAGGAAAAGTAACATACGGTGAAGTGTATTTGGTGCTGAAAGGCAGCAAGCGGAAACTTGTCGTCAAAAATGTGACTTCGCAAGGAATCGGGGCTTGGATTCCGGTGCAGGATCACGTCACATTCGGTTTTCAAATGACAGCGCAGCCGAGATAAATAAAAAAAGCTGATTCCGGTTCGGGAATCAGCTTTTTTGTGTGTGATACATTTCCTCAAGCAATTGCACATTGTTGTTGTACAGCTCCCGGGCAAGAACGCGTCTCACCGCAAGGCTCGCCGAGAAGTATTCTGTGTCTTGAACCATGCCTTTGACGGTAAATTCTATGCCTCTTGTCAATTTGTTCAGGCTCATGATTCCATGCACTTGAAACGGCTCCGTCGCATTGAGAAATTCATCCCGCTTCAGTGAATCGCGAAGCTCATCATTGAGCATGTCGCAGGCTTTTTCTAAGACGGCATATACCCGCTCGGGATCTTCCTTGTAACTGATCACGACGGATTCGGTAATCCGCATAAAATCAATGTTATAGTTTTGAAGCTGTCTGACCTCACCGTTTGAAATGGTAAGCAGCTTGCCGGTCCACTCACGGATCTGGAGGGAACGGAGTCCGATTTCTTCGACTGTGCCGTTGAACAGATTGTTAATCGTCACGTAATCGCCTTTATGAAGCTGGCGTTCGTATATCAAAAAGACACCGGCCAATATGTCCTTGATTAATGACTGGGCGCCGAAACCGATGACGATACCGGCAACACCCGCCCCCGCTAAAATTCGGCCGAAATCATGAACGAATAAAGAAATGACGTAAAAGATAAACCCGATCGTCGCCGTATACTGGGTGATGGACCGGACGAGGCTTTCAATCGTTTTCCCTTTCCGTTCCTCTAAGAAATCCGTGCGTTTAAATAACACCTGGACAAAGCGGTTGATCAGAAAAACACCGGCGTAAAGCACGAGAGCGACGATGATGATCTCAACCACTTTGCTTTTCAAAATGTCCGTAATTGTCGTTTCCATCTTCTGTTAACCTCTGGCTTTTCGTAATGAAAAATCCGTGTCCTGATAATAACTGTTTTTGACAAGGACGTTCGGGCCGAGGCACCGGACGTTTGTGCAGCGGCAGTTCAGCTCTTTGCTCAGCTTCGTCTGTCTCCACTTGTCATATGCTTCAGGAAGGCTGTCTGTTTTAATATTACCGAGCGGCGGTGTATCGCCGAAATCCGTGACAATGATATTTCCGTCAAAAATGTTGACATTCAGGCGGGAGCGGCCGTCAGGGTCGTTTCGCACCGTAACGTTTTTCGCTTCCCGCAGGCGGCGGAGGAGCTTCTGGTCTTCTTCATCAGGGCTGCATGCGTAAAACGGGAGCGTGCCGAACAGCATCCATGTCTCTTCATCGCGAATGTCGAGCAGATGATGAATGGCCTGTCTCATGTCCGTCAGGCTGAGTGATTCAAGCGCGCTGGCGAAATCACTCGGATACATCGGATGGACTTCGTGCCGCTGGCATTTCATTTCTTCCGTAATCTGCCGGTGAATATGTTCAATATGCGGCAGCGTCCGTTTGTTCAGCATCGTTTCCGCTGAAACCATTACGCCTGCTTCGACAAGCGTGCGGCTGTTTTCAATCATTTTGTCAAAATAGCGCGCCCGCTGTTCAAATGTCGGTTTCTTCTCCATCATCGCAAATCCGATGTCGGCAAAGTCCTCGACCGTTCCCCAGTTGTGGGAAATGTGAAGAACGTCCAAATAAGGAATAATCCGTTCGTAGCGCCCGATATCAAGCGTCAGGTTTGAATTGATCTGTGTACGGACGCCGCGTTCATGCGCATATTTTAAAAGCGGGACGACGTATTCCTTTACCGATTTCAGCGAAAGCATCGGTTCGCCGCCCGTAATGCTGATAGAGCGTAACAGAGGAATTTCATCAAGCCGCTTTAATAAAAGGTCGATCGGCAGCGCATCCGGGTCTTTTGGCTGGAGCGTGTACCCGACGGCGCAGTGCTCGCATCTCATATTGCACAAAGTCGTCGTTGTGAATTCAACGTTCGTCAGTTTCATATCTCCATACTGGTCGACATCCATGTACGCTTCCCAAGGATCGTACTCCGGTGTGATCGGACGCAGTGTTGTGTTTTGTGTCATGACTATCTAACTCCTTTATAAATGGGGCATACTAACGTCTGCCAACTGTTAATTTTAGACCTGATCTGCCAAGATCGCAAGTAGCGGAACCATTGAAAAACGGCAAAAAATACGCTACCATTATAAAAAATGAATGGAGTGGAAGTATGGGGAATGCAGTAAACAGCAAAGATCAGCAGCTCGATTACCTGAAGAACAGACTCGATATGTTTATGAATGTCATTGATTCATTAGACCCTGAATCAACGGATGTTGAAGATATAGACCGGCTCATCGGCATGCTTGATGATCTGGAAGCAAAATACGAACGCTTTAAAAAGGATTGGGAATAAACCCCGGCGGATGCCGGGGTTTTTCTTTTTCCATAATGCGGCTGTATAAAAGGGCAGGGCCTACTGCAAAATAAGGAAAAATGCAGAAGGAGTGCTGGTCATGAAATGGTTTTGTTCAATTTGCTGCATGGCCGTTTTACTTGCGGGAGGCATCAACAGCGCAGAAGCCGTGCCGAATGAACGGATAAACTGGGGCTTTAAACGCAGCGTCAATCATCAGCCGCCGGATGCCGGCAGACAGCTGGACAATCTGGTCAAAAAATATGATGCCTTTTATTTGGGCAATACGAAAGAAAAGACCATCTATTTAACGTTTGATAACGGATATGAAAATGGGTACACCCCGAAAGTGCTTGATGTGTTAAAAAAACATCACGTCACGGGCACTTTTTTTGTCACGGGTCATTTTGTGAAAGAGCAGCCTGATTTGATTAAACGGATGTCAAAGGAAGGCCATATCATCGGCAATCATTCTTTTCATCATCCTGATCTGACGACAAAAACGGGCGATCAGATTCAAGACGAACTCGATTCCGTCACGGAAGCTGTGTACAACATTACCGGAAAGCGGGACAACCTCTATCTCCGTCCGCCGCGCGGCGTATTCAGCGAATATGTCCTCAAAGAAACGAAGCGCCTCGGCTACCAAACCGTTTTCTGGTCCGTCGCATTTGTCGACTGGAAGGTTAACGAGCAAAAAGGGAAACAATATGCCTATGATCACATGATAAAGCAGGCGCATCCCGGCGCGATCTACCTACTTCACACCGTTTCAAAGGACAATTCAGAAGCTCTGGACGATGCCATTACCGATTTGAAAAAAGAAGGCTACACGTTTAAAAGCATTGATGACCTGATGTTTGAGAAAGAAATGAAGCTGCCGCGCCTGTAGAAAACACCTCTCCTGGTAATGGAGAGGTGTTATTTTGTTATTTTAAGCTTTTAATCAGTGCAGCCCAATCCAGATCCCCGAAGCCTTGTGCGATCCCGCTTTCAAAATGGCTCTTGGCCAGTTCTGCAAGAGGGAGTTTTGCAGAAACCTGTTCTGCGGCGGCGAGCGCCAGATTGGTATCCTTCAGCCCTAAAGACAATTTGAAACCGGCCGGCTCAAATTTCTCCTCAGCCATCATGGTTCCGTAATTTTGATAGACGGGAGAGCCAAAGAGCGCGCCGGCGATTTCTAAAAATTGTTTTTGTTCTAACCCGAACTTCTCCATCATTAAGAATGATTCAGATAACGCCTCCAGCATAGAAACGAGCAAGAAATTGACGCTGATTTTCGCGGCATTGGCCGTTTTTGTTTCTTCACCCGTGTCAAATACTTGCTGACTCAGGATGTTAAGCAGCGGTTCGGCCTTTTTCTTCGCTTCCGCCGGTCCGGCTGTGATGATGCGAAGCTCGGCCTTCTCGGCGGCATCGGGGCGGCCGAGGACGGGAGCGGCAATAAAGGACTGCCCTCTGCCCGAATGTGCGGCGGAAAGCTGTTCTGACAGCGCCGTACTGATCGTGCTCATTGAAATATGAATGCCGTTTTCAGATAACCCGGCAATAATGCCGCAAGCTCCGAACGTCACGCCTGTTACGGCTTCATCGTCTGACAGCATGGATAGCACGATATCTGCATGTTCAGCTGCCTGGCTGGGCGTTTCGGCATATTCAGCCCCTTTTTCCAGCAGGTCAGCCGCTTTTTCTTTCGTCCGGTTATATACAGTCAGGCTGTATCCGGCTTTTATTATATTTTCGGCGATGGGGCGGCCCATATTGCCGAGTCCGACGATGGCGATCTTCATTTCACAGTCCCTCCAATGAAAAGTTTTCCACCATTATACATGCAAAATGGTTATTCTGCTGTGTACAGGATTGCCACTTTCAGTTCAGGTTCTGAAGACCATCCGGAGTCTGAGGCGGCTTTCCCCTTATAAAATCCGCTAAACCGCGTTTTAATGATTGTTTTTGAACGGGGTTTTACAGTGAATGTTTTTGATTTGAATGTGACGTCCTTTATGTTTTCTGATAAATCCGGGGTGACAGAAATGGTTTGTTCCCCTTTTCCGTAATGATTGATATAAAGCGTGCAGCTCATGCCCGCTCTTTTTTGCTCAACCAGATGACTGCATTCGCTGCGGTGCTTCAAATATTCGACAGCCTCTTTTTCGGGCGCGAACTGTTTTAAGGAAAAAGCGGCATATTCGGTGGCAGGACTGATACCGGAAGCGGCCCCCATACTGAGAAAGATCAGAAACAGCCCCGCCGCGGGAAGCGTCCGCCTGAACGCGGCGGCACACCAGATTAACGCCGCAAAGTAAAGCACGACCCCGGGAATGACGGAGATATGGGCTCCATCTTCCGACCAAGAGGAAAAGCCGAGTAACTCAAAGATGTAATCAGACACCGTACGGCCGTTATACAGCGGGGCAATGAATATGACACTGAAAGCCAGGAGGACAGAAGAAATGATTTTGTGAGAAAGGATGGTAACGGCGCACACCTCTTTACGTTTTTTTCCAGACTATCATGTTTTCTCAAAAAAAAGAACAGCCGGCAGCCGTTCTTACTTGAAAATATTAAACCAGCCTTTGCGGGCGAACCAAAACAGCATGGCGCCCACAAGGACGGCCATTACGCCCAAAACGATAAAATAGCCGTATTTCCAATGAAGCTCAGGCATGTTATCGAAATTCATGCCGTAAACCCCCGCGATGAACGTCAGCGGGATAAAAATGGTCGAGACGATGGTTAATGTCATCATAATGGCGTTCATCCGGTTTGAATTCAGCGTCACATAGCTGTCCCGCAAATCTGACGTCATATCACGGTTTGACTCGATCAGCTCAGCCAGTTTTAACAGGTGGTCATAAATATCGCTGAAATACGCTTTCGTTTCACGGCTTTCTCTTACATGGTCAAGGCTCAAAATCCGGTACATTAAATCGCGCATCGGAATGATCGTCCGCCTCAGGTTCAAAAGATCAGTCCGCAATTCAAACACTTCATTCATTAAAGTGCCGTAAGATTTATGGGTTCTGCTGTCTTCAATTTCATTCAGCCGGTCTTCAATTTTGTACAGCACGGGGAAATATTCATCGACAAGCTGATCCATAATCATATAAGTGATGTGCCCGGGCCCTTTTTTGGCTAATCCCGGAGAAGCGAAAAAACGTTCTCTCACCTTTGAGACGCCGGGCGATTCGTGCAAATGGAAGCTGACGATGAAACGGTCGGACTGAAAAATGTCCACCTCTTCCATTTCCAGTGTGTCCGGGTTCAAGGCGTGGAGCACATAAAAACGGTAGCCGTCATAGTGGTCGATTTTCGGCCGCTGCATGTGCTGAAAGCAATCCTCGATCGCAAGCGGATGAAAATGAAAATAATCCCGCAGCAGCTCGGTTTCATGCATCTCAGCGCCGAAAAAATCAATCCAGTACCATGCGATGTCCGGTTGTTCTGTACGTGATAGGGGGATATTATCTAATATCTCATTATGTGTTGTGATTGCGGTTATATGTATCATAAACAACCCTCCGCCTGCCATTATATCATGCGGCGTTATGAAGAAAAGTATACGAATTGCCGCTCGGCCGCTTCATGATATACTTGGACAAAAAGGGGTGGAGCATATGTGGAAGGAAATGGTTTCAGTCACACCGCCGTATCATTTTGATAAAGTCCTTGAAAGACTGTCGCTCGATCCGCTGAATGCGGTCGATCTTAAAGCAAGATCAATCAAAGTGCCGCTCAGAACACGGGATGGCAAACTGTCCGTCATCACGGTTCAAGCGGAAGGCACCGCCGCAGACCCGGTCTTCCTCGTCAGCGGAGAAACGGACCGCGAAGAGATGATTGAACGGATCAAACACATTTTTCAGTGGGAGCAGCCGCTTCAGCCTGTACTTGATCATTTCTCAAAAACAAATCTGTCGGCGCTTTTTGAGGAGCATGCGGGAACCCCGCTCGTCTTGGAATATGACGTCTACAACTGTCTCATGAAATGCATCATCCACCAGCAGCTCAACCTTTCCTTCGCTTTTACTTTAACGGAACGGTTCGTCCATGCCTTCGGTGAACAAATAGACGGCGTCTGGTGCTATCCCGAGCCGAAAACGATCGCGGCGCTTGATTATCAGGACTTGCGGGAGCTCCAGTTCAGCATGAGAAAAGCGGAATATGCGATTGACATTTCACGGATGATTGCAGACGGAGCGCTCAATCTGGCGGAACTTTCTCATTTATCGGATGAAGACATTATGAAAAAGCTGATCACCATCAGAGGCATCGGCCCGTGGACCGTCCAAAACGTCCTCATGTTCGGCCTCGGCCGGCCGAATCTGTTTCCTTTGGCGGACATCGGCCTGCAAAACGCCGTCAAACGCCGCTTCGCTCTAGAGGATAAACCGTCAAAAGACATGATGCTCCAGGTAAGCAGGGAATGGGCGCCGTATTTAAGCTATGCGTCCTTGTACTTGTGGAGAAGCATTGAATGAAAAAAGGAAACTTCCAGTGAAAAACATGAAGGAACCGCCGGCTGCATGTTATACTGAAAAGATGTGATATTTCAAATCAGCCGTTTTCCCATGAGAAAGGCTTTATATAGAAACGGAGAGAAAAAAACGTGAATCAACATCAAAAAAAGGCGCCTGCCGAATTGAAAATCGGACAGACATTTCCGCTGACCATCAAACGTCTCGGCATTAACGGAGAGGGCGTCGGCTATTTTAAGAAAAAAGTTGTCTTCGTACCCGGCGCTCTGCCCGGGGAAGAAGTCGTTGCCGAAGCGACAAATGTGCAGCCGAAATTTTCAGAAGCACGCGTCAAAAAAATCCGCAAGCCGTCTGAACACCGCGTCACGCCGCCATGCCCGGTCTACGACCAGTGCGGCGGCTGTCAGCTTCAGCATCTGGCATACACCCAGCAGCTTCGCGAAAAACGCGACATCGTCATTCAGTCTCTGGAACGTCATACGAGATTCAATGTCGAAGAAATGAACATTAAAGATACGATCGGAATGGACAACCCTTGGAATTACCGGAACAAAAGCCAGTTCCAAGTCGGACGCTCGCAAAGCGGCAGCATCATTGCCGGCTTATACGGACTTGATTCCCATAAAATCGTCCCGATTAAGGAATGCATTGTCCAGCATCCGGCGACAAACAAAACAACGGGTATCGTCCGCCGTATTTTGGAAAAACACAACGTATCCGTTTATAACGAACGGACCAAAAAAGGCGATGTCCGCACCATCGTGACGAGAGTCGGTTTTGAAACAGGCGAGGTGCAGGTCGTGCTTGTCACCGCGAAAGAGACACTGCCGAATAAAGACGAGATCGTCAAAGCCATTCAGAACCGTCTGCCGGAAGTGAAATCGATTATTCAAAACGTCAATGGCGCGCGCACATCCGTCATTTTCGGTGACAAAACACAAGCGCTGGCCGGAAGCCATGCCATTCAAGAAGTGCTCGGTGACGTGTCATTTGAACTGAGCGCCCGCGCCTTCTTCCAGCTCAACCCTGAGCAGACGGTCAAGCTGTATGACGAAGTGAAACAAGCGGCTCAGCTGACAGGAAAAGAAAAAGTCGTAGACGCGTATTGCGGCGTCGGTACGATCGGCATGTGGGTTTCAAGCGGCGCAAAAGAGATCCGCGGCATGGACGTCATTAAAGAATCAATTGATGATGCGAAGAAAAACGCCAAAAAACACGGCATCAAAAACGCGGCATATGTCACAGGAACAGCCGAACACTGGCTCCCGAAATGGACGAAAGAAGGCTTCCGTCCTGACGTGGTCATCGTCGACCCGCCGAGAACGGGCTGTGACAGAACATTTTTAGATACCATCAAAAAAGTAAAACCGAAGCGCTTCGTCTACGTATCCTGCAATCCTTCCACACTGGCGAAAGACTTGCAGACGCTGTCGAAGGACTATCGCGTCGAATATATTCAGCCTGTGGATATGTTTCCGCAGACGGCTCATGTGGAAGCCGTGGCGAAGCTTGTGTTGAAATCGTCTAACTAAAATAAACAATTCGTAATCAGACCTGGATTTCGGTATAAACATTTCCGATTTCCGGGTCTTTTCATGCGCAAACCTTGTCCTGACTGTCTTTATTTAACTGATAAAAAGAGTTGAAAAAACGTATGGAAAAGCAAGTGAAAAACAGCCAAGCAGGCTGCTTTCTATTAACACTTTCTTTTTTCCGTTTGGAAACGGCATTACAGAAAAATATGAAGATATTGTTGTGAACCAGAAGCAATAACAAGTCGTTCAAGTTCCGTGAATACTTGTAATTTCAGTTAATATTTTGTAAACTTCTTTAATAAGTAATTATCGCGACAATCATGCTTCATCATATAATGATGTTAGATTGTCACTTGCTAAAAAGTATTGGAGAAAAGGAAATGGATAAAGTAAACAAAAAACGACCGTTATTTAAAAGAAGTTGGTTTCAAACGTTGTTGGCATTTTTAGTTTCACAGCTTTATTTTAATTTTGCAGTATTAACGGGATGGGGTCCTAATTATAGAGAAATGAATGGATTCCCAGCAAACATAGCTGAACTGGATTTCTTTCAAACATATCTTTCATTCTATGGTAATCCATGGTTTAATATTGTCACTGTTTTCTTGGGGGTTTTCACTGTTATACACATAATCACAGGTATAACAAAGGATATTCGAAATGAAAGCCATAACTTCTGATGCCTTATTTAATGATGAAAGAAACTTTCTTATTAATCTTATGAATGAAGACTGCGGCACTTAGTCAGCAGTCTATTTTATTGGTTTTGGATCAGGATTACCGAATCGTAACCTTATACAAACATATATAGGTGATTGTATAAAGATATTAACATACCAGATTGAAATTCTTGAATTCTGTTAAGTTCGAGTTTATTTTCTCTTCCCATCCCATCCTCTTTACTCCATGTGATTCACAAGCGGTAAGTTAACTTTTTACATTCTCTTGAGTACTCAGATATACCGCCCCAACCCCATTTGCTTAATCAAATTATTTTTCCGCAAATGATATTGAGATACGGATATGGTGCAGCGTTAAATATTTTATCTTCGATAACAGGACAATTATTTTGCATTGGTAATAGGGAGAACTCTTATGATATTCTATTTAGGTTGGAATCCTTTTTGTCCAAAAAGAGCAAAAGTAAGGCCGCTAAGAAAGATGAAGGTCAGCGCTACTATTAATAAACCACAATATAAATAAAAAAATAGGTGTAGATAATCAGCACACTTTTTTCTCTTTCGAACCGATTATATGGTTAAGGAGTTGTAAGGTGTTCTATCATATCTATTCTACTTCAGTTTGCTTTTCACTTTTTAACGTGTAAAAAGTGAAATGTTCAAAATTTACTATCGTTTGATAAGAAGTGCTGACACATGCTATAAGTGTAAAAGAAGCATGGCCAGTTTTTAATTTTGGGATAAAGGTTTGGCTGTATCCCATCATGAAAGGATTTGGATTTGTTATGACAGATAATTTCTGGCGTGAATTACCGCGGCCATTTTTTGTACTGGCACCAATGGAAGATGTGACGGATGTCGTTTTTCGCCATGTTGTGAGTGAAGCAGGCAGACCTGATGTGTTTTTCACAGAGTTTACAAACTCAGAAAGCTATTGTCACCCGGATGGGAAGGATAGTGTGCGCGGCCGTTTGACTTTCACGGAGGATGAACAGCCGATGGTTGCCCACATATGGGGAGATAAGCCTGAAAACTTTCGCCAAATGAGTATTGGGATGGCGGAATTAGGGTTTAAGGGCCTGGATATCAATATGGGCTGTCCTGTACCTAATGTGGCGGGGAATGGAAAGGGAAGCGGCCTGATTTGCCGTCCTGAAGTTGCAGCCGAATTAATACAGGCGGCGAAAGCAGGGGGTCTGCCGGTAAGTGTGAAGACCAGACTCGGCTACACGGATATAGACGAATGGCGAGGCTGGCTGACACACATACTGAAACAAGACATTGCGAATCTTTCCATTCATCTGCGTACAAGAGCGGAAATGAGTAAAGTAGATGCGCATTGGGAGCTCATCCCGGAAATCAAGAAACTTCGTGATGAGATAGCGCCGGATACCCTTTTGACGATCAATGGGGATATTCCTGACCGTGAAACCGGCTTGAAACTCGCTGAACAATACGGTGTTGACGGGATTATGATTGGACGAGGCATTTTTACTAATCCATTTGCCTTTGAAAAGGAGCCGAGAGAGCATAGCAGTAAGGAATTGCTTGATCTTTTGAGATTGCATCTGGATCTTCATGATGAATATTCAAAAGCAGAAGCTCGAGCATATAAACCGCTCCCTCGCTTTTTCAAGATATATCTCCGCGGATTCCGGGGAGCAAGTGAATTAAGAAATCAATGCATGAATACAAAGTCAACAGATGAAGTGCGTGCATTGCTCGATGACTTTGAGAGAAAGTATCTTGATGGGATGGAGCAAGAGTGACATAAACAACTCTTCATCCGGCCCGGAGTTCGGTTTGAATTCCGGGTCTTTTTGTGTGCAGCTTTTACCGAGACATATCCGTCATGCAGAAATAAACGAATAATGGTACATTGATAGGAGATACATCATAAAGGGGGAGAGAAAAATGAAACGACTGTGCATCATCCCCTGCGGCAAGAAAAAAATTTGGGATGTCCATTCAGATACAGGGCCGGTAAGGGCGGAAGACGCTTATCTCAGCCCGTTTCACCAGGCGTGCGAGCAATATGCGAAAGCATTTTTCGATGAGTGGGTGATTTTGTCGGCGAAGCACGGATTCCTTCGTCCGGATGATATTGTTCCAGGAAATTACGATGTCACTTTTGGAACCGGTCATCCGGAGATCATGGCAGCGGACGAGCTGCGCCGTCAATTTCATGAAAAAGGCTTTTCCGACATCGAAGAGCTTGTCATGCTTGGCGGGAAAAAATACCGAAGCGTCCTAAACGCCGTCATCGGAGAGCATCAGCATATCACCTGGCCTTTGTCATCGTATAAAGGCATTGGCTACATGCTTCAAGCGCTGAATCGGGCTGTTGAAGAAAAGCATGAACTGCAAGCACGCGGATATGAAAAAAGAGTATAACCACTCAAACGCCGCGATAGACTGTATGCAGAAGAATGAAGCAGTTAAAAGATTTCCGAGGAAATAAATACGTCGATCATTGTCAAAGACAGGGTGATGCCCGGTCTTTTTTGTATGCCATAAAACGAGACAAAGAGAACAGATCGAGACAAAATGAGACACCTGTCTCAAACTGTCTCCGGTGTAAAAATAAAAACATTCATTTTCCGGGCTCCAAAGGCTGGCACACTTCTTGCATTTATATATGTGAACCCTAAATAGAAGGAGGCGCACAAAATGGAATTGTTAAAACGAGAAGGCTTGTCATTAACTGAGGAGAAAGCGCTGTGGATGTACCAAAAGATGCTGGAAATCAGGGGCTTTGAAGACAAAGTGCATGAACTGTTCGCGCAAGGAGTGCTTCCCGGATTCGTCCATTTGTATGCCGGTGAAGAAGCGGTAGCTGCAGGCGTGTGCGCTCATTTAGATGATGGCGACAGCATTACAAGCACGCACAGGGGACATGGCCATTGTATCGCCAAAGGCTGTGATCTGGACGGCATGATGGCGGAAATATTCGGAAAAGCGACCGGACTGTGTAAAGGAAAAGGCGGTTCTATGCACATTGCGGATCTTGATAAAGGCATGTTAGGCGCAAATGGAATCGTCGGGGGCGGCTTTACGCTCGCATGCGGATCAGCGCTCACGGCTAAATATAAACAAACTAAAAATGTAAGCGTTTGCTTCTTTGGAGACGGAGCCAATAACCAAGGGACCTTCCATGAAGGGCTGAACTTAGCGGCAGTATGGAACCTTCCTGTCGTGTTCATCGCCGAAAACAACGGCTACGGCGAAGCCACCACATTTGAGTACGCGTCAGCCTGTGATTCAATCGCCGATCGGGCGGCTGCCTACAACATGCCAGGGGTCACGGTGGACGGAAAAGATATTTTAGCAGTTTATCAGGCAGCCGGGGAAGCGATAGAAAGAGCAAGAAACGGCGGAGGCCCGTCTTTGATTGAATGTATGACTTACAGAAACTACGGACATTTCGAAGGAGATGCCCAAACTTATAAAACAAAGGATGAAAAGACTGAGCATCTTGAAGAAAAGGATGCCATTCAAGGCTTTAAAGACTATCTTCTAAAAGAAACAGATGCAAATAAACTGTCAGACATCGAACAGCGTGTCAGCGAATCGATTGAAAAAGCCGTCTCGTTCAGCGACAAGAGTCCATATCCGAAAGAGTCGGAGCTGTTGACAGACGTCTACGTGTCATATGAAAAAGGGGGAATGTGAGATGGCGAGAGTCATAAGCATGTCGGACGCGATCAATGAAGCAATGAAGCTTGCGATGAGAAAAGACGACAATGTGCTTGTAATCGGTGAAGATGTCGCCGGGGGAGCGGCGGTCGATCATTTGCAGGATGATGAAGCATGGGGCGGTGTACTCGGGGTCACAAAGGGGCTTGTACAGGAATTCGGGCGCAGCCGAGTGCTGGACACACCGATTTCTGAGGCGGGCTACATGGGTGCGGCCATGGCTGCGGCATCCACGGGGCTGAGACCGATTGCGGAACTGATGTTTAACGATTTTATCGGAACGTGCTTTGACCAAGTGATCAACCAAGGGGCGAAATTCCGCTATATGTTCGGCGGTAAAGCGCAAGTGCCGATCACCGTCCGCACCACATACGGAGCCGGGTTCCGGGCAGCCGCTCAGCATTCGCAGGCGCTGTATGGCCTGTTCACCAGCATCCCGGGTCTGAAGACGGTTGTGCCGTCCAATCCATATGACGCCAAAGGTTTGCTGCTTTCGGCAATAGAAGACAATGATCCGGTATTCTTTTTTGAAGACAAAACGTCCTACAACATGAAGGGCGAGGTGCCGGAAGATTATTATACAATTCCGCTCGGAAAAGCGGATATCAAACGCGAAGGCAGCGACATCACGCTGTTTGCGGTTGGCAAGCAGGTCAACACCGCGCTTGAAGCGGCTGCACAGCTTTCTGAGAAAGGCATCGACGCCGAGGTGCTTGATCCCCGGAGTCTGTCTCCTTTAGATGAGGAAGCGATTTTCACATCGTTAGAAAAAACAAACCGGCTGATCATCATTGACGAAGCCAATCCGCGCTGCAGCATCGCCACGGATATTGCTGCGATTGTCGCCGATAAGGGCTTTGATTTGCTTGATGCGCCGATTAAGCGGATTACAGCGCCGCATACACCGGTGCCGTTTTCGCCGGTGCTTGAAGATCAATATTTGCCGACACCAGATAAAATTGTCAGCGTCACGCTTGAATTGCTTGGCGAGCCGGCAATGAATTAAAGGAGGGATATAGAATGGCTGTAAAAGTAGTAATGCCGAAGCTGGGAATGGCGATGAAGCAAGGTGAAGTATCCGTCTGGAATAAAAAAGTCGGCGACCCGGTTGAAAAGGGAGAAAGCATCGCCAGCATCAACTCGGAAAAAATAGAAATGGAAATAGAAGCGCCTGAAAGCGGCACGCTTCTTCACATTAAAGTCAAAGAGGGAGAAGGAGTCCCGCCGGGAACGCCCATCTGTTATATCGGGGAAAACGGCGAAGAAGTGCGGGAGAAGGAGGCGCCGGCTCCTGAAAATGCAGGGAAACCGCAATCTGAACCTGAATCTGAACATATTCCTGCTCCCAAAGCCGTGCAAAAGCGTAAACACCGCGTGAAAATATCTCCCGTTGCCCGAAAAATGGCGGAGAAAGCCGGGTTGAAAGTTGATACGCTGAACGGGACGGGGCCCGGAGGCAGAATCGTAAAAGCTGACGTCATCAAGGCAATGAAGACGGAACCTGAACCGCAGTCTTCGGTTCAGACGGCACAGCCGGAGGGAAAAACGGCTTCAGCGATGAGAAAAGTGATTGCAGACCGAATGCACAAAAGCCTGCAAAACAGCGCCCAGCTGACGCTGACGATGAAAGCGGACATTACGGAGCTTGTAAAATGGCAGCAGCAGCTCGCCGACAGCGCGAAAAAGCGGAGCGGTGTTAAACTGACGGTCACACATTTCGTATCCCGGGCTGCGGTGCTTGCGCTGAAACAGCATCCTGAGCTGAACAGCTCTTATCAAGAGGAGCGGATCATCACCTATCCATATGTCCACCTCGGGATGGCGGTTTCTCTTGAAAACGGTCTCGTCGTGCCGGTGATCCGGGATGCGGAAAAGCTTTCATTCCTTGAGCTTGCGGATCACATCAGCACATCGGCACGCCGGGCGCGGGAAGGCAATGCTTCCGGAGATGATCTGCACGGATCGACATTTTCTATTACAAATCTCGGGGGTTACGGAATTGAGCATTTCACCCCGATTCTTAATCCGCCTGAAGCCGGTATTCTCGGAGTAGGCGCAAGCTATGAAACGCCTGCGTTTAAAGGAGATGAGCTTGTCAAAAGCACCATGCTGCCGCTGAGCCTTACCTTTGATCACAGAGTATGTGACGGCGCACCGGCTGCGGACTTCCTGAAAACGGTCAAAGCGCTGCTTGAAGAGCCGGCCGGATTGATTTTATAGAGAGGGTGAAGAGATTGACACTAGCCATTATCGGCGGCGGGCCTGCCGGATATGCAGCTGCCGTGACTGCCGCGCGGAGGGGAGAAGAAGTCGTTCTGATCGACAAAGGGCCGCTCGGAGGCACTTGTCTCAATGAGGGATGCATCCCGACAAAGTCGCTTTTGGAAAGCGCGAATGTGCTTGATAAAATCAGGCACGCAGATACATTCGGCATCGAACTGCCGCAAAACATTACACTCAATTGGGCCCGCATGCAGGGGCGCAAACGGCAAATCGTCAGCCAGCTCGTGCAGGGAATTCAATACTTAATGAAAGCAAATCAGATTAAAGTCATCAGCGGGACAGCTTCATTTCTCACAGAGCAGACATTGCTTGTTAAAGGAGAAGGAGGCGCAAAAGACATTCTGGAAGCGGATCGGATATTGATTGCATCCGGATCTGAACCGGCGGAGCTGCCGTTTGCCCCATTTGACGGCGATTGGGTGATCGACAGCAAAGACGCGCTTTCTTTACAGAAAATCCCTTCTTCCCTGCTTATTGTCGGGGGAGGTGTGATCGGCTGTGAATTTGCCTCTTTATTCAGCCGGTTTAAAACGAAAGTGACGGTGATTGAATCGGCTGACCGGCTGCTCCCGGCAGAAGACGGGGAAATCGCTGCCGTTTTCGAAGACTCTTTAAGAGACAGCGGGGCTGATATTCAGACAAAAGCCGTCCTTCAACGGATTGACAAAGAAAGGAAAACCGCCGTGTGGACAAAAGACGGCAAAGAAATTGAGGCTCAGGCTGATCACGTTTTGGTTGCAATCGGGAGAAAACCGCGTTTGCAAGAGCTGAATCTGGAGCAGGCCGGCATCCGCTATTCTCCGCGCGGCATTGAAGTCAATGACCATATGCAGACCAATGTGCCTCATATATACGCATGCGGCGATGCGGCCGGAGGAATGCAGCTCGCGCATGCCGCCATTCATGAAGGAATCACAGCCGCCGCGCATGCCTCGGGAAAGGACAGCAAAGTCAATATGCGGGCGGTGCCCCGCTGTATTTATACATCACCGGAAATGGCCGCTGTCGGGCTGACGGAAACACAGGCGAGAGAGACATACGGAGATGTAAAAATCGGAGAATGCTCATTTTCTGCTAACGGAAAAGCGTTAATTAAACATCAGCATGGCGGCAAAATGAAAATCATTGCCGAACCGGAATTCGGAGAAATCGTCGGCGTGTCAATGATCGGGCCGGACGTGACGGAATTGATCGGTCAGGCGGTCATGATGATGAACGGTGAAATGACGGCGGATATGTCGGAGCACTTTATCGCGGCGCATCCGACTCTGTCAGAAACGCTTCAGGAAGCCCTGCTGAATGTCACCGGACTTGCGGTGCATTCCGTATAACCGGAATACCCTTTCTCAGATGAGAAGGGGTATTTTTCATTGAAAGCGCTTTATTTTTCCCCTACAATATATGAAAAGATGGTCTGAACAGGGGGGAGCGAATACAATGAATGTCATTCGGAATGATTTTAAAACCTGGAAGCGCTTTGTGAAAGAAGGCGTGCTCGATGAATCCCGTATTCAGAAGCGGGTGGCTGCCTCATGGCACCGCTGCAAAAAAGCCGACGTCAACCCTTATCTCGAAAAGGGGCCGAATGTAATGCCGGCAGATCATTTAGAAAGGCAGGCCGAGAAGCATGCGTTATTTTTAGCAGCCTCAATGCCTCATGCAGAAAGAATGAAAACGGCAATGCGGGAAATGGAAATGATGGTCCTCCTGATTGATTCAGACGGCGTTGTCCATTCAGTTGACGGCCACCCGCGCACCATTCATGAAGCGAACCGCATCAATTTCTTAAAAGGCGCCCGCTGGACGGAAACGGCCGTCGGCACGAATGCGATCGGGACGGCTCTTTATACAAATGAGCCGGTCATGATACACGGCTCTGAACATTATTCACTCGCTTCTCATCACTGGAGCTGTTCCGCCGCGCCCATCCGTTATGAAGACGGGCGGCTGGCGGGTGTCATTGATATTTCCTGCCCCGCCGCCCGCGCTCAGCCTTTTATGCTCGGAATTGCCTCCTCCATCGCTTATACGGCGGAACGGGAGCTTGCCCTAAAGATCAAAATGACAGAACTTGACATGATCAGCAAATTCGCCGGGCTGACCCGGTCACACGATCCGATCGTGCTTTGCAATGAAATGAGCAGGGTTATCGCTGCAAGCCGTCCCGTTCAGCATTTTACCGGACATACGCTGCGCGAGCTTGAGGAACAGGGCTTTCACATCAAGCAGGCGAAGCGGGAGGAGAACGGCTTCTCGTGCATTTACTTATCCAAACGAGAAGAAAAGCCGTCTTTTATATTCCATGGTGCGGCAGGCAAAAGCCCGTCATCCCGACATATGCTTCAGCAGCTGGAGCTTGTCGCCCGAACGGACGCAACCGTTTGTCTTACGGGAGAAACCGGGACGGGAAAGGAGGTTGCCGCCCGGGCGATTCATAACAACAGCTCCAGGAAAAACGGCCCGTTTATCGCCGTCAATTGCGGAGCGGTCCCCGAAAAGCTGATTGAAAGCGAACTGTTCGGCTACTCGGAAGGCGCCTTCACCGGGGCCAAACGGAAAGGACATAACGGCGCTTTGCAAAAAGCCGATAAAGGCACGCTTTTCCTCGATGAAATCGGAGAAATATCACACTCCATGCAGGTCGCTCTGTTACGGGTGCTGCAGGAACGGAAAGTCACCCCGGTCGGCGGGACAAAAGAGATTCCCGTTGACATCAGAATCATCACTGCCACCCACACTGATCTGAGACAGCTTGTCGAATGCAAAAAGCTGAGAGAAGATTTATTTTACCGGCTTCACGTCTGTCCGATCCATCTCCCTCCATTAAGAGAACGCACCGAAGACATTCCCGGCCTCTTCCTTGAATTTCAGCGAAATCACGGCTGGCGCGGGGAGCTTCCTGATGACTTTTTAGACCTATTAAAGAGCCGGAAATGGCCGGGGAATATCAGGGAATTGTTTAATGTATTTGAACGTCTTTCCGTCATGTTCCCGGACGGACGGCTGTCAGAACGCCCCATCGCAGCCCTGCTTGAAGCGTCAGGTCTTAAAGAGGCGGCCGAGTCTTATGAACAGGAAGAAGCGTCCCCCGTCTCCATCCGGGAGCACATTCAGAAAAACATCATCGTAAACGCGCTTGAATCGGCGAAGGGGAATGTCACGCTGGCCGCCAAAATGGCCGGAATCCCGCGGAGCACGTTTTACAAACGCCTCAAAAAATTCAAACTTACCGCCGGACAATTGTAAGAAACAAGCATACTTCTCTTGGCGGCCGGACACGTTATGTGTGAGGTCTAAAGGAGGTTTGAGACGTGAATACACAGCGTGCGAAAGACATTTCGGAATCCGCCGCCATGGCGTATGTGACGTATGAAGGAGTTCCGATTTATATTCAGCATGTCAACGAAGACAAGGAAACAGCCAGGATTTTTCCGATCGGAAATCCTCAATTTGAGCAGGAAGTGCTGCTTTCTGATTTACAAGAGCATTTTTGAGAATGGGTCTGCTGATGACAGCAGGCCTCTTTCGTACCTGTGGGAACTTTCCCGCTTTTTGAGAAAAATAACTAAAAATGATTAAATGATCTAACTCCTCCAAACCCGGTACAGATCGGACCTTCTCATGATATAAATGAAATGTAAACGTTATCAGAGGAGGGCTTCACATGACAGACAAATCATTCTCAATCGTTATTGCAGGCGGCGGCAGCACATTTACCCCCGGAATTGTATTAATGCTTTTGAATCACCTGGAAGAGTTTCCGATCAGAAAGCTGAAACTTTATGACAATGATAAAGAAAGGCAGGAGCGGATTGCGGGTGCGTGTGAGGTATTCATAAAAGAAAAAGCGCCGGACATTGAATTTTTGGCGACTGATGACCCAGAGACGGCTTTTACGGATGTTGACTTCGTCATGGCGCATATCCGCGTCGGAAAATATGCGATGCGCGCGCTTGATGAACAAATCCCGCTGAAGTACGGCGTGGTCGGCCAGGAAACATGCGGGCCGGGCGGAATCGCATACGGCATGCGCTCTATCGGCGGTGTTCTGGAGATTCTTGATTATATGGAAACGTACTCGCCTGACGCATGGATGCTGAATTACTCCAATCCGGCGGCGATCGTGGCTGAAGCTACACGACGCCTCAGACCGAATTCAAAAATATTGAACATCTGCGACATGCCGGTCGGAATTGAGGATCGCATGGCGAACATCCTCGGATTATCTTCACGAAAAGAAATGAACGTCCGTTACTACGGCTTAAACCACTTTGGCTGGTGGACGTCCATCACAGACCGGCATGGCAATGATTTAATGCCGAAGCTGAAAGAGCATGTCCGTGAATACGGCTACGTTCCGAAGACGGAGGCCGAACAGACTGAAGCAAGCTGGAATGACACATTCAAAAAAGCGCGCGACGTACAGGCGGCTGATCCGGATACGCTCCCGAACACATATCTGCAATATTACTTATTCCCGGATGATATGGTGAAAAAATCAAACCCGAACCATACGAGAGCCAATGAAGTTATGGAAGGGCGCGAAGCTTTCATTTTCAGCCAATGCGATATGATTACGCGCGAACAATCATCGGAGAACAGTGAAATTAAAATTGATGATCATGCTTCATATATCGTCGACCTTGCCCGGGCCATCGCTTACAACACCGGGGAGAGAATGCTGTTAATCGTTGAAAATAACGGCGCGATCGCAAACTTTGATCCATCAGCTATGGTTGAGATTCCTTGTCTCGTAGGCTCAAACGGACCGGAACCCCTCTCAGTCGGGAATATACCGCAATTTCAAAAAGGCCTGATGGAACAGCAGGTGTCTGTCGAAAAACTGACGGCTGAAGCGTGGGAAGAGCGGTCATTTCAAAAGCTGTGGCAGGCGCTGATCCTGTCAAAAACAGTGCCGAATGCCCGTGTGGCAAGACTGATTCTTGAAGATCTGATGGAGGCTAATAAGGACTACTGGCCTGAGCTTGATGTGAGTCCGTCTCCTATTTCCTGATGACAATCTTCCCCGTTTTCTTTATCTGTTATTCTATATAATAGAAAGAAAACGGGGGGATTTTTGGGATGAGTCTTGAAGAACTGGTTAACCAGCATTACGCGAAATTAAATGACAACGATTTTTATATTTTAAAATATATATTGAATCATAAACATACGTGCTACCATCTCGGTATCAATGACATGGCGAAAGCCTGCAATGTCTCTCGGTCTTCCATCCTGCGGCTCGCCCAAAAACTGGGCTTCAGCGGCTACAGTGAATTCCGGGTTTTTCTGAAATGGGAGGATCAGCCTGAAGAGGGCGAGAATATGACGTTTGAAAAGCTGCTGGATGATATTGAAGCCAATGTAAAATATGTGAAGTCAAAAGATATGACGGAGATGTGCCGGCTGATAGATGAAGCAAAACGGATTTTCGTTTACGGATCGGGGACGGCTCAGAGGGTGTGCGCCCGTGAGCTGCAGCGGATGTTTGTATCCCGGCGGAAGTATCTGATTTTAATTCAGGACATCACAGAGTTTAATATCATGTGTGATGATTTTAAGGTTGATGACGTATTCATCATTATTTCTTTATCAGGCGAAACACCCGAATTAATTCCGCAGGTAAGAACCCTGTCCGCAAAGGGAGTTCCGTTTATTTCAATCACCAATCTGAAAAACAACGTACTGGCGCAAACGACGCCGTATAATCTTTATGCGACCAGCAAGCCGGTGACGTTAAGCGATAAAACGGAAATCGTCGCATTTGCCCCGTTTTTTCTGGTGGGCGAAGCGTTATTCCGTGCATATGTTGATTATAAAGAGCTTGAAAATTTTGATAAATAGCGGGAGGTCACGTGAAATGATGCAAAAAGTCCAGCGCTTCGGCAGCGCGATGTTTGTGCCTGTTTTATTATTTGCATTTTCCGGTATTATTGTCGGTCTGAGTACGCTGTTTAAAAATAAAACGCTGATGGGGCCGCTGGCTGATCCTGACGGGCTTTGGTATCAATGCTGGTACGTCATTGAACAGGGCGGCTGGACCGTCTTTAATCAAATGCCGCTCCTGTTTGCGATCGGCATACCTGTCGCTTTAGCGAAAAAAGCGCAGGCGCGAGCTTGTTTGGAAGCGCTTACAGTTTATCTGACATTCAATTACTTTATCAATGCGATTCTGACGGTTTGGGGCGGGGCTTTTCACGTCGATATGACTCAGGAAGCCGGCGGAACGAGCGGGCTGACGATGATCGCCGGAATCAAAACGCTTGATACGAATATTATCGGCGCCATCTTTATTTCATCTATTGTCGTGTATTTGCACAATCGTTATTTTGATAAAAAACTGCCGGATTTTCTGGGGATTTTTCAAGGATCTTCATACATCGTTATCATTTCTTTCTTCATTATGATACCGATTTCACTTGCGGTGGCATACGTATGGCCGATGGTTCAGTCCGGAATCGGCTCGCTGCAAAGTTTTCTCGTTTCTTCCGGGGCGATCGGCGTGTGGATTTACACATTCCTGGAGCGGATTTTAATTCCGACCGGCCTGCATCATTTTATTTACTCGCCGTTTATTTACGGTCCGGCTGTGGCTGAAGGCGGTATCGTCACCTATTGGGCCCAGCATCTCGGGGAATACTCTCAAAGCGTCAAACCGCTGAAAGAATTGTTCCCGCAGGGGGGCTTCGCGCTTCACGGAAACTCGAAAATCTTCGGCATTCCGGGAATCGCGCTCGCTTTTTACGCCACGGCTTCAAAGGAAAAGAAAAAAATCGTCGCCGGCCTATTGATCCCGGTCACCTTGACGTCCATTGTCGCGGGAATTACAGAGCCGATTGAATTTACATTCCTTTTTATCTCGCCGTTTTTATTTGCGGTTCATGCTTTGCTTGCCGCTTCCATGGCAACCGTCATGTATATGGCCGGCGTCGTCGGAAATATGGGAGGCGGTTTGATCGAAGCTGCGACCTTGAACTGGATCCCGCTGGCGTCAAGCCACGGCTTGACGTATGTATACCAGATCATCATCGGGTTGTGTTTTACCGCTGTTTACTTTTTCGTCTTCCGTTTCCTCATTCTCAAATTCAACATCGCCACACCGGGCAGAGAAAAAGAGGAAGGGCAGGAAACAAAGCTCTATTCGAAAAAGGAGTACAGAGAACGGAAGCAGGCTTCAAAAGAAACAGCGGCGGCAGACGAAACACAGCGGGATACAGCCGCTTTGTATATTGAAGCGCTGGGCGGAAAGGACAATATTACGGAGGTCACCAACTGCGCCACCCGTCTCCGCGTCACTGTCGCTGATGAATCAAAGGTCAAAAGTGACGCCGATTTCAGAGAGCTGGGAGCCCACGGGGTCGTCAGAAAAGGCAGGGCGCTTCAGGTCATTGTCGGATTAGGCGTTCCGCAAATGCGGGAGCTCATTGAACAGCAATTGGATCTATAAGGTCAAAACCTTCCCTCCCCGGGAAGGTTTTATCTTTTTCGCAGATTATTGAAAAAACGGCACACCAAATTTCTTTATTCATTTGCCGGAAAGGCATAAAATAATAATATTGAACAAAGGATTTGGAGGCTTACACATGTCAAAGGCTTTATCATATGTAAAACCGTATTCTCTTTTGGCGGGAATCGCTCTGTTTTTCATGCTCATCGAGCTTGCGGTAGAGCTGATACAGCCCCTGCTGATCGGGAAAATCATTGACGAAGGAATTTTAAAGCAGGATCTCGGTACGGTTTGGCTGTGGGGCGGCGTGATGATCGGACTGACCGCTGTTTCATTCGCATCGGGCATTTTAAATTCATTCTACTCCGCCCACATCAGCCAGAGCTATGCGTATGATACGCGAAAGGGGCTTTTTCAAAAAATTCAATCCTTCTCTTATTCGACGTTTGCGCAATTCTCATCCACATCGTTTATCACCCGGCTGACAAACGATGTGACACAGGTCCAAAATATGCTTTTCATGAGTCTCCGGTTTATGCTTCGTGCGCCGTTAATGATCGCGGGCGGCATTATTCTCTCGCTGACCGTCAATGCGAAACTCGGGTTTTTTCTGCTGATCACGGTGCCGATTTTGCTTTTGTTTTTGCTGTGGGTGCTGAAACGAGGCGGCGCGCTGTTTCGGTCTGTGCAAAAGCGGCTTGATCAGGTCAACATGATCATGCAGGAAAACCTGACGGCGATCAAACTGATTAAAGCGCTACTCCGTGCAAACCACGAAGTGAAACGTTTTTTGAAATCGAATACGAAGCTGATGGAAAAAACGGTCTCCGCTTTTCGTCTCGTGGAAGCGGCGATGCCGATTTTAATGCTGCTGATGAACATTTGCATTTTGTTTATCTTATGGTTCGGCGCCAAAAGCATTGCTCAGGGCGGAGCGCAGGTCGGCGATGTCGTTTCCGTCATTAACTATGCGACGCGGATTACAGGCGCGCTGTCCGTCCTTCCTTTTCTCATCATGGTATTTTCCCGGGCAAAGGCTTCCGGAGAAAGAATCGGCGAGGTGCTGGAAACAGAAGGCGGCGAGGGAACGGGGCAGGACCCGGTACGGGCGCTTGCAGGCGGGATTGAGTTTCGCGAAGTGTCCTTCCGCTATCCGGGCATGGAAAAAGACGCACTGCATCACGTGTCCTTTTCTGCCAGCCCGAAAGAAACGGTTGCCATTATGGGCGCGACAGGCTCAGGGAAATCAACGCTTTTTCAGCTGATTCCGCGCCTGTACACGGCTGATTCGGGCAGTATTTTCATAGACGGCAAACCGATCGGTGAATTCTCCGCTTGCGGGCTGCGCAGGGAAATCGGCTATGTTCCGCAGGAAGTGCTTCTGTTTTCGGGAACCATCCGTGAAAATATCGCCTGGGGGCGGGAGGATGCTTCACTAGATGAAGTAATGGAAGCGGCCAAAGACGCGCAAATCCATGAAACAATTATGAAGCTGTCAAACGGATACGACACGGTGCTGGGACAGCGGGGCGTCAATTTGTCAGGCGGGCAGAAGCAGCGGATTTCCATCGCGCGCGCTTTTATCAGAAAGCCGTCCCTCCTGCTGTTAGATGACAGTACGAGCGCGCTTGATCTTCAAACGGAAGCGAAGCTTTTACAAGCGATCCGATCCTATGAATGCACGACACTGATTATTACGCAGAAAATAACGACCGCGATGAAGGCTGACACCATCTTATTGTTTGAAGACGGCGAACTGCTGGCCAAAGGCACGCACAAAGAGCTGATGGCACAGTCTCATCTGTACCGGCAGATTTATGAATCACAATTCGGAAAGGAGGGAGCTGACAATGCAAAAAGACATTCGTAAACCTTTCCGATATCCGAAAATACCGCTCAAATCAAATGAAGGCGGCAGAAAACGCGCGAAAGCAAAAGATACAAAAGGCCGCAGAATCTGGTCTTATGTAGCCGAGAAAAAAGGGCTTTTAACCCTTGTGATCATCATGGTAGTCATAAGCGCCATATTCGGCCTGCTCGGACCGTTCGTCATCGGGAAAGCGATTGATCATTTTATCGTCGGACAGACGACAGATGGATTGGCGGGGGTGCTGTTCATCCTGTTTGGGATTTACCTCGTGCAATCATTGTCCTTATGGTTTCAAAACTATTGGATGATCAATATCTCGCAAAGCACCGTGTTTAAAATGCGGAGCGAGTTGTTTACCCATCTCCATGAGCTGCCGATTCCGTTTTTTGATAAACAGCGGCTCGGGGACTTAATGAGCCGGGTCACCAATGATATCGAAAATGTCAGCTCCACTTTAAATACATCCGTCATTCAAGTGCTGTCGAGCGTCATTACATTCGTCGGCACAATCTCCGTCATGCTGTACATGAGTCCGCTTTTAACATTGATCACGCTTTTGATTATTCCGATCATGCTTTTGAGCATTAAATGGATCACCAACCGGACGGGACTCCTGTTTAAGCAGCAGCAGAAAAACCTCGGCGAGCTGAACGGTTTTATTGAAGAGTCGATATCAGGGGCGAAGGTCATTAAAGCCTACTCGAGGGAAGACCGCGTCATGGAACAATTTTTAGAAAAAAACGCGGCGTTACAATCATCGGGGTTTTGGGCGCAGACAATTTCGGGATTCATTCCGAAAGTCATGAACTCTTTAAACAATTTAAGCTTTACGATTATAGCGGCGGTCGGCGGGCTGTTTGCGCTAAAGGGATGGATCTCGATCGGATCTATCGTCGTATTCGCCGAATACTCGCGGCAGTTCACGCGCCCTTTAAATGATTTAGCCAATCAGTTCAATACGATGTTATCGGCCATCGCCGGGGCTGAGCGGGTGTTTGACGTGCTGGATGAAAAAGAGGAGCGGGAAGATGAAGAGCATGCGCTGTACCAGCCGATCAAAACGGGAGAGATTGAATTCCGAGATGTCTCCTTCGGCTATCAGGAAGACAGCCCGATCTTAAAACACCTGTCCTTCAGCGTTCCGAAAGGACAGTCAATCGCCTTCGTCGGACCGACCGGAGCGGGTAAAACAACCGTTACGAGCCTGATCGCCCGTTTTTACGAGCCGAATAACGGAAAAATCCTCATCGACGGAACGGACATCAAAAAACTGACGAGATCCAGTCTGAGAAAAAACATGGGGTTTGTCCTGCAGGATTCCTTTCTCTTTCAGGGCACCATCAGGGAAAATATCCGTTACGGCCGTCTGGACGCATCTGATCAAGAGGTGGAGGCAGCCGCAAAAGCCGCCAATGCCCACGGATTCATCGAACGGCTCCCGAAAGGCTACGATACCGTTCTTACCCAAAACGGCGCGGGCATCAGCCAAGGACAAAAACAGCTCATTTCCATCGCGAGAGCTGTGCTGGCGGACCCGGTGCTGCTCATCTTGGATGAAGCGACGAGCAACATTGATACGGTGACGGAAGTGAAAATACAAGAAGCGCTCGGCCGTTTAATGGCGGGCAGAACAAGCGTCATCATCGCTCACAGGCTGAACACGATTCAAAAAGCCGATCAGATTCTTGTGCTGAAAGACGGCGAAATGGCTGAAAAAGGAACCCATGCCGAACTTCTCAGCCAGAACGGGTTTTACCGGGAATTATATGAAAGCCAGTTCCGGGAATCATAGATAGGGAAAAAGACCTCCGACTGAGTGCGGGGGTCTTTTTTTGCGAAGGCAAATAGTACTTTTAAGTTATTTTCGTTAAATGTAACAAAATTACTTGACGTAAATAAGTTATGTATATATACTAGCTTACATAAAGTAAGTGATAATAATTTTCAAGGAGGATTTTATGAATAAATCATTCGAAACAGGAACACTGCTTTTAAGGGTTGTAACAGGTATTATCTTTTTTGTTCACGGTTTATCCAAGTTTCAAGGGTTGGAAGGAACTGCGCAATTTTTCCAGAGCATCGGGATTCCGGCCTTTATGGTCTATGTCATCGCAACGATTGAGCTTGTCGGCGGGGTTTTAATCTTTTTCGGTTTGGCAACGCGCATTATCGGCGTTCTGTTTGCCGTCACATTAGTCGGCGCCATCTTCACGGCGAAGCTTTCCTCACCATTTATGGGCGGATCGGAATTTGATTTCATCTTACTGGTTGCGTCAATTCACTTAGCGCTTTCAGGAAGCCGTCTGCTTTCATTGGATCAGCTCCTTTTCAAATCAAAAAAGGGCGAAACTTTTTCAGCATAAGAAAGAAGGCGTTCAAATGACCGGTATTCATCAAGATACGGCAATCGGCTATGTCAAATTGACCATTAAAAATATGGAACGCTCGCTCGGCTTTTACCGGAATGTAATCGGCCTTCAAGTCATCTCACAGACAGATCGTTCAGCAAGACTGTCAGCAGACGGAAAACGCGTCCTGCTGGTGCTTGAAGAAAATCCAAGCGCCGTCGTTCTGCCGGAGCGGTCTGTCACCGGCCTTTACCATTTCGCGATACTTCTGCCTGACCGGAAAGAACTCGGCATCGCATTGGCCAGGCTGATTGAAAACGGCATCGCGCTCGGTCAGGGGGATCACGCGGTCAGTGAGGCCCTTTACCTGTCTGATCCGGACGGCAACGGTATTGAAATATACGCCGATCGTCCCCGCAGCACGTGGCGCCGGGATGCAGAGGACAATTATGTCATGCAAACGGCGCCCGTCGATGTGGACGGGCTTTTGGAAGAAGCCGGAGCCGAACGGAAAAGCCGTCTCCCAGAAGGAACTGTTATCGGCCACATCCATCTTCATGTGACGGACTTACAGGAAGCCAAAGCGTTTTACACCGATATTCTTGGTTTTGACATTGTCGGCAATTACGCGGGCATGTCTGCTCTGTTTGTTTCGGCGGGAGGGTATCACCATCACATCGGTCTGAATATATGGGCCGGAAAACATGCGCCGCCGAAACCGGGAAACGCAAGCGGGCTGGATTATTACACCATCGTGCTCCCGCATCAAAAAGAGCTGTCACGTGTGACAAAAGCGCTGAACGATGCCGGCTTTGAGACCGAAGAAAAAGAAGAGGGCGTATTCGTCAAAGACCCTGTATCAGGGGCGGATATCGCATTTACACTGTAAGAAACAAACCTTGCCGTCTAATCGGCAAGGTTTTTATTTTTCTGAAGTTTTTCTTGAAAAGGCTCGGGAAAGAACGTCTGTGACTGAAGAGAGCGAACATCTCAGTGAGGCGCAAAAATGACGCATGGAGCCCGCCATCGCCGGCCCGAGCTCAGGGCATCCGCTGGATTGAAAATTGTGTCCGTTCGGCGGATCAGGGTGTTGTATGGGCAGAATTTGAATAGAAAAAGGCAAAAGCCGCATCCGGTCACAAGATGCGGCTTTTCATATACAATTTACAATTATGTGAAAAATGTCCAAAATAAATTGTTCTTCCTGATTCTTCCTGATATGATAAGCCGAAAAAGGAGAACCTGAACAAATGAATTCAAATGCAGCACAGACGGAACAGTCTATGAAGCATAACGGAAACCGGGTGACGGTCAAGGACTTTATCATTCTTGCCAAACCGGGGATTATCATCTCAAATTCACTCGCCGCATTGGGCGGATTTTGGATCGCATGGCTTCAGTCGGAAAGGACGGTCGGAGGGCCCGGTATATTTGCCGCCATGACGGTTGCTATGATCGGAACGGCGTTGGTCATGGCATCAAGCACTGTTTTTAATAACTTCTTTGACCGCGGCATGGACGCAAAAATGGCGCGAACCCGGACCCGCGCAAGCGTCACGGGGAGAATACCGCCGCCGGTCATGATCCTGTACGGCACATGTCTCGGCGCATGCGGATTCATCATGCTTGCTTCGCTTAATGTACTGACCGCCGTTCTTGGCCTGCTTGCATTTTTGCTGTATGCCGTCGTTTATACGCTTTGGTTTAAAAGACAATCCGTCTGGAGCACATTTGTCGGCAGCTTTCCGGGGGCGGCTCCGCCTTTAATCGGTTATTGCGCGCTGACCGGGTACATTGATATGCCCGCGATTTTGTTATACGCGATTATGTTTTTGTGGCAGCCGCCGCATTTCTGGGCGATCGGAATCAGGCGAAAGGAAGAGTATCGTGCCGCCGGCATTCCGCTTTTGCCGATTATAAAAGGCAATCGCGTCACAAAAATAAAAATGCTGCGCTATATTGCCGTTCTGACTGCGGTTTCGCTGCTCGTTCCTCTATATATAGACGTCAGCCCGTTTTATACCGCGTCCGCTCTTCTGCTCGGGGCTATCTGGCTGTACCGGAGCATCAAAGGCTTTCAGGCGGCGGATGACACGCAATGGTCGAAGGGGATGTTTTTTTATTCGATTGTGTATTTCAGTCTGCTTTTTCTTATTTTAATGGCTGATTCGTTTATCAATGCGGTTCTCAGAACGTAAACAGGCGGCTTGCAGATACAGAGCCGCCCCGTTTTGTTTATGCTTTTTTGATGAGAGCCAAAATATCTTCAAGCCAGGAAATATAATTCCGTTCCCGCTCAAGCGCTTTTGTCAGCACGAGATAATGGCCGAAATCAGGAGAAGAAAATGAATCCGCCTCCGCGGACGATGTCATCAGTTCTTGATAACTGTTTTCCAGATCGGACAATTTCTCCTGCCGCTTTACGAGCTGATCGGTGAATAGCTCATCCGCTTCTTCCTGCGTCAAAGCTGAGATGAAATAAGCCTTCAGCATAAATTCATCCTTCACCGTTTCCGGAATCGGGTCTTTTTTCGTCAGCCAGGCAGCAAGCTCCAGCTCTCCCTTGTCAGTCAGCGTGTACATTTTTTTCTCAAGCTTTGTTCCTTGAATCGCAGTGCGAAACGTAATAAATCCCTCAGCCGTCAGTTTTTTTAATTCCGGATAAATCTGGCTGTGCTTTGCGCTCCAAAACTGGCCGAGCTCTTCCTTAAAATAGCTCGATATATCATATCCGCTCAATTCGCCTTTTCGCAAAAGCCCTAAAATCGCGTACTTTAAAATTCTCATGTTGTCCTCCAAGCCCATTCATTTGACAGCTAGTATACCATACGGCCGCTCAAAAACGCAGAAGTGCCGGATGCTTGTAATTGAATCTGCGGCGGCAAAATCAGCGAAAATATGCAGAAAGGGGTTATCAAAAAGCCTTTCTCATGTCTTTGCCTCATTCATATGACATCATGATATAATCATTGTAAAAATTAAGAAATACTGGGAGGGACATATGAAGACGGTGATTGTGTATGCAAACCCGGATGAGAACAGTTTCAATGCGGCTCTCGTAAAATACGTCGTCATGGCTTTAAAGGACAGCGGCCGAAGCTATACGGTCATTGACTTATACGCCGACCAATTTGATCCCGTGCTGAAGTACGGCGGCGAAAAAAAGCGCTCTGACATGAACCGGGACGCTGTAACGAAGAAATACCGGAAACTGATGAAAGAAGCGGATCATCTCATTTTCATCTACCCGCTGTGGTGGGGAGGCGTTCCGGCGATTATGAAAGGCTTTTTTGACAGAGTGCTTGTTGCCGGAGAAGCCTACACATATGAAAACGGCCGCGTAAAAGGACTGCTCCGGGCAGAGACGGCACAAGTCTTTTATACGGCGGATTCCCCGGGCTGGTACTTAAAGTGGTTCCGGAAAAACTCGGACTGGATTACGCTGAAAAAAGGCATTCTGCAATTTTGCGGCATTCAAAAAGCCGAGCGGAATCTTTTTTCTGTCGTCAAAACGAGCACACCCGAGCTGCGGGAAAAATGGCTGCGCCAAGCATACGCTAAAGTCCGGCGCGCTTGTGAAAAAGGAGCGGCCGCATGCAGATAAAAGAAATTTTCGTAATTCGCTGCCTGTCCTGTTTAAGTGTGGTTCTGCTTCACGCAGTTTCAATGGTACTGATGATTCAGGAAGAGTCCTTAGCCAGTGCCGCCCACACGGTTGATGCTTTTCGGACCCTGTTGATGTTCAGCACGCCGGCGTTTATCTTTATTTCGGAATTTCTGCTTGCCAGGTCATACCCGGGAGGCGTTCCCGCGGGTTTTTTAAAGAAAAGGGGCAAAGTCATTTTCGTGCCGTTTCTGTTTATTGCCGCGGTGGATGCCATTTTAATGAAAAGCGTGGCGGAAGAAGGAGCCGGATTCGTTTCAGTGATCGGTAAATTTTTAGAAAATGTGTTTTTAGGAAACTTCATCGGCTACTTCATTCTTGTGATCTTTCAATTTTACATTCTCCATATGCTGCTGCACCGCTGGCTGAACAACACATCTCCCGTGTGGGTGCTGTCTGTTTCGTTTATCATCAACGCCGTCTATCTGGCTTACTTTTCCATCGTTCATCCGCCGGCATCATCGGGGCTTGATTCTATTTTTCCGTTCTTTTGGGTTCCGTTTCCGGGCTGGGTGTTTTATTTCTGTCTGGCATTTTATTGCGGAAAGGAATATCCGCGTTTTTTAGCGCTCATCAATCAGTACCGTTATGCGGTTTACTTCAGTGCGGCCGTATCGGCAATATTGATTGTGGCCGTTTCATATATCAGCGGCGGCTCCATTTCCTCTAAGCGTCCGGATATTATGATTTACGCGGTCAGTATGATCTTTCTGTGTTTTCATCTGTTTTCAAAGCTCAAAAAAGTGCCCGCGATTGTGATGATGATCAGCAACTATTCGTTTTCAATCTATCTGCTGCACTCCTACTTTTTAATCAGCGGATATCTTCTGGAAGGCTATTTGCGGTCAATGCCTTTAGCGGCTGCCATCCTTCTGCTGTTTTTGATCTGCACGCTCGGTCCCATTTTCGTATCTTGGGTGTGCAACCATTTCAGATATGGATACCTGTTTGTCGGGAAAGTGTATCAGCCGAAGCAGACCAAAAGAAATACGGCGGCGCATCAAGGCCGCACAGTCTGAAAAAAAGGCGGCGTTTCGGCCGCCTTTTTTGATACGGGTCCGCCTTATCCGGCACGAGGACGGATAGTTGTACATCCTGCAAACAAAGCCCCCCCGCCTGCGACCGTTTTGACGGATGCATTTATGACAAAATAACGCCATCGATTTTCTCCCTTGTGAAGACCGATATATTGTATAATTATAGGAAATACTTTCAAAAAAAGTGAAAAAGAGAAAAACTGTGAGCTTGGATGAACGACTAAAAAGGAGCGGGGACATTATGAATCACTGTGTCAAAACATTCGGAGAACTTCCGGCCGAACTTTATTCCTTTGCGGGAGGAAAAGGAAGCATTCTCTCTAAAATGTATCAAAGCGGGTATCCTGTGCCTGAAGGGTTTGTGATTTTGCCGTCTGCCTTTCAGGACGGACAGCTCCGCCATCAGGCGAGAGAGGCTGTTGATCAATATGTGAATTCCATCCGCAGCCGCCATGCATCTGCGTTGTTTGCCGTACGCTCATCCGCGCTGAGCGAGGATTCCGCTCAGGCTTCCTTTGCCGGAGAATTCGATACGGTGTTGAATGTCAAAACAGATCAAGACATGTTCAGGGCGATTGATGAAGTCCGCCGATCGACACAGTCAGAAAGAGTGAAAGCGTACAGCGCCGTTCAGGGAATGGAAGATGAGCATGAAATCGCAATCGTCATCCAGCTGATGATACCGTCTGAGATATCCGGAGTGCTGTTTACCGCAGATCCGATTACGGGGAGCAGGCGGGAGATGACAGGCAATTACGTCTACGGTCTCGGGGAGCAGCTTGTTTCCGGGGAAGCCGATGCCTATTCTTTTAAACTGGCACGGCCCAAGAAAAAATATGACGGCCCCGGGGAATTTCGCAAATATGCGTCAAAGCTCTATAAACTGGCGAAAAAGCTGGAAAAAGATCTTGGAGGGCCGCAGGATATTGAATGGGCTGCCGCGGGCGGGACATTGTATATTCTTCAATCCCGCCCGATTACGACCTTACAAGCCGGAAATCTGGAAACCTATGAATGGAATGATTCTTTCAGCGGTGATTTTTTATGGACAAACACCAATATAGGAGAAGCGATTCCCGATGTGATGACGCCGCTGACATGGTCGCTCCTCCGGAATCTGGATGAAGAGTCGGGCATTATTCCGGGCTATTATGTCTGGTCCGGCAATATTTGCGGCAGAGCCTATAACAATATGAGCCAGCCTCTTTCCGTTCTTGCCGCTTTCGGTCTGAATCCGAAAGGCGGAAAAATAGGAAAAATGATGAGCGATACATTGGGAGAAATCCCGGCGGAAATGAAGATTCCTTTATATCCGTTCTCAAAGTATGAACTTTTGAAGATCATCCCGAAAAAACTGAAACCGTATCTGTCGAAAATGAAGCAAGCGAAAAAAAACATGTCCTCCTACTTGGACGAATCGCCGGAGTGGTGCCGGAATATTGAGGAAAAGCTGAAACGTGCCGAAACGGAGCGGGCATTATTAGCGATATGGAACAATGAGATCTATCCGTATTTATGCAACGCGTGGTTTGCGTTAATATCCGGCGGGCGTGATTCTGCGCAATCCTCTTCGTCGTTAACCTCTCAATTAACAAAACTCGCAGGGATAGAAGATGCGAATCTCTTGCTCTCCAATCTGAGGGGAAAAGGCGGACTGGCCAGCCTGGAGCCGATTATCGGCATTGATCAAGTCATGAAAGGCCGTATGAGCGAGGAAGAATACCTCAGGAACCAAGGCCACCGTGGCCCGCATGAATACGAACTTTCCATACCGCATCCGGGAGAAAATCGGGATTGGCTGACGAAGCAGATCAAAGAACACAAGGAGTCGGGTATTGATGCCGAACAACTGCTTTTGAAACAGCAGCGGGCGCATGAACAGGCCTTCCGAAGATTTGAAGAAAAGTATCCTCATAAGGTCAAATGGCTCAAAGCCAAAATGGAAAAAGCGTCAGAATACGCGAATATTAGAGAAACAACCAGATCCGAATTTGTCAGGGTGTACCGGACAGCCAGAGCATTCGCACTCAGAGCGGCGGAAATGACCGGCATGAAGGACGATATTTTCTTCCTGTATCTGCATGAAATAACCGATCTGCTCGCGGGGAAAGAGCCGGCGGTTGCGTCAATTCAAGCGAGAAAGCAAAACTATGAAACCTATAAAAAACTGCCGCCGTTCCCATCTGTTATTAACGGAAGATTCAATCCGTTTAAATGGGCTGAGGATCCTGACAGAAGAGCGGATTATTACGATGCTTTTATGCCTGCGGAAACTGATGATGCGCATACTTTAAAAGGTTTCGCGGGAGCGGCCGGGAGAGTGGAGGGCATTGTCCGTGTCCTTGATGCTCCGGAAGACGGGGATTCTTTTGCGGCGGGGGAAATTTTAGTGACGTCGACAACCAATGTAGGCTGGACCCCGCTTTTTCCAAGAGCGGCTGCTATCATCACGGATGTCGGCGCCCCTTTGTCCCACGCGGCGATCGTCGCCCGGGAACTGGGGATTCCTGCCGTTGTCGGGTGCGGAAATGCAACGTCAAAACTGAAAACGGGGGACAGGGTGGCCGTTGACGGCGGGCAAGGCATCGTCCAGCTGGAACCGCGGCAGACTCCGGCCACTTCTGAAGAGGAAAATGGTAAACTGATAGAATAAAAACATGGGAAAGGAGCCGCGCATGAATAAAGCAGTTATTAACGGGGAGCAAATCAGAAGTATGAGCGACCTGCACCAGACATTGAAAAAGGAACTTGCCCTTCCTGAATACTACGGTGAAAACCTTGACGCTTTATGGGATTGTCTGACCGGATGGGTGGAATACCCCCTCGTTTTAGAATGGAGACAGTTTGAACAAAGCAAGCAGCTTACAGAAAATGGCGCCGAGAGTGTGCTTCAGGTCTTTCGTGAAGCGAAAGCGGAAGGCTGCGACATCACCATCATACTTTCATAATACGATCAGCGGGAGAGAGACAAAAATGGAAAAACAAACCCTCAGCTATCCGATTGGAGAATATCAGCCGGCTGAATCGATTTCGGCCGGACAGAAACAAGAATGGATCAATGCGCTGGAACACGCTCCGGCCAAACTGAAACAAGCTGTCAGAGCGATGTCGGACAGTCAGCTTGATACGCCGTACCGCGAAGGGGGATGGACTGTCCGACAAGTGGTTCACCATCTGGCGGACAGCCACATGAACGGCTATACCCGGTTTAAATTGAGCTTAACGGAGAATGAACCGGAAATCCGTCCTTATGATGAAAAAGGCTGGGCCGATCTTCATGATTCCAAAACCGCCGCTTGCGGAGATGCGCTTGAGCTGTTAACGATCCTGCACAGAAGATGGGCCGCTCTTTTGCGCTCCATGACGGAAGCCCAATTCAAACGGACATACTTCCATCCTGTATCTAAAGAGACGGTTACGCTGGAACAAGCGCTCGGGCTATATGTCTGGCACTCTGAACATCACATCGCCCATATTACTGAGCTTTCCCGGCGGATGGGCTGGCATCTGTCTTAGAGGATGCCGGCTTCCGGAAATACGCCAAAACCGCCGCAGACACAATCGTGCATAATGAAATGACGGCGGCTGCCGTATAAAGATGGTGGTAGCCGCTGGAAATGCCCGCTTCAATCGCATCAGAAACCGCTTTTTTGACGGCGGGAACGGGGATTCGGCTCACTTGCTCCTGCAACGAAGAAAGTCCGCCGCCGATATCGGGCATTTGCGCCTGATCAGCGGGAATGCCGCTTTTCGCTAAACGGTTTTTGATGTCATCTCCGATCCGGTCAAAGCCCGCTGTAATGAAGCCGGCATATAAAGCCGGAGCGAGCGTCAGCCCGACCTGCCTTACGAGTGACAGCGTGCCGAGCGCTGTTCCTTTGTTTTGGCCCGCCGTTTCTGATACAAGCACATTCAGCGGAGCCCCGAGCAGAAATCCGAAACCGATCCCCGCAATGACACTCGCTGTGACAAATTCCCATTTATCCGTTACCCATAACGGAAACAGGCTGAAGCCTGCAAATGCGATGGCGCCTGATACAACCGCGGAAAAGACCGGCCCTTTTTTATCCGTGATCGCCCCGCCGAGCCACGCTCCGATTCCTGACGCCAACGCGAGCGGCGTCATCCAATAACCCGCTTTCTCCGCCGAGACGTGCAAATATTGCTCCGCATAAGAAGGAATAAAAATGACCGCAGCGAGCAGCCCTCCCGATAAAAATCCGATGACGAGCGTCCATTGAAACACTTTATTTTGCAGCAGCGAGTAGGCGAGAATCGGATCGCCCCCTCGGTTTTCAACCCGCTTTTCGACCTTAAGCAGCACCAGAAAGAGAAGTGCCGATCCCGAAATATACCCGTACACCTTTACGTTCATTATGCTTTCTGACAGCTTCGCCCCATCGAGATTCGTGATGCCGATCATGCAAGATAAGATCGCAAGAGACAGCAGCATTGTGCCGGCGAGGTCAAGCCGTTTCGCCTCAGGCTCTTTCGTTTCAGCGATAAACAAACCGCCGCACACAATCAAAGCGGCGGCAATCGGCAGATTAATCAAGAACAGCCAATGCCACGACCCGGTTACATCAAGCAAAAAGCTCCCGATATTCGGTCCGAGGACGGCCGCCATACCGTTCATCGCCCCTAAAAGCCCGAGAGCTTTCCCCTGTTTCTCCTTCGGAAGCACGGCCAGCACATGCGAACTCCCGATAATAAAAATTCCGCCGCCGCCAAGGGCCTGAATGAGCCGTGCCGCCAAAAACATCGGGAAGCTCTGACTGAGTGCGACAAGCAAAGAGCCGAGTCCGAACAGCCCGACTTCAATCATAAACAGCTTTTTCCGCCCGTATCGGTCCGACAGCTTGCCGACAATCGGCACACTGACACTGAGTCCCAATGTGTAAAGGGTCACTCCCCACGATCCCCATGAAGGAGAAACATCAAAAGATCTGTTAATCGTCGTCAGAGCAGCGGAAATAATTCCGTTGTCCAGCGCCGCCATGAACACACCGATCGTAAAGAGAGTGATGGCCCAGCTCTGGTTTTTTTCTGTTTGCAATGGCTCCGGCATACTGATCAATCCTTCCGTTTTTTAATTCACTTCGAATATATTATTCACTTCAAATGAATTAAATGTCAAACAAAAAAAGGCCGCCGATACCGGCAGGCCTTTTTCATCTCTATCCCTGTTTGGAAGAATCAAGCGCTCTTGCCAAAATGGAAAGCCCTTGATTGACCGTTTGTTTTTCTTCAGCGGTCAGCGTTTCCAATGAACGCTTCAATTTTACATGTCCTTTTTGATAAAGGCTGCGGAAAATATCTTTCGCGTTTTCCGTTAATTGAACGACGACTGAACGGCGGTCTTCTTCTGACGGAGCGCGTGTAATGAAACATGATTTTTCTAAACGGTCAAGCAGCCCCGTCGTATTTGAAAGGGAAGCGCCCATTTTCTCCGCTATGTCACTCACCTTAAGCGTCCCGTGGTTGTTCAGAAGCATCAGCACCTTCATTTGCGGCATGCTCATATCAAGCTTCATCCACTCCGACACATCGCCGAGCCCCGCCGATGTCATCACTTTCATATACAGCACCCAAATATCCCGTTCCTCAGGAGAAAAAATATCACCGCCTAATACCGTTGTATCATGCAGATTATAATCCATCGTCTCACTTCCTCATTCATACTCCTGCATACCATATTACTGATTTTAATCAGAGAAAGAAAGTTGCAGGCGAGTTTTGTTTGAATGTGAGGTGGTAGTGTATAATATGTTGGAGATTATTGGGGGAATTATAATAAATAAGCTATTTTATGATGATTGGAGAGAACATTGCTGACTAAAAAGAATGCCTTATCGATATTAAAAGTATTATTTCCTATTGCAGTTTTGCTTTTAGTCATTTATCAGTCCAAAAAGGAATTGACAGACCTTTCTTTTAAACGAACGCTGTACATTATTAACGGGATTGAGCGTTACGATTTATTTATTCTCGTTCTGCTCGGCCTTCTTGCCGTCAGCGCGATGTCCTTTTATGACTTTGTGCTGAAACGGACGCTTCGCCTCAACATTCCGAATTGGAAAGTATTCAGGGTCTCTTTTATCGCCAATTCCTTTAACAATGTCCTTGGATTCGGCGGTCTGGCGGGCGTCGGGCTGCGGACGATGCTTTACAAAGAACATACGAATGACGTAAAACGCCTCGTCGCAGGCATCGCCTGGCTTACGTCCTCAGCGCTGCTCGGGCTGTCCGTCTTCAGTATCCTGACCATCGCCCGGGTTCTGCCGGTTGGAGAGATTACAGGTGAGAAACCGTGGCTGTGGGCTGTTATCGCCGGAGTGGCGCTTATTGTGCCGGCAGCCTTAATCGCCGCTGGGATCAACAATAAAAAAGCTGGCGCAGAAGACGGTGAAGCAAAACCGAGGCATCCGGTTTTTTCTTACATCGGGGCATCGTTTGCCGAATGGTTTGCGGCGGCCGTCGTCATGTATTATTCCCTGTATGTCATGGGGATTCACGCGGATGTCCGCCATGTATTCGGGGTATTTGCCATTGCCGCTATCGGGGGAATCATCAGCCTTGTGCCGGGAGGATTCGGTTCGTTTGACCTTCTGTTTCTGCTCGGCATGCAGAATATGGGCTTTCCACAGGAGGCGGTTGTGACATCCATCGTCATCTACCGGATTGTGTATTCATTTATTCCGTTTGTGTTCGGGCTGTTCTTTGCGGCCGGCGACTTAACGGAAAATACGCTTAAACGGCTGGAATCAAATCCGAAGATGGCGCCTGCCGTGGAAACGACGAACGTGCTTCTCGTATTCCAGCGCGCCATCTTAATCAGGGTGCTTTACGGTTCGCTGTCGCTTTTGGTTTTCGTGTCGGGAGTCGTTGTGCTTGCGTCCGTCGCCCTGCCGATCGACAGGGAGACGGTCATTCCGCACATTCCGCGCCCGGCGCTCCTTGCGTTTAACGCGTTATCGCTAAGCGCGGCTTTGATTCTATTAATTTTGCCGATTGAATTATACAAACGGACGAAACGTTCTTATTCAATGGCGGTTGCCGCGCTGGTCGGCGGTTTTGTGTTCAGTTTCTTAAAAGGAATGAACATCAGCGCGATCTTTATTCTGCCTGTCGTCATCGTATTGCTTGTGCTGTTAAAGCGGCAGTTTATCAGAGAGCAGGCATCGTATACGCTCGGCCAGATGATTTTTGCGGCCGCTCTGTTTATTATCGCCTTGTTTAACTACAATCTCATTGCCGGCTTTATTTGGGATAAAATGAATCGGCTCCTGCGCCACGACTATTTCGTCCATAACAATTCGCACATTACATATGCCACGATGACGGCCATTATTGTTGTGCCGCTGTTTTTCCTTTTGTTTACGTTCTTTTATCATAAAAGATCGAAGCCGATCGGAGAAGAGGCCGATCCTGAACGGCTGAAGTCCTTTTTGGCGGAAGAAGGCGGAAATGCGCTCAGCCATCTCGGCTTTCTCGGGGATAAGCGGTTTTATTTCTCAAGCGACGGCAAAGCGCTTTTATTGTTCAGCCAGATTTCCAGGAGGCTTGTCGTGCTCGGTGATCCGTCAGGACAGAGAGACTCTTTTCCGCTTGTGATTGAGGAATTTCTGAATGAAGCGCATAAGCAGGGGCTGAGTGTCATGTTTTATCAGATCGAACGTGAAGATCTGGCGCTGTACCATGACTTCGGCTATAACTTCTTCAAGCTTGGAGAAGAAGCGTTCGTGGATATGGAGGCCTTTACGCTCTCAGGTAAGAAAAAAGCGGGGCTGCGGGCGATTAACAACAAATTTGACCGCGAAGGCTACACATTTCATGTCGGGGAACCGCCGTTTTCCTCCGAGTTTATCGCCAAGCTGAAAGACATTTCGGACGAATGGCTCGGTCCGAAAAAAGAGAAAGGTTTTTCTCTCGGTTTCTTCGACCGGGATTATCTGGAACAGGCGCCGATTGCTTACGTGAAAGACGCGGAAGGGGAGATCATCGCTTTTGCCAACCTGATGCCGATGTATCAGGAAGGCGAGATATCCGTCGACTTGATGCGTTATCGGAAAAGCGCGCCGAACGGTATTATGGACGCGCTTTTCATCCGTCTGTTTCTCTGGGCGCAGGAAAAAGGCTATACCACCTTCAATATGGGCATGGCGCCTTTGTCAAACGTAGGTACGGCTTTTACATCTTTCTGGTCGGAAAGAATCGCGGCCGTCATCTTCAACAACGTCCGGTATATGTACAGCTTCAGCGGGCTGCGGGCCTTTAAAGAAAAATACAAACCGGAGTGGCGCGGGAAATACTTGGCATACCGCAAAAACAGATCGCTGTCCGTCACGATGATCCTCGTCACCCGCCTGATCGGAAAAACCAAAAAAAGACGCCGTTAAAAGGCGTCTTTTTTTAAAAAAAATTGACTAAAAATTCTAATTTCACTCTGTTATACTGAATAACATGATCATAAGGTGAAAGGAAGGCTGATGAATGAAACAGGCAACCGTGTTTAAATATGAAGCGTTTTCCGATATTCCGGATTTGGGAAATCCCGCGGGAATCGTCTTTAACGGAGATGATTATTCAGATGAAGAGATGCAGATGATCGCCGAAATGGCAGGGTACAATGAAACCTCATTTCTCTGTAAAAGCGGAGAAGCCGATCTGCGCATCCGCTATTTTACACCCGGCCACGAAATGAATTTATGCGGACATGCTACCGTCGCCTCTCTTTACGCATTAATTGAAAAGGGAAGGCTTCAGGCTGATCAGACATATCAAATTGAAACAAAAGCCGGCATTCTTCCCGCAAAAGCCGCTGAACGAAACGGCCGGGTATACATCACACTCGAACAGGCTCCCCCGCAATTTCTGCCGTTTACGGGCGACAAAGAAAAGCTTGCCGCCTCGCTCGGGATTACGGCTGAGGATTTTCACAGCGAGCTGCCGATTGTCTACGGATCAACGGGGATCTGGACACTGATTGTTCCGCTGAGATCACTTAAAGCATCACGGAATATGGTGCCGGACAACGCACAATTCCCCGCTATTTTGTGCGATCTTCCGAAAGCGAGCGTTCATCCGTTTTCTCTTGAAACCGTTCATCCGGAAAGTGATCTGCACGGACGCCATTTTTCTTCCCCTTTCTCCGGTACGACCGAAGATCCCGTCACGGGAACCGCTTCAGGCGTCATGGCGGCCTATATGCGGCAATACGGAGGCTCCGAAGCTGAATGCCTCACGATTGAACAAGGTCAGGAAATCGGGAAAGACGGAAAAGTGGAAATCAGGATTACAGAAGATAACGAAAAGATGAACATCAAGATGACGGGAACGGCCGTGTATGCCGAAACAATCAATTTTCAGCTTCCGTAACGGTTTACAAAAGCCGGTCGTATCCGTTATATTATAAATGATAATCATTTTCATTTGGATAGGAAGGTGAATCGGCATGCCGAAAACCGAACAATTACAGCAAAACGAAAGTCTTGCACATACAATCAGAAACAGAAGATCCATCCGGTCGTTTAAACCGGAAACCGTACCTTCTGAAGTCATATTAGAGATGCTTGAAACAGCCGTTTACGCACCGAACCACAGACTGACGGAGCCATGGCGTTTTATCTACGCAGCAAGCGAAGCGGGAAAAGCAAAGCTTGCGGACAGCTACGTCTCATTTTTCAAAAAGATAAAAGATGATTTCAACGAGGAAAAAGAGCGGAACATGAGAAAAAACCTCAGCGCCGTTCCGGGATTTTTACTGGTCGTCTTAAAAGAAGATGAAAATGAATTTACGAGAAACGATGATTTCGCGGCGCTGAGCGGCATGATTCAAAACCTTCAGCTTCTCGCACATGAAAACGGCATCGGCATGGTCTGGAAAAGCGGCCGCATTATGTATGACAAACAGGTGCACCAAGACTTCGGCCTTGCGGACAATGAGCGCTTTGCCGCCATCATTCAAACGGGCTATCCGGACGAACAGCCTAAGGCGAAAGAACGGACGCCGGCAAAAAGCCTGTTTACCGAACTGTAAAAAAAATCCCCGTCTCTATACAGAGGCGGGGATTTCGTATTAGCGGGTTTTGCTTTTAGCTCTGTTGTCCGCGGCTTTCATCCGCGCCTGCGCTTCGCGGTCAGCGGAATCAGCAAGCTCGCTTGAATATTCCTCGTACGTGCCGTCTGTTTCGCGTTTCAAAGCATCCGGAACCTGAGGAAGTTTTTGTTTGTTTTTATCACGGTTTTTGTGAGTATGATTTCTGCCCATATCAATCGCCCCCTGAAAAAAGTGATATCAAACAAACATAGTATCTGCCCGGTCCTGATCTTTATTCAGTTTATTTCCGTTTGGCTGCTCTTTCCGCTTTTTTAAATTCACCGGAATAAAGGACTTCCTGCATTTTTTTCAGATTGGCTCCCTGCTGATGTTTTTCGCGCTTCTTTTCCATAAAAGAAGACCCTCCTTCAAAACAGAATACCAATAGGATTGGCTTTTATTTCCGTTTTTATGCAGATAAGATATCCTTTAAAGCCAACTCAAGTTCTTCATACGTAAACTGAAAACCGGATGTCAGCGCCTGCTTAGGCAGGACGCGCTGGCCTTTTACGATCAGCAGGCTCATTTCTCCCAAGGCCTTCTCCAGAAAAAATTCCGGTACGGGAATCCAATGGGGGCGGTGCAGGACGCTTGCGATCGTCTTTCCGAATTGCTTCATTTCTACGGGATTCGGCGATGTCACATTCATGGGACCGGACAAGTCATCATGCTCCGCCGCAAAAGCAATAAGTTCCGCGGCGTCATCGACATGAACCCATGACAGCCACTGCCGTCCAGAGCCGACGGTGCCGCCCGCTAACAGCTTATAAGGGAGAACCATGAGCGGCAGGGCGCCTTTTTCACCGAGCATCACGCCGAATCTGGCATATACCGTCCGGATGCCGAGCGCTTCAATTTTCTGGCCTTCACGCTCCCACATATGAGCCGTATGACTGAGAAAGTCTTCATTTGACGTATCGGACTGCTCAGTGAACGTTTTCTCTGTGCTTGTGCCGTAAATGCCGACGGCGCTTGCCTGAATCAAAGCCCGGGGTTTTTTCGGCTGCTGCTTCATAATCCGTCTGACTTCTCTCGTCGCTTCTATTCTGCTTGAAATGATTTGTTCCTTCGTTGTGTCCGTCCAGCGGTCAAAGATGGATTTGCCGGCGAGGTTCACCCATACATCAATAGGGGGAAGCTCGCGCTCAGGCGCCGCGTTTTCGGCCAGCCATTGAACATATGTCACATTTTTTTGTTCGGTTTCTCTCTGTTTTCTTGATAAAATATAGACATGATGTCCCCGGCGGGTAAACACACCTGTCAGATGCCGGCCCAGAAAACCAGTGCCGCCTGTCATCGCGATATTCATATCCATCTCTCCTTACACGTTGATACATATACTGTACCTCATTTGCCAAAAAGAAAAACGCCTGAACATCGGGGCGGGGAAGGAGACCGGGATGCCGTTTATTACAAAAATATCGACCCAAAAGAAAAATACCGAGCGCTTCAACATCTTTCTTGATGAGAAATATGCATTCAGCGTCGACGCCGACGTGCTTGTGCGTTTTGACCTGAAAAAAGGGAAAGAACTGGACGAGCTTGACATTCTTGAAATCCAGTACGGCGATGACGTGAAAAAAGCCTTTAACCGCGCCGTAGAATTTTTATCATACCGGATGCGCTCTGAAAAAGAAGTCCGGGATCATCTGAAGAAAAAAGAAACACCGGACATGGTCATTTCTGAAGTCATCCATAAACTGTACGATTACCGCTACTTAAATGACAAAGAATTTGCCGAAGCCTATACGAGCACCCACAAAAAAACAAACGGCAAAGGCCCTGACGTCCTGTTCCGCGAGCTGAGAGCGAAAGGAATAGACGACGATACCATCAAGGAGACGCTCAGTGCGTTTACATTTGATGAGCAGATACAAGAAGCGCTGAAACATATCGGCAAAATCCTGAAAAAGGACAAAAAGCTGTCCACAAAAGAGATCAGACAGCGGGCGCAGATGCAGCTTCAGCGAAAAGGTTTCCCTTTCGACGTCATCAATGCCGCTCTGGAGCAGACGGAGTATGAAAATGATGATGAAGCCGAGATGGAAGCTCTGAAGGCTCATGCGGAAAAAGCGATCAGGAAATACCGCTATGACGGCAGTTATGAAAGCGGAATGAAGATCAAACAGTACTTATTCAGAAAAGGATTCTCGATTGACGATATTGATCAATTCTTGCAGGAAGAGGAGTAAACTGAAATGGACAAACGATACAGTCAAATGACGCCTCATGAACTACAGACAGAAATTGCGGGACTGACGGAAAAAGCGCGAAAAGCGGAACAGATGGGCATTGTAAATGAACTGGCCGTGCTTGAACGGAAAATTACGATGGCCAAAGCTTACATGCTCAACCCGGAAGACTTTCGGCCCGGCGGGGTGTATCAGATAGAAGGTTCTGATGACACTTTCCGCATTGATTACATCAACGGCGTATTCGCCTGGGGACACAGATCTTCCCCGTCAGACGGGGAAGAAGCACTGCCGATTTCCGTTTTAAAAGAAAAAAAATAACAAAAGAGGCCGGTTCCGGCCTCTTTTTCTTTTCGGGCACATTCGTTTCAACCTTTCAGTAAAAAATGATTGAATTCATTTTTAATATCTTTTAAGATGGACTTCGTTGTTTTTTTAATAAAAAGGAGGCGATTTGCGTTGAATATCAAAATGAAACAGCCATCTGTGAAATTAATGATTTTTGTTTTAATGATCTGCACATTTTCCATCGGGTATACGGAATACGCTGTCATGGGTATTCTGACGTCGATTGCCGATGACTTTCATATACATGTATCTTCAGCGGGCATGCTTGTTACGGCGTACGCGGCAAGCGTCTGCCTGACGGGCCCGATCGTAACCATTATCGCGGTTAAGCTGCCGAGAAAGCCGGTGCTGCTAGGGCTGATGGGCATCTTCGTCCTTGCCAACCTGATGAGCGTCTTTGCGCCGAACTTCGCCGTGCTGGCGATTTCCAGAATTTTATCCGCATCCATCCACGGAGCTTTTTTTGCGATCGCCATGGTATTTGCGAGTGAAATGGTACCGCCTGAAAAACGTTCCGCCGCCGCGGCTTCCATGAACGGCGGATTAACCGTGGCGCTGATGCTCGGCGTTCCGTTCGGCTCATATTTAGGAGATGCCCTTAACTGGCGGGCCGTCTTTTTCATTATTTCCGTTTTAGGCATGATCGGGCTGATCGGACTGATGCTGGTCGTACCGAACCGGAAACCGAAAGTGATTCCGATGCTGATGAATGAATGGAGTGTCTTTAAGCATAAACAAGTGATTTTTTCCTTTGCGATCACCATTCTCGGCTACTCAGGCGTATTTATCGCTTACACGTTTATTGAGCCGATTTTAAGAGATTCAGCGGGGTTCGGCACAGTCGGCATTACAGGCGCATTATTTGCCTACGGTCTCGGCGGAGTGGCGGGGAATTTCTTCGCGGGGAAAGTGCCGCTCAAACTGCTGACACGCACGATGATCGGTGTGATGATCGGCTTGATCGGCGTCTTGGCGATTTTTCCTTATATCGCCGTTTTTCCAGCCGCCGCGGTTTCAGCGACATTTTTATTCGGCGCATGTGCGTTCGGCACGCCGCCGCTTTTGCAGACCAAGGTTATTTCTTCCTCTGAAAACGGCACGACAATCGCCGCTGCGGTGAGCGTTTCCGCCTTTAACCTGGCAAACGCGCTCGGCGCCTGGATCGGCGGATTGATTCTCGGCGGAACGGGATCTTACTCATGGCTGTTTGCCGGCGGTGCGCTGATGACAGCTCTCGGCCTTGTGCTTTCCACGTTCGCTCATCTGTCTGAGAAGAAAGATGTTTATGAATACCAAGTGCATAAAGGATAACAAAAAGCTTGCAGGGGATTTTCCGCCTGCAAGTTTTTTTCAGTGTTTCAATGTAATGCTGATCACCGTATGTTTATCACTCTCAGCTAAGGAAATATTCCGGGTTTCCGGTACTCCGTCTTTTTCAAAAACGACGGCATAGGTTCCTTTCACGCCGCTTTTCCATGCAATCTCGCCGTGGTGATCAGTCTTGCCTATTATCTCTCCGCGGTCTATATTCGGCTGATGATCTGACTCCGCCGCTTTCATCACGGTGACCGTCACACCGGCCGCCGGTGAACCGTCTGCATCCTCAGCATGGAGCGTAACGGGCAGTGCTTTTTTGGCGGCGGAATCATCCGCTTTGCCGCATCCGCATAAAACGGCCGCCGCGAGAAAGAAAACAAAAGCTTTATTGATTTGACCAATATTGAATGTTGTCGAATACACTGTTTGTCACCCTTGTTCCCAGATTGTAAGACGACCCGCCGTTTGTATGAATGGCAATGGCGGTCTGGCCGGTGTCGCTGTAATTGCGGTAAACGGGCGATCCGCTCTGGCAGCCGAACGTATCTGTCGTGTAGGTGAGTTTATATGTCTCGGCAGAACGTATCGGCTTGCTGTCCGACCACATCGAACCGGACACTTTGTCGCACGGATATCCTGTCACGGTTGAGGAAAGCCCGGCCGGACTGGAACTGTTGGTCGTCCGGTAGCCGTACCAGCCGACAGTATCCCCAGGCGACCCGTTTACTTTGATTGCGCCGTAGTCATAGTTTGTGTCACCGTTTTCTGTCCACCCTTTGACACTGTAGAATGTCTTTCCTGAATAAGAGCCGTACGGGTACGATGACCCGTTGCGGCCGGGAGCTGCCGTAATTTTCGATGCCCAGCCGTTTTTCTGGTCATACACGCAATGTCCCGCCGTAACGATCGTGTCGGCATTGACAAAAAAACCGGTGCATCCGTAGGTGCTTGTGCTGCCGCTGTATGTGACGGTCAGCTGTGCTGTCGCGCGATATGGAAATGATGTTGTAGGAGAAATTCTGATTCGTTCGTCTGTTCCAATAATACTGGAAGGCTTTAATGACTTGATGTCAGCTTTGCTGTTTTGTGCAAGCTGTCTTTTGGTGAGGCCCGTTCCTTCATAAGCGGGGGATGTCTGTGTTGTTTGTACAGGCTGATTCAGATTGGCGTCAAACTCCTCACCGCTGTTTGATACAGATGTCTGCGGGCTGCCCGCTGCTTCTGCTGAAACAGCAAATAATGAAACTGACAGTAAGAATGCGGTAAGGCTCAGCAATCGTTTTGAAACTGTCTTCATTTTATAAAACCCCTCCTTTTTTGTCTACCGGCTTTCGGTTGAACATTTAACATATTATGGAATTTACTTAGCGTTATGACCGCAAAAGGATGTTTTTTTTCGCAAAAAAGAGACCGGATCATTCCCGGTCTCTTACGGTGTGTTATCGTCTGCCTGAAGCTCTCATGCGCTCTTGCGGGTGCGAATTAATTGAACCGTCCGCCCGTTTAGAAGCGTAGTCATCCTTTGCCCGCGGTTCGCCTTCAAACTTATTATTGTTCTGATTAGGAAATCCTTTTGCCTTGTTCCGGACCATTTGTTTTCCCCCTCGGCCAATATCAAAAGGTTGCGCCTTCTGGATTGAAGACGTAAAGTTAGTATATGCCTGTGACAAGCTGCGTAAAAGCAGCAGGTTTTCCCAAGGAAAGGAGACAGAGACATGAATACATATATCGACAAACTGACGAATTTGCTGCTTGAGAAAAATGACATGCTCAGCTATTTGCAAGCGCGAACTTGGGTTGAGCTTTTATGGGGAGATTTCGAAGCGACTTACGCAAAAGCCGGCCGCCCGTATCAAGGAGAGCAAATGACAGAACGCGTCGTCAAGGAATGGATCGAATCATACGGCAGCAAGCTCCATATGTTCCAGAGCGTTCGGGAAGACGTTTCTCATTATTTGGATCAAAGCAGGGGTCTCCTGCATTAACATAGCAGTGCACCCGCCGGATACCGTCCGGCGGTTTTTTCTTTTTATAAAAGAAATGGGAAAATCATGTTTGACGACCCGCGGAATGTGGAAATGTGTAATAACTCATAAAATAGCGGGGAGGAACCACAATGAACATGAAGAAGGGGTTAACCGCATTTATTCCGGCCGCAGGACTTTGCTTATTTTTAGCCGCAGGCACCGTGTTTTTTGATCCGGCAGCGAATGCCGCAGCAGTGCACCAGATAAAAATAGACACCGCAGCAGATACATATATCGTGAAAGCAGGAGAACTTAACGTCCGCAAAGAACCAAATAAACAAGGGTCGATTATCGGCACGCTTCGTTCAGAGGATTCCGTAAAGGTTAAACGGCTTCAAGGAGCAGATTGGGCTGAAATTGACTACAAAGGTCACAAAGCCTATATTTCCACGCATTTTCTGATGAAGCAGCCGGTGAAGGCGGTGACGGCGAAACAAACCGCTTTTTATACGCCGACTTTGGAAACCGGCAAAAAAGGGTCCGTTAAAGCGGGTGAAACCGTCAATGTGCTCGGCTGGGGGTTCAGCCATGACGGAGGATTTGACCGTAAATGGGCGTACGTCACATACGGCGGGAAAGCAGGTTATGTGAAAACGGCCGACTTAACTCAAAAATAAAGATTCAGGCAGGCGAATGAGCCTGCTTTTTTTCTGAAACCTTTCGCCTTTCCTTTCGTAAAAGATGAAAAGGAGAGTGACGGATATGATAATGGTAATCGGCGGCCTTCTGATGGCTGCGGCCGGCATTTTAGTCACATTTTTTCCGCCGAAGTCGATCAACAGCCTGTACGGATATCGGACGAAGCGCTCTATGGCGGATGAGTCGCAGTGGAAAGAAGGCAATCGATTCAGTGCGCTCCTCATGATTTTGTTCGGCCTTATATCGGCGGCAGCTGGATTTGCGGTCAGCCTGCTTATCCGGCTGACTCAGCCGTTCGCCCTGATCGTTCAGGCCGTATTGTTGATTGCGATCAGCGTACTGATCATCGTCTTAACAGAAAGAAGATTGAAACAAACGGGGAGGAGAATCGATGAATGACATTACGTTTCACATGATCGAAACAAACGGAGTGACGCTGCACACGGCTTCAGCCGGTCCGAAAGACGGTCCTTTGGCTGTGCTGCTGCACGGGTTTCCGGAATTCTGGTACGGCTGGAAGAGCCAGATCAAACCGCTGGCGGATGCCGGATACCATGTTGTCGTGCCTGATCAGCGCGGCTATAATCTCAGTGACAAACCGGAGGGCCTTGAAAACTATACCATTGATACGCTCAGAGACGACATTATCGGGCTGATCACTCATTTTACAGATGACAAAGCCGTCGTCATCGGCCACGATTGGGGAGGAGCCGTGGCCTGGCATCTGGCATCCACGCGGCCGCAATACGTTGAAAAATTGATCACGGTCAATATCCCGCACCCGGCTGTTATGCGGAAGGTCACACCGTTCTACCCGCCGCAGTGGAAGAAAAGCTCTTATATCGCGTTCTTTCAGCTTCCGGAAAAGCCGGAACGGAGATTGTCTGAAGACGATTACCGCGTATTGGATCACGCGATCGGCTTATCCGAACGCCCGGCGCTTTTTTCACGGGAAGATGTCGACAGCTACAAACAGGCATGGGGCAGAAAAGGAGCGCTCACGGCGATGCTGAACTGGTACCGGGCGATCAGAGCCGGCGGTTTAGGCCCTGCCGTTCCGCTTGAAATGCCCGTTCCGTACCGATTAATATGGGGCGTCAATGACCGCGCGCTGAGCAAAAAGCTCGCCAAGGAAACAAAACGGATGATTCCAAACGGCGACTTAATCTTTATAGACGATGCCTCACATTGGGTCATTCACGAAAAACCGCGCATCGTCAGCCATTTGATTCATGAATACCTTCAGCAATAAAGTCTGTCCCGCGTACAGACTTTTTCTTTTTTTTTCTCATATCTGCCGAAAAACATGACAAAATATAAACCATATGCAGAAAAAATTTTCTGCCCGTGTAACAAAAAAAGGGTTTAAACGTCATTAAAAAAAGGAAAAGCCTTACTGAAGTTTTGCGGACAATTCCTTTAAGGCCGTCCTAAAAAAAGAATAATACAAAGAAGGTGCCTTCATGAAACAAAGGTTAATCTCAATTATTATTCCGTCTTACAATGAAGGGAACAATGTCAAGCTCATCCATGAATCTTTAAAAAAAGAGTTTCAGACGATTCATTATGACTATGAAATTTTCTACATCAATGACGGAAGCGCGGATGACACCCTTCAGCAGATTAAAGAACTGGCCGCCAGAAACCATCGCGTCAAATACATATCTTTTTCCCGCAACTTCGGGAAAGAAGCGGCCATTCTGGCAGGATTTGAACACGTGCAGGGCGAAGCGGTAATCGTGATGGACGCCGATCTGCAGCATCCGACCCATCTGCTGAAAGACTTCATTCAAGGCTATGAAGAAGGGTATGACCAAGTCATCGCGCAGCGCAACCGAAAAGGGGACAGCCCCGTGCGTTCCGTGCTTTCTTCCCTGTATTATAAATTTATCAACAAAGCCGTCGAAGTGGACCTGCGTGACGGGGTCGGAGATTTCCGCCTGCTGAGCCGGCAGGCCGTTGATGCCCTTTTGAAGCTGAGTGAAGGGAACCGTTTCTCGAAAGGGCTGTTCTGCTGGATCGGGTTTGACCAGAAAATCGTATTTTATGAAAATGTCGAAAGGAAGAACGGCACGTCCAAATGGTCATTCAGCAATCTGTTCAACTACGGAATGGACGGTGTCGTCTCCTTCAACAACAAGCCCCTGAGGGTATGCTTTTTCACCGGTATTCTGATATTGCTTCTGTCGATTGTTTATATTGTAACGACCTTTGTTCAGATTCTGACACACGGCGTGTCCGTACCCGGATACTTCACCATTATTTCCGCCGTGCTGTTTTTAGGGGGCATCCAGCTTTTGAGTCTCGGCATCATCGGAGAATACATCGGCCGGATTTACTATGAAACAAAAAAACGCCCGCACTATTTAATTAAAGAAGCGAATATAACATACGGAGAACAAAATGAAACGAATTATACAAAAAAGCGCAAGTGGAACCATTAAACAGCCGCCGCTGTGCGCAGGGTCTGGGGACGTTGTATGAAAAAAAATAAATGGATCTTGCCGGCAGCCTGTGTGCTGGCTGCGGCAGCCGCTCATATTTTTTTCTTAAAAGAGTGGTCGGCAGGCCGCTATATGACGGGGTCTGGAGACGGGATCGCCCAAATGGCGGTCTTCAAAAAGCTGCTGTTTGATCAATATATGAACGGCAGGCTGTTTTACAGCTATTCGTTCGGACTGGGCGGGGGAGTGTACAGTCAGCTCGGCTATTATTTCTCTACTTCTTTTCTATTCCTGTTTATCTCCGCCGCTGTCCGCTTTTTGCAGCTTATTCAGCTGACGGGTGAGGCTGATGCGCTGTTTTGGGCGCAGGCCTCCGTTTTTATCAGCATCGCCAAGCAGAGTTTTATCATATTCACGGCGGCGTGTGTGTTCCGCTATTTCGTCAAACGGACGGTGCCTGCTTTTGCCGGCGCCGTGTTGTACGGGGTCTCGATTATCTACTTCCGGCATGAGGTATATTGGGACTTTTTCACTGACAGTATGGTGTGGCTGCCGTTGCTTGTGTTGGGCGCGGAAAAAATCATCAGGGAAAAAAAACCGTCGTGGTTTATCTTCGCCTGTGCGCTGACATTGATCAACAACTTTTATTTTGCGTATATTAATCTGATTTTCATCGGCATTTATATCTTATTCAGGTGGGTGATCCCCCTTGAAAGCAATGAGGCGAAAAGGCTCACTCAATGCAGGATATTTATTCTGTCGGGTCTTCTCGGGTTCGGCATAAGCGCAGTTTCCTTTATTCCTGTCGTATACGGATACCTTCATAATCTGCGGCCGCCGTATTCAGAGCATATTGCATGGCTTGATTTTTCCGACAACATTTTATTTTCTAGCCGGATTATCATCCTGCCGGCGGCTTTTTTGCTTTTTCTATTTACATTTACTTTATATAAAAACCGCTTGTTCCGGCTGTTTGCGGGAATCAGTCTGCTGTATATTTTGTTTCACTTCAGTCCGTTCGCGGCAAGTGCCTTTAACGGTTTTTCAGCTCCGCAGAACAGGTTTGAATACGTCCTGTGCTTCACGATTGCCGGAACGGTTTCAGCCGGGCTTTCTAAGCTTTCAGACATCAGCATGAAGAGTATGCTGATGTCCGCCGTACTCGTCGTTCTGCTCTATTGGAGCCAGGTGAGGCGGTACAGTCTGGATATTTCTGATCACGCCAACCTGCCCGTCATCCTTCTTCTGGTGCTGAGCATAGCCGCTTTCTTTGCAGCAAAGACAAGACTGAAAGGCGCGGTGCCCGCCGTCTATGCCGTCATTTTGCTTACGGCTGTGCTTACGGCTAATACATATGAAAAATATGCTTTATCAGAAGGCGGGAAGATTTATACGGTATCGCATACATTTATGACGGGTGCTGACTATAAAGGCAAAGAGCAATCGGAGCTTATTCAGCGTCTGAAAGAAAAAGACCCTGATCCGTTTGCCCGTTTAGATTGGATGAACGGTGTTTTCAATAACACCCCGATCATATACGGGTTCAACGGATTCAGCGTATACTCAAGCATACTGAACCGTAATCTGCTGTCCTTTTACTGGAACGACCTCCAGATTGACATGGGCAGAGAAAGCGTCAGCCGCTATGCGACATTAGGAAACAGGGCTAATTTATACAGCCTGCTTTACGGAAAATATTATATGACGGAAAAAACAAACGAGGCCGGCGTGCCGTACGGGTTCAAAAAAATCATGGAATCATCCCATTATGCGGTTTATCAAAATCAATATATGCTTCCGTTCGTACGGACAGCCGATCGCGTATATAACGAGGACGGCCTGAAAAAAGCGCCCGCCCTTGCCAGGGAACGGGCAATGCTTGACGGGATCGTCATGGAATCAAGCACAACCAACACGAAAAAAGCGCCTGAGGCGAAAAATATGATCCGCCGTGCAGAGATAGCGGCCGAACATGGCGATTATCATAACGGCATCCTGACGGTAAACGAAGACGGCGGCGGCCTGATCATTACGCCGCAAGCCGCTAAGATGGACGGCGGCGATTATTACGTCAGCTTTTATTTGAAGAATAGAGCGAAGGACCAGGGCTTTACATTAAAAGTGAACGATTACACGACAACGAGAAAATCGAATCAATCCATTTACAAAACAGGTGTCAACGATCTTACTGTCAGAGTGCCGAAAACAAAAAACATCCAAATCCGTCTGCCGAAAGGATCGTATCAGCTTGACAGACTGGCGCTTTATGAAGAACGGTACGATACGCTGAAAAGCGCATACCGAAAAGCGGAAAAAGAACCGCCGGCCGATCTAAGCTGGCGCGGAAATACGCTTCATATCTCGTATGATAACAAAACCCGCGCGCCGTATATCATGCTTCCGATTCCATATGAAAAAGGCTGGGAGCTGAAGATAAATGGCAGAAAAGAGCAGATTGAAAAAGCGGATTATTCCTTCATCGGATTTAAAGCGCAAAAAGGAAAAAACGATATTCAATTAACGTATTACCCGCCGTTTTTTAAACCCGCGGCCGCTCTATCGGTGATCAGCCTCGTGTTTGCGGCTATATATGTGAGAAGACAAAAAAAGCCCGGCTCTTAAACAGAGCCGAGCTTTAATTTTTTCTGCAACTTTTCCTCGCTGAAAATCCAGCCCGTGTAAGAAGAGAGAAGCTCTAAATCATGACTGAGGTGGACGATGGCGACAAAAGGGTAGTGGCCTTTGCTCCGGTAGCGTAAATCAATAAAGCGCACCTCATAATGATCTTTAAAGGTATCGACCTCCCACCTGTAAACGGGGGAAAATGAAAGAAAGGCTGCAATATTTTCGTCCTGTTTCGCGGCCTTCATCACATCGGTTTCCGGAACGGGCACGCGGTTGAATGTATCCAATATCACGACATGGCCGTCAAGGCTTCTGCCGACATAAAAGGCATGCGCCGTCGTCACGGCGATACGCCACTGCCTGAATTTCATCGTTGGCGAAATAATGATGGTTTCAATCTCCTCTTCAATCATCTCGCGCAGCCTTCGCTTTATCCGCAGCTGCATCAAAAACCGGACGGCGTAATATCCTGCGAGGATGATATAAAGCATCAGAAATGTCACGCCCGGATGACCTCCGATATACCACACGGCAATCGCGGCCAAATGGCTGACGAAAATAAACGGATCAAAGGTATTGATTAAACCGAGAGCGATCCATTTTCTCGAAAACGGGCGGATGGCCTGTGTGCCGTACGCGTTAAAAATGTCAACAAACACATGCAACACGACAGCGAGGAGCGTCCACAGCCACAGGTGCAAAAAGTTCGCTTCCGGATAAAACATAAACAAAATACCCGGAATCAGAACGGACCAAAATAAAACGGCGGGAATGGAGTGCGTGAACCCTCTATGATTTCGAATATAAACGGCATTATTTTTCAGCTTCAATATGGTATCAATATCAGGTGCCTGAGAGCCGGCAAGAGCGGCGATCATAACTGCCTGAGACATGGGGGTGTGCATGCCGACGGCAGGATCAAGAGTTGCGATTCCGCCAAGCGCGATACCCATGACAACGTGAGTGCCAGTATCCATTGTTGACCTCCTAGCAGGCGTTAACAATCAGTCGCCCGCATATTTCGCATTATAAGATATTCCCCATTTTCTGTTTGCCCAATCATGGCGTTTATCCGCCGTTCTCATATGTTTCCGCTTTTTCTTTATCACTATTTAATGTAACATATTATCGTAACGTGCCCTAAGTTTACACCAAAATACGGTGTCAAGAAAAGCGGAACCCGAAACATCTGAGGAGAAGATATGAACGCACTTGAAGAAAAAATGAAACAAAAAGATATAGACAAATTTCGCGAGGACTTAATTACATGGTTCGAAAGAGAACAGAGAATTCTGCCGTGGAGAGAAAATCAGGACCCGTATCGGGTGTGGGTGTCAGAGGTGATGCTGCAGCAGACGCGCGTAGATACCGTCATTCCTTATTTCCGGCGGTTTGTTGAGCAATTTCCGACCGTTTCAGCGCTCGCTGAAGCCGATGAGGAAAAAGTGCTCAAAGCCTGGGAAGGGCTGGGTTATTACTCCCGTGTAAGAAATCTGCAAAGCGCCGTAAAAGAAGTGCATGAGCGATACGGGGGAGTCGTCCCTGCCGAGGAAAAGGAATTTGGCGGACTGAAAGGCGTCGGCCCTTATACAAAAGGCGCCGTGCTCAGCATCGCATACAACAAACCGATTCCCGCCGTAGACGGCAATGTGATGCGTGTCATGTCGAGAATTCTTTCCATATGGGACGATATCGCAAGACCTAAAACGAGAACCATTTTCGAACAGGCGGTATCCGCTTTCATTTCTCATGAAAAACCATCTGAATTCAATCAGGGTTTAATGGAGCTCGGCGCGATCATCTGCACCCCGAAATCGCCGTCCTGCCTGCTTTGCCCCGTACAAAAGCACTGCTCGGCATTTGCGGAAGGGACAGAGCGGGAGCTGCCCGTTAAAAGCAAAAAGAAAAAGCCCGGAATAAAAACAATGGCAGCCGTTGTGCTGACAGACGATCAAGGCGATGTCTATATTCATAAACGGCCGCCAAAAGGCTTGCTCGCCAACTTGTGGGAGTTTCCGAATACCGAAACCCAGAAAGGAATCAAAACCGAAAGAGAGCAGCTTGAAGCCTATTTAGAAAAAGAGATGGGAACAACCGCTGAAATCGGGGAGCTGGAAGGCATCGTAGAACATGTTTTCACCCATCTCGTCTGGAATATTTCGGTCTTTTTCGGTAAAGTAAAACAAGTGTCGGATACAACGGAATTCATACGGGTCACAAAAGAGGAGCTCGAGGAATACGCATTTCCCGTTTCCCATCAAAAGATATGGAAAATGGCTGAAGAAAGCGGCCGCCTGTAAAAAGCGTCAGTCATAACTGACGCGAGTGCCGTGGCCGTAATCCGCTTCATTCCGTTTCAGTCCGCCGCGGGCTTCGATTTCCTGAATCAGTTCCCGGTATTTGGACTGGCCTTCTTCGTTTAAATACGGCATAATTTGCTGGAAGGCATGATGGAAATAGGCGAGCTCTGAATCTCTCCAATCTTTTTTGGGCATCATGGCCAATTCGCCCATATCACGTCCGACATACATATAAAAGACCCCTTTCAACACATATTGCTTTTATTGTTTGTTGAATGAAAAGAACTATACACAGCAAGGAGCTGAGGAAAAATGGAACAAAATAAATGCGCACTGATCACGGGAAGCAGCCGCGGCGTCGGGAAAGCAGCCGCCATCAGACTCGCGGAAAAAGGATACAACATCGTCATCAATTACGCCCGCAGTAAAAAAGCGGCATTAGAAACCGCCGAAGAAATTGAAAAACTCGGCGTGAAAACGCTCGTCATTAAAGCCAATGTCGGCCAGCCGGCAAAAATCAAAGACATGTTCCGCCAGATTGACGAAACATTCGGCAGACTGGACGTGTTCGTCAATAATGCGGCTTCAGGCGTGCTGAGACCGGTTATGGAACTTGAAGAAACACACTGGGACTGGACGATGAATATCAATGCGAAAGCATTGCTTTTCTGCGCCCAGGAAGCGGCAAAGATGATGGAGAAAAACGGAGGCGGCCACATCGTCAGCATCAGCTCGCTAGGCAGCATCCGCTATCTTGAAAACTATACGACGGTCGGTGTCTCAAAAGCCGCTTTAGAATCGTTAACCCGTTATCTGGCGGTTGAGCTTTCTCCGAAAAATATCATCGTAAACGCGGTGTCAGGCGGAGCGATTGATACGGACGCGCTGAAGCATTTCCCTAACAGAGATGAACTGCTGGAAGATGCCCGCCAAAATACGCCGGCCGGCAGAATGGTCGAGATTAAAGATATGATCGACACGGTGGAGTTTTTAGTTTCTTCAAAAGCGGACATGATCCGCGGCCAGACCATCATTATTGACGGAGGACGTTCTCTGCTCGTATAAGTTTTAAAAAAAGATGAATAGCCTTATCATCTCCTGCGCATTCTAAAGTGCGTGGAGGTGATAACAATGGCAAACTCAAAATACAGCAAAACAGACGTTCAGCAGGTGAAAAGACAAAACCAGCAATCAGCTTCCGGTCAGGGTCAATACGGCACTGAATTCGGCAGTGAAACTGATGCGCAGCAGGTTAGAAAGCAAAACCAATCTGCTGAACAAAACAAACAGCAAAACAGCTAATCACTGAAACAAAAAAGCACTTCATCTTCGGATGGAAGTGCTTTTTTCTGTTGCCGAAACGACAAAACTTGTGATTCCTCTACAGAATGAGTCAAAGGGTTTTCCGGCGGAAAATCGAAATGGTAAGGAGTATCAACCTAAAAGCCTAAGGAGGAACCCGATGTCAGAGTTTGAAAAGCTTGTAAGTGAACAGATGAAAATCATGGATCAGCTTCTCGAGCTGCAGTCAGAACTTGACCGCTGCCGCCAGGTGGAAGCGGAACTTATCAGTCTGGAAAGAGATGCAAAGCTGGACAATGTACAGGACGAAATTGCGACAAAGCGAAAAGACCTGGCCGGCATACAGGAGTTATTCCAAAGGCAGACAGAGCAAGTCATCCAGTCTTATCGCAGCACGGAAAAGCCGTCTTCCTATGTGCAGAAATGAATGTGCCATTCCGGAAGCGGAGTGGTTCTTTTATTTTCATTTTTTAATTCGTAACGTTATAATAGTGAAAAGACTTGTCGGAAAGCAATTGCGGCTGCATTGACTGCAGGGCTTTACAGAAAGTAGGGGAGAAATATGGGATATCCCAAGGAAGGAGAAACCATTCAAATTCACAGCTATAAGCATAACGGGCTGCTTCATCGAATTTGGAATGAAACGACGATTTTAAAAAGTACGGAATTGTGTATCATCGGAGCCAACGACCGGACAATGGTGACGGAATCCGACGGACGGACGTGGGTGACAAGAGAACCGGCAATCTGCTACTTTCATGCCCGTCAGTGGTTTAACGTCATCGGAATGCTGAGAGATGACGGGGTGCACTATTATTGCAACATCAGCTCGCCGTTCGCTTATGACGGAGAGGCCATCAAATATATTGATTACGATTTGGATGTCAAGGTGTTTCCGGATATGACGTATAACATTCTTGACGAGGATGAATACGATGACCACCGCAAATCAATGAATTACCCTAAAGAGATTGACAGCATTCTGAAGGAGTATCTGAATACGCTGCTGCACTGGATTCATCAGCGGAAAGGACCGTTTGCTCCGGAATTTGTTGATATGTGGTATGAACGGTATCTGCGCTATACAAAATAAAGATACAATAAAAAAACCTGTTGGGGTGTCAACAGGTTTTTCACATGGGCTCACACGCCTTAAAGAGAGAGGGGGATAAAGTGTGGGCGTAATCAGACGCTATATGCAATTTGTAAAACCTTATAAAAAACAAATTTTTATCACAGTGTTAATCGGCATTATAAAATTCTCCATCCCGCTGGCTCTCCCGCTTCTGTTAAAATACGTGGTCGATGACATTATTCAAGGGAGCGGAACGGCAAGCGCTAAAACATCATCGCTATTCACGATAATGGGCATCATGTTCGTGCTGTTTTTAATTCTGCGTCCCCCGGTAGAGTACTATCGGCAATACTTCGCGCAATGGACGGGCAGCCGGGTGCTCTACGATATCAGGGGGGTATTGTTTGATCATATTCAAAAATTGAGCCTGAGGTTTTATGCCAACACGAGAACGGGCGAGGTCATTTCCCGGGTGATAAATGATGTCGAACAGACAAAAGACTTTGTCATAACGGGACTGATGAATATCTGGCTTGATATGATGACGGTGCTGATCGTCATCTGCATTATGTTTACACTCGATGTTAAGCTGACATTGATATCTGTCATTTTGTTTCCGTTATACGGAATTTCAGTGAAATACTTTTACGGCCGCCTCCGAAAACTGACACGTGAGCGTTCTCAGGCACTCGCCCAAGTTCAGGGACATTTGCACGAAAGAGTTCAGGGAATGCCCGTTATCAGAAGTTTTGCCATTGAAGATTATGAACAAGCCAATTTTGATGAAAAAAACGGACATTTTCTGGACAGAGCGATCCGTCATACGAATTGGAACGCAAAAACGTTTGCAGTCGTGAACACCATTACGGATTTGGCGCCGCTGCTTGTTATCGCGTTTGCGGGTTATTTTGTCATAAACGGTCCGCTGACGGTAGGGACGATGGTTGCGTTCGTCGGCTATATTGACAGAATGTACAATCCGGTCAGAAGATTGATCAACTCATCGACGACGCTGACCCAGTCGATCGCTTCAATGGACCGCATATTTGAATTTATCGACGAGCCGTATGAACTGACTGATAAACCGAATGCACTAAAAGCTGACGACATTAAGGGCGAAGTTGAATTCCGAAATGTCTCGTTCCGTTATGAGGAAGGAAAAGAAACGATTTTGCAGGACGTTTCCTTAAAGGTGACAAAAGGGGAAACCGTCGCGCTCGTCGGGATGAGCGGCGGCGGAAAATCGACGCTTGTCAGCCTCATACCGCGTTTTTATGATGTATCCGGCGGCAGCCTGCTGATTGACGGCGCGGATATTCGCGATTATGAAGCGAGAAGCCTCCGCAATCAAGTCGGAATGGTGCTTCAGGATACGTTTCTGTTCAGTGAGACGATTCGTGAAAATATCGCTATCGGTAAACCGGGAGCGTCTCTGGATGAGGTGGTTGCGGCTGCGAAAGCGGCAAATGCCCATGAATTTATTATGAACTTCCCCGAAGGCTACGAAACCAAAGTCGGCGAACGGGGCGTCAAATTGTCAGGCGGGCAGAAGCAGCGGATTTCGATCGCCCGTGTATTCTTAAAAAATCCGCCGCTGCTGATCTTGGATGAAGCGACATCGGCTCTTGATCTTGAAAGTGAACACTACATTCAGGAAGCGATGGAAAAGCTTGCGAAAAACCGGACGACTTTTATCGTCGCCCACAGGCTGTCCACGATTACGCACGCGGATAAAATTGTCGTCATGGAAAACGGCGCCGTCGTCGAAACCGGCACGCACGAGGAATTAATGGCCCAAGGCGGCCAGTACAGACACTTATTTACGATTCAGAATTTGAACTGATACAAAAACGTATGCCGTCCGAATGGGCGGCATACGTTTTTTTGAATGCAAAAAAACCCGGTTTTACGGAAGCACCGGGTTACTCTTCGTCTGTTTCTAATTCGCTGTCTTTCGGGTGGTATGTCTGAAAACTCGTAATTAGTGTATCGAGATGCTCCAGCTGCTCGCGGTATTCCGCAACCGCAGCCATAATGCTGAGCATATTGTAATCAAGCAGTTCATCCTCGCAGTTCTGCTGATTTTTCAAGAAAGACTTCGTCAAAAGCTGTTTATATCTTATGCTTTCTTCAGCATCGTCATCATGCGGTTTGATCTTGCCGACCGTCCGCATCAGAATCCTTTCGTGCCAATGAAGCAGATAATCAATTTCTTCTGTCAGCGTCTCCTGAAATTCCTCCGGCATATGATAAATCTCGTTTTCATAGCGGTGCAGCTTTTTCAGCGTATCAAGCGCCCGATTTGCCGTAATAATCGCCTGTCTGAATAAAACAAGCTTGCGCGACTTTACATACGTCGTTTTCTTAAAGTAGCTTCTCTCCTCTTTATAAAGAAGGTACGTATGATCAAGCTTCATCATTTTTTCCTTCAGCTTCTCAATATCCTCTTTCAATATCGAGTGTTCCGTAGACTGACGCATCGTCAGCCTGATCCATTTCATGATCTCATCGGTATATTCAACCGTATGATGAGTCAGCTTCGTTTCGTATTTCGGCGGAAGAAACACAAGGTTCACAATAAAAGAAGACAGCACGCCTAAAATTACGGTGCTTGTTCGTATCAGAGCGAACGTCAGGAAGCTGTTTCCCGGTGTTTCTAAAATCGCGATAACCGTCACGAGCGCAATCGAAATGGTGTGTTCAATTTTCAGTTTTAACATGATCGTGATGACAATCACTGCGGTCAATCCGATCATAATCGGACTCGGTCCGAAAATCAGTCCGAAAACCGTAGCGATGACAGCGCCGATGATATTTGCCTGAACCTGATCAATAATGATAAGAAAAGACCTGTAAATAGAGGGCTGTATGGCAAATATAGCTGCAATCCCGGCAAAGATCGGCGACGGAAGTCCGATCCATGATGCTAAGTAGAGCGCGAGCGTAATCGCAATCCCTGTTTTAAAAATGCGGGCACCAAGTTTCATTGGTTTGTGCGTGCATTCCTTTCTCTAATAAATTATGTGCCGAACGAACGGCTGACACTTACATTTCCCTGTCGGCTGATTTGCTAAACAATAAAGTAATATACAGGGATCATACCAATTATTCAAGGTCTTTTTTTGAAAAAACCATTATCTCACAAATCGGACAAAAAGAAAAAGCGGAAGCCCCAGGCTCCCGCTTGTTTCAGAAGTTATTTTTTCATATGTCTGAACGCATCTTCAACGGCTTGTAAAGTGGCGTCGATATCCTCTTCAGTATGTGCGGTTGTGATAAACCAAGCTTCATACTTCGACGGAGCGAGATTGATGCCGCGTTCAAGCATCAGCTTGAAGAACTTGGCGAATGCTTCTCCGTCCGTATTTTCCGCCTGCTCGTAATTGATGATTTTTTCATCAGTGAAGTAAACCGTGAGCGCGCCTTTTAAACGGTTGACGGTGATGGTAATGCCATGTGTCTCCGCATGGGCGAGAATGCCTTGCTCAAGTCTGGCGCCGAGCTCATCAAGCCGCTCGTAAACGCCTTCTTCCTTCAGCACTTCCAGGCAGGCGATGCCTGATAGGATAGATGCCGGGTTTCCGGCCATCGTGCCGGCTTGATATGCCGGGCCGAGCGGAGCAACCTGCTCCATGATCTCTTTTTTGCCTCCGTAAGCGCCGATCGGCAAGCCGCCCCCGATAATTTTACCGAGCGCCGTTAAATCAGGCTTCACTTGAAGAAGATCCTGCGCGCCTCCGTACATAAAACGGAACGCCGTGATCACTTCATCATAAATGACGAGCGCGCCCGCTTTATGGGTCAATTCATTTACCTGTTCTAAAAATCCTTCTTCAGGTTCAACGATGCCGAAGTTGCCGACGATCGGCTCGACGAGAACCGCTGCAATTTCTGAACCCCATTTATCCAGCGCGGCTTTGTAGCTTTCAATGTCATTGAAAGGAACGGTAATGACCTCATTGGCGATGCTTTTCGGCACGCCGGCGGAATCAGGGGTGCCGAGCGTAGACGGGCCGGAACCCGCAGCGACAAGTACGAGATCAGAATGGCCGTGATAGCAGCCGGCGAATTTAATGATTTTTGTGCGGCCTGTATAAGCGCGTGCAACCCGGATCGTTGTCATCACCGCTTCAGTGCCTGAGTTTACGAATCGTACTTTATCAAGTGAAGGAATGGCCTCCTTCAGCATTTTGGCGAAAGTGACCTCATGTTTGGTCGGCGTCCCGTACAGCACGCCGTTTTCCGCCGCTGTTTTAATCGCTTCAGTAATATGCGGATGGGCATGTCCGGTAATAATCGGACCGTAAGCCGCTAAATAATCGATATACTGATTCCCGTCTACATCCCAGAAATAAGCGCCGTTCGCTTTTTCCATCGCAACGGGTGAACCGCCGCCTACCGCTTTATAGGATCTGGACGGGCTGTTCACGCCTCCGACGATATGCTCTAACGCTTCCTTATGAAGTTCAACTGATTTTGTATACAAAAAATGACCCTCCTAATATCTCCTTACATCATGTTCTATTGTAGCATGCTTCATTGCGAGCACAACGGGTTCATGCTTCCAGAAAAGAGCGGGGGGATAACGGTTGTAATCTTAACGTGAATTGGATACGCTTAATAAAAAACCCGGAGGTATAAGAAATGACGATTGAAATCGGACAAACAGCACCGGATATGAAATTAGTGAATGACAGCGGGGAAGAAGTAGCATTGACGGATTTTAAAGGGAAGTACGTCGTTCTCTATTTTTATCCGAAAGACATGACACCCGGATGCACGACGGAAGCATGTGATTTCCGTGATCAGCACGAAAGTTTCGCGGGACTTGATGCGGTTATCATCGGAGTAAGCCCTGACAGCCGTGATAAACATGAAAAATTTAAGCAAAAACACGATCTTCCTTTCCAGCTCCTCGTTGATGATGAGCACAAACTGGCGGAAGCTTTTGATGTGTGGAAGCTGAAGAAGAATTTTGGGAAAGAATATATGGGTATCGAGCGATCCACTTTTTTGTTAGACAAAGAAGGCCGTCTTGTGAAGGAGTGGAGGAAGGTAAAAGTGAAAGATCACGTTGCCGAGGCGCTTCGCGAATTGGAACAAATTGCGTCTAATTAATGGACAAATGCTGAACTCACGGGGTTTTCTTCAGATTACATTTGACAGGAGACCGGAAAAAGATGTACACTAATTATAAACATTATAAAGTAAGAATCTTTTTTAGAAGAGAGGTGCATGACGGATGGCTGCACATGAATTAAAAGAAGCCTTAGACACGTTGAAGGATACGGGAGTCCGGATTACTCCTCAACGTCATGCCATTCTGGAATATCTCGTGGATTCTATGGCACATCCGACAGCGGACGATATATATAAAGCCTTGGAAGGGAAATTCCCTAATATGAGTGTTGCGACAGTGTATAACAATTTGCGTGTATTCCGGGAAGCGGGGCTTGTAAAGGAACTGACGTACGGAGATGCGTCCAGCAGATTTGACTTTGTCACCTCTGACCATTATCACGCCATTTGTGAAAGCTGCGGAAAAATCGTGGACTTCCATTATCCCGGGCTTGACGAAGTGGAACAGCTTGCTGCTCACGTCACAGGGTTTAAGGTAAGCCACCACCGTTTGGAGATTTACGGCGTCTGCCAAGAATGTTCCAAAAAAGAAAACCACTAAACGAAGCTGACCGCTTTGATACGGTCAGCTTCGTTTATTTTACACTGTTTTTTCTGTTATAAGACTCATCGAACGCTTGGCCTTCCAATCCTTTATCCAATGTAAGCGGCTCTCTGCAATGCATGCACATATCCACTCTGCCCAGAATCTTCGTTTCTTTCTCGCAAGCGGGGCACATCACCCGGACCGCTTTTGTGGACAGCATGCCGATCCAAAAATAAACGGCGGTGCTGAGTCCGATCGACAGCAGGCCGAGAATCATAAACAAGCTGGCAAGCAAAACAGACTGCTTAAAGAACAGCCCGATGTACATAATGATAAACCCAACGAAAACCAAACTTAACGCAAACGTTCTGATCTTATTAATTTTGCTTGAGTATTTCGCCATGTCCATCCCCCTCTCGTTTAACTATAGCACAAAACAGATGGCATATTCTTCATGTTTTCGTAAGAAAAGGGAAGAATAAATATGGCACCTGAAAGGAAATTTGTTATAATAGTGCAATGTGTTTAGAAAAAAGGACTTTCATGTTTTATCATAGAAATGTAGAAACAATAGCTAGTGAAACAATCGCATTGGAGGAATCGTAATGGACAATCTTCTCCGTCCAATTTACCAAGAAAGAGCAAGTCATCCCGATACGCTGGCCGTCCTTATGATTGAGAGAAGGAGTAAAGCATCATCCATCACGGATAACTTTGATGCGGTCATGCTTGTCATTGTCAAACAAGCTGATGAACCTCTTTTTATAAAGCATTATGAATTCGAACACAAAACCGCTTCTTTACATATTGTAACGGATGCTCTGCTTCAGGAATGGATTCTGCTTGGGACAAATAGAAGAGTCATAGATTGGATCATCAACGGTAAAGTGCTGTTTGACCGCAATGAATATATATCTGAACTCAATGACCGGCTCAGCACTTTTCCTTTCGCCGAGCGGAAATTAAAGATCGGAATGGAATACGGCAAGCTGATCAGAAGATTTGTAGAAGGAAAAGCGTTTTTTGAAGCTGATCATTTTCTGGATGCATATTATGCGGTAGTGCACGCTCTTCACCACTTGGCCCGCATAGAAGTGATTGACCGGGGGTTTTATCCCGAAACGACAGTCTGGAACCAGGTCCGTCACATTGAGCCGCAGGTATATAAGCTATATTCCGAACTTGTCGAGAGTCACGAAAGCTTGGAGAAAAGGCTCGAATTATTATTCTTAGCAAATGATTTTCTCATCCATTCAAAAGCTGAAATCGGTTCTGCGCACCTTTTTCAAGTGATGAAAGAAAAAGAAATGTGGCAGTTTGGAGAATTGCTTCAGCACCCTGAACTGGTGCACTTCACCCAAGATCTCGGTGTCATGCTTGATTACCTGACGGAAAAAGGCTTTGTTGAAGTATCTCAAATAGAGACCAAAGGGCAGGAAGTTTATCATCGAGGATATTCTTTCAAAAAAAGTGTTGACGCTGAATCATAGGCATGGTATATTATTAAACGTCGCTGATGCGCTTCACCAAAAAGCTCACAGCGGCGGAGAAATAAAAACAAAAAACATTTGACAGCAACTCGCTGAAATGTTATACTGAAAAAGTCGCCTCGAGATGAGGTTGAAATGATCTTTGAAAACTAAACAAGACAAAACGTACCTGTTAATTCAAAGTTTTAAATAAATCGCACAGCGATGTGCGTAGTCAGTCAAACTAC
>NZ_JACAWW010000026.1:0-10742 GCF_020075515.1 Bacillus sp. KS1 | reverse complement strand
GTCCGCACAAAGACCTTGAACCGATTCTCGGCATGTTCGTCAACACCCTGGCCATCAGAACGGAGCCGAAAGGAGACAAACGGTTCACCGATTATTTGGCGGAAGTCCGTCAGGCGGCGCTTGGGGCGTATGAGCATCAAGACTACCCGTTTGAAGAGCTTGTGGAACGGCTCGGCGTGCAGCGGGACATGAGCCGCAATCCGCTGTTTGACGTTATGTTTGTGCTCCAAAATATGGAGCGTGAATCCCTGGTGTTAAATAAGCTGCATTTGGCCCAAGCTGCGGATACAAGTCATAAAACCGCAAAGTTTGATGCCACGCTTTACGCGTCAGAAGGGTCTGACGGTTCCATCAGCTTTGATTTTGAATTCAATACAGATATCTATCAAAAACAGACAATTGAAAAATGGCTATCTTATTTTACCCGTATTCTTACAAAAGTAATTGAAAACCAAGCGATACCGCTTGGTGACATTCACGTACTGGATGATGCTGAAACAAATCGCGTCATTTATCAGTTTAATCAGACGAAAAGCGATTACCCAAGACACGAAACCATCAGCCGTTTATTTGAGCGGCAGGCAAAAGAAACTCCCGATGCCCGGGCAGTTGTATATGATGGACAAATTTTGACATACCGTGAGCTGAACGAACGGGCTAACAGAATAGCGGCGGCTCTTCGATCAAATGGCGTCGGTCCGGAAAGCGTTGTCGCCTTATTAACCGGCCGCACAACAGAGCTTGTTTCCGGAATCCTCGGAATATTAAAAGCGGGGGGCGCCTACTTGCCTATCGGTGACGATGTACCGCGGGAACGGGCTGAATGGATGCTTAAAGACTGTAAAGCTGATATTCTTCTCCAATCTGATAAACTTGACGGTCTGCCGCTTTCAGGAAAACGTTTATTCATAGAGGATATTCAAACAAAGGCCGGATTGAGTTCGGAAAATCCCGAACCGCTCGGCGGACCTGAATCGTTGGCCTACATGATTTATACGTCCGGGTCAACAGGTGCGCCAAAAGGCGTCATGATTGAACAGCGAAGCGTGATCCGCCTTGTGAAAAACAGCAATTATATTGATTTTACGCCGGAAGATAGACTGTTGTTTACTTCATCATTAGGATTTGACGTTACGACATTTGAAATATTCGGTCCGCTTTTAAACGGCGCTTCTTTATATGTAAGTGACCAGGAAACCTATCTCGATTCTGATGTTCTGGAAACATTTATACAGCAAAACAGCATTACGACGCTGTGGCTGACATCGTCTCTGTTCAACCATTTATCAGAACAAAATGAACACGTGTTTTCCGGATTATCCCGATTGATTATCGGCGGGGAAGCACTGTCCCCGAGCCATGTAAACCGGGTTCGGAATGCGCTGCCTCATCTCTCAGTATGGAATGGATACGGACCGACTGAAAACACGACGTTCTCGACTTGCTTTTTGATTGAACAATCATACGATCATTCAATCCCGATCGGGCGCCCAGTCGGAAATTCAACCGCATATATCATAAACAGCAGGGGAACACCGCAGCCGATCGGCGTTATCGGCGAATTATGCACTGGAGGAGACGGTGTGGCAAGAGGATACTTCGGCCGCCCTGAGCTGACGGAAGAAAAATTTGTCCCCAATCCTTTTGTTCCCGGAGAACGGATGTACCGCACCGGAGATTTAGCCCGCTGGCTGCCGGACGGAACGATCGAATATGCCGGGCGGATGGATGATCAAGTGAAAATCCGCGGTTATCGGGTCGAGCTGGGAGAGATTGAAGCCGCACTGAGGAGCCTGGACGGCGTGAAAGAAGCTGCCGTGTCAGTCAGAACCGGGCAGTCCGGCAATAAAGAACTGATCGCATATATGAGTCTGCAGGCGGACATGGATACAGAAAAAGTGCGTTCTTCACTGTCTAAGCAACTGCCGAATTACATGGTTCCGGCCTATATGATGGAACTTGAGAAGCTGCCGCTTACGCCGAACGGGAAATTGGATCGGAAAAATCTGCCCGAACCGGAGCTCGCGCTTCAAACCGCGTACACAGCTCCCCGCAATGAGCTTGAAGAACAGCTTTCCGTGATCTGGCAGGAAGTGCTCGGCGCAAAACAAGTCGGGATTGAGGACTCATTTTTTGAGCTGGGCGGCGATTCAATCAAAGCGCTGCAAGTTTCCGCACGGCTCGGACGCTATGGGTGGAAAATGACGGCAAGTGACTTATTCCGGCACCCGTCCATTAAGGAACTCGCGCCTCTTATCCGGAAAGCGGAAAGAGTCATCGATCAGCGGCCGGTGGAAGGAGACATACCTTGGACACCCGTTCAGCACTGGTTTTTATCACAGCGGATGGAAAACAGAAATCATTTCAATCAGTCCGTCATGATGTTCAGCTCTGACGCATTGCATAAACAGCCGCTCAAAGAAGCCTTGGAGCATCTTGTCATTCATCATGATGCACTCCGGATCACTGTCAGTGCAGAAAACGAAAGTTTCAGACAAATCAATCACGGTATTCAAAAAGCTGAACTGTACAGCTTGGACATTTGGGATCTGTCTGGGACAGATACTTGGGAAAGAGAAATAGAAACTGAAGTGGCTGCGCTTCAACAGCGGATGGATATTGAAAAAGGGCCGTTATTAAAAGCCGGCTGGTTCAAAACCCGGTCCGGGGATTATTTATTCATCACCGTACATCACCTGGCGGTTGACGGAGTGTCATGGCGTATTCTGCTGGAGGATTTATCTGCCGCTTACACTCAAGCCGTAAAAGGTCAGCCGGTCCAGCTTCCGCCAAAGACCGATTCGTTTAAACAATACGCTGAACGGCTTTCAGAATACGCAAAAAGCAGCAAGCTGATGCATGAAGAAGAATATTGGCGTTTTATTGAAGAAGAAACAGCCGCCGAACTTCCTTATGAAAAACCGCAGCATCAGACGGGAGCCGACAGCATTCGGCAAACGATAAGCTTTACGCTTACAGAAGAAGAAACGTCCGTTTTGCTTCAGCAGGTCAACCGGGCCTACCATACCGATACGCAAGATATTCTTCTGACTGCCGCAGCTTTGGCTTTACGGGACTGGACAGGGGGCGGCAGATTGCGCATCGCGATGGAAGGGCACGGGAGAGAGCACATCATGCCGGAGCTCGACATCAGCCGCACCGTAGGCTGGTTTACCTCCATGTATCCGGTGCTCATTGACTTGAACACAGCAGGCGCTGAGCTTGGAACGGCGGTAAAAACGGTCAAAGACACACTCGGAAGAATACCGGATAAAGGAATAGGCTACGGCATTTTAAAATACATGACACCGCCTGAACAAAAAACAATCCGCTTCAGACAAGCGCCTGAAATCAGCTTTAACTATTTAGGGCAATTCAATGATACAGAAGATCAGCACACGTTCAGTCTGTCCGGTCTTGCAAGCGGGCACGACATCACGCCGACATGGCAGCGGGAACAAGCGGTGGAAATGAGCGCGATGGCCGTACAAAACAAACTTCACTTCAGTTTGAGCTATCCGCCGAGCCGCTTCCGCAAAGAAACGATGGAACAGCTGCTGCAAACCTTACAGCAATATTTGCGTGATATTATGGCGCACTGCACCGGCAAAGAGGAAGCAGAAAAAACCGTTAGTGATTTTAGCAGCAAAACGTTAACATCTGATGATTTGGACAGCATAGCGAGTTTTGTCGAGGAACTGTAGAAAAAGGCGACGGGGAGATTATAACATGACAAAAAAGAATGCAATTCAGGATATTTATCCGCTGTCTTATATGCAGGAAGGAATGCTTTTTCATTCCCTCCTGCAAAAGGAATCACAGGCTTACGCCGAGCAGGCCTCCTTTTCAATAACGGGGAAGGTTGACACCCGCGTGTTTGAAGAGAGCGTTCATGCCCTTTTCGAAAGACATGATATTTTCAGAACGATCTTTATCAGCCAGAACGTGTCAGTGCCGCAGCAGGTCGTATTAAAAGAGCGGAACGTCAGCATTATTGAGGAAAATCTCACTAATTTAAATAAGGCTGATCAAATCAAGTATATCGAAGAAGCCAAACGAAGAGACCGTGAGAAAGGGTTTCAACTGCAAAAAGACATGCTGATGCGGGTGACGCTGCTTCAAACCGGTGAATGTGAATATACGTGCATATGGAGTTTCCATCACATTATTATGGATGGCTGGTGTCTCGGAATCGTGCTGAAAGAGTTCTTCCAGATATACGCCTCACGGCTCCGCCGGACACCGTTAACGCTTGAGCCCGCTGTGCCGTACGGGACCTACATCAAGTGGCTGATGGAGCAAGATAAAGAAAAAGCCGCTTCGTACTGGGAGCGATACCTTGAAGGCTTTGAGCAGCAGACTGTTCTGCCGAAGCAGAAAAAAGCCGGCGAAAGCAGACAAGAGGAAGTGACGTTTTCCTTTTCAAAAGAGGACACGGCTAAGCTGAAAGAGCTGGCCGTAAAAGAAGAGGTCACGCTGAGCACCATTTTCCACACGCTCTGGGGCATTTTGCTTCAGGCGTATAACCAGACAGAAGATGCGGTTTTTGGTTCTGTCATTTCCGGAAGGCCGTCTGAAATCGAAGGCATCGAGCGAATGATCGGCCTGTTCATTAATACCGTGCCTGTCCGGATCAGCGGGGCGGACATCCCGTTTCAAAAGCTGATCAAAAACGTGCAAAGGGACGCTTTGAAAGGACAGGCATACAGCTATCATCCGCTTTATGATATACAGGCGAATTCACAGGTAAAACAAGGCTTAATTGACCACATTCTCGTCTTTGAGAATTATCCGGTTGAACAGGAGCTTGATGTGCTGAACAGCAAGGGAGACACGAAAGACCTTTTTCACATCCATGATTTCAGCATGGAAGACGAAACCAACTACAGTTTTTACCTGATGGTGGCGCCGGGTGACGAGATTCATTTGAAAATGAGATACGATTCAAGCATGTATGACCGCCAATTTATTGAAAATATCAAAGGCCATTTAGCATACATCGTCTCCCAGGTTCTCGACAAACCGGACATCACGCCGGACAAGCTTGAAATCATCACCCCAGGGGAAAAAGCGCAGCTGCTTGCGCCGATTTCTGAAGAGACCGAAAAACCTGAATATGACACGGTTCATGCGATGTTTGAAAGGCAGGCCGCAAAAACGCCGAATCAAATCGCGATTCGGTATGAAGGTGAGTCAGTGACGTACAAAGAACTGAACGAATCGGCTAATAAGCTGGCCCGCCTGCTGCAAAAGCGCGGATTAAAGCGGGAGGAGCCGGTAGGCGTCATGCTCGGCCGTTCCCCTTCTTTAGCGGCGGCCGTTCTCGGTATTTTAAAAGCGGGCGGCGCCTTTGTCCCGATAGATCCGGGCAGTCCAAAGGAGCGTATCCGATATGTTATTGAAAACAGCGGCTGCGTCCATGTTGTAACAGAGCGGCATCAGTCAGTCCCCGCGGAACAAGCGCTGCAAGTTACATACATAGAAGAGGCCGGGACGGAAGCGGACGGAAGCAATGTGCAATCCATTAATACGGCGGACGACCTCCTTTATATGATTTATACATCGGGAACGACAGGGAAACCGAAGGGTGTGCTGCTCGAACATAAAAATATGGCCAACCTGCTTTCTCACCAATTGACGAACACAGACATTGATTTTTGCACAAATGTGCTGCAGTACGCATCTTTGGCGTTTGACGTCTGCTATCAGGAGTTATTTTCAGTACTCTTGAGCGGCGGCACCCTTTGTATCGTGCCCGAATCAATCAAACGGGATGTGTCTCAGCTGTTTTCGTTTATTGATCAGCACAAAACGGAAGTGGTGTTTTTCCCGACTGCGTTTGTCAAGATGCTTTTCAATGAAGAAGGTTATGCACAGTCTTTTCCCCGCTGTGTGAAGCATGTCATTACGGCCGGGGAGCAGCTGACCGTTTCGCGTTTGTTCAGGCAGACGCTCCGTTCACACGGTATGCATCTGCATAATCATTACGGCCCGTCAGAAACTCATGTGGTTTCAACGTATACGATTTCTGCGGGAGATGACATACCTGAACATCCGCCGATCGGGAAACCGATCCATCATAACAAGATGTATATTCTCAGCAAAAACCGGCAGCTTCAGCCTCTCGGAATTGCGGGAGAATTGTATATTTCCGGGGCGAATACAGGAAGAGGCTATGTGAACAATCCGGCGCTGACCAAAGAAAAATTTTTGCCGGATCCGTTCAGAACGGACGCCGTCATGTACCGGACCGGAGATTTGGCAAGACTGCGTGCGGACGGCCAAATTGAATACATCGGCCGGACAGATGATCAAGTGAAGATCAGAGGGTACCGGATTGAACCGAAGGAAATTGAAACCGTCCTGGCAAATCATCATGCCGTGAAGGAAGCTGCCGTTCTGATTCAAACGAATGAGTCGGGCGAAAATGAATTATGCGCTTACTGCAGCGTCTCACAAGCGACTGATCCTTCTCAGCTGCGGAGAGATTTGGCTAAAGAGCTGCCTGAGTATATGATTCCGGTCAAATGGGCTTTTGTTGACTCAATTCCGCTCACTGCGAACGGAAAAGTCGATCAGCGGGCCCTTCCGGAAGCTTCGGCGTACGCCGCAGGCCGTCGATATACAGCTCCCCGGAATGTGACCGAGCTGAAGCTTACCCGCATATGGGAAGAAGTGCTTCAAACCGGCCCGATCGGCGTTCACGATCACTTTTTCGAGCTTGGCGGCCATTCATTAAAGGCGACGGCACTCGTTGCAAAAATAGCTAAAGAGTGCAGTGTGCAAATCCCGCTGAGCGATGTCTTCAGCCATCCGACTGTAGAAGAACTCGCCAAAATCATCAGTGAAGCAGAAGAGAACCCGTTCGCATCCATAGAAAAGACAGAAATGAAAGAAACATATCCTGTCTCATCCGCCCAAAAACGGATGTACGTCCTTCACCAGCTTGAAAATGGCGGTGTCAGTTATAACATTCCAGCCGTTTTAGAGGCAAATGGCCCGTTTGACCAAAACAGGATGGAAGCCGTGTTCAAGGAACTGATCCGGCGGCATGAACCGCTCAGAACGTCCTTTGAAGAAAAAAACGGCCTGCTCGTGCAGAGGATTCATGACGACGTGCCGTTTGCATTTACAAAAGAACAATCAGCCGAAGCGTTTATCCGGCCGTTCGATCTCGGCAAAGCGCCCCTTTTCCGGGCGGGATTTGTCCAAATAGAAAAAGACCGGCATCTGCTTTTAGCTGACATGCATCATATTATTTCAGACGGCGTATCCGTCAATCTTTTGATACGTGAATTCAGTGAGCTGTATGCTGAGAGAAGTCTGCCGCCGTTACGGATTCAATACAAAGATTATGCCGTCTGGCAGCAATCATTTAAGGCGGGCGCCGCATATCGGAAACAAGAGGAGTACTGGCTGAACCGGCTTGCCGGTGAGATTCCCGTGCTTGAATTGCCGGCTGATAAGCCGCGTCCCCCGGTGCGGAGTTTTTCCGGAGACCGGGTGTCATTTGTCATCAATGAAAAACATACAGCTCAGTTGAAAAAGCTGGCGAAAGAAAACAAATGCACACTGTATATGACGCTGCTTGGTGTGTACACAGTTCTGTTATCCCGTTTAAGCGGACAGGAAGATATGATTGTCGGGTCTCCGATTGCAGGAAGGCCTCATGCCGACCTTGACGCCGTTCTGGGCATGTTTGTCAATACGCTTGCTTTCAGGACGCGTCCCGACGGAAGCATGACATTCAAAGAATATTTAAAGGAAATTCGCCAAACAGCGCTTGAGGCTTACGAACATCAGGATTACCCGTTAGAAGAGCTCGTCGATAAGCTCGGTGTGCCGCGGGACATGTCCCGAAATCCGCTGTTTGACACAACATTTGCGCTGCAAAATATGGAACAGCAGAAGCTTAGAGCGGCCGGACTTGAACTGCAGCCGGCAGACGTCAGCCTGCCGATTTCTAAATTTGACTTATCGCTGTACATCTCTGAAAACGCCGGTGAATTGTACTGCCAGTTTGAATTCAGCACCGATTTGTTTGAGAGAAAAACGATTCAAAAATGGGCGGGATTTTTTACGACACTTGCCGAAAACGCCGCGGCTGATCCGGGCTTGGAATTAGACGATATTTCTGTTTTGACAGAAAAAGAAGAAGTGTCTCTGCTTCAAGATTTCAGCCCCTTTCAGAAAACAGCGTTTCCGCTTCATCAGTCTCTTCATGATCTGCTGGAACAGCAGGCGAAAAAAACGCCGGACCGTCCTGCGATTTTAACTGATGACATTTCGATTACGTATCAGGAACTGAACGAAAGGGCAAACGAGCTTGCGCATCAGCTGATCAAGCGGGGGATAAGGCTGGAGGATAAAACTGCCATTATGGGCCGGCGTTCTCCTGACATGCTGATCGGCATTTACGCTGTCTTAAAAGCAGGCGGTGCATATCTGCCGATTGATCCGGATTACCCGGAAGAGCGGATTCGCTTTTTACTGAAAGACAGCGGCGTGAAATTCTTACTGGCAGAACCAGAACTTTTCGCACCAGATCTTTTTGAGGGAGAAATGATCTCTCTGAAAAGCGGACAAACAGGAAACCCTGAAGCTGCCGCCAACCCTAACGTTCCGGTAAAGCCTGATTCATTGGCTTATATCATCTATACATCCGGTTCTACGGGACGCCCAAAAGGCGTGCAGGTTGAACATCGGTCAGCCGTAAACTTTTTATACTCACTGCAAACGCGTTATGGATTAAGTGATTCTGACATCATTTTGCATAAAACATCCTACTCTTTCGACGCTTCGATTTGGGAGCTGTTTTGGTGGCCGATCGCGGGAGCTTCTGTTTTTCTCCTTCCGCAAGGCGGCGAGAAAGACCCTGAAATGATACTGAACGCATTGGAGAAAAACCGAATAACGGCGGCCCATTTTGTGCCATCCATGCTTCATGCTTTCTTGGAATATATAAATTCCAGAAAACAGCCGATCAAAAAGACCTGCTTAAAAAGGGTTTTTGCCGGCGGCGAACAATTGGGCCCGCACCTGGTTTCCCGTTTTTATGACCTTCTGCCTGGAACGGAATTGACAAATTCCTACGGTCCGACGGAAGCGACAGTAGAAGCGGCGTACTTTGATTTGCCGCATGGAAAGGAATTTCACGATGTTCCGATCGGCATTTCCGGGCATAACATGCGGCTGTATATTTTAAATCAAAAGAAACAGCTTCTGCCGCCGGGCTGTATCGGAGAGCTGTACATCGCGGGGACAGGGGTGGCCCGCGGCTATCTGAACCGGCCTGATCTGACAGAGGAGCGCTTTCTCAATGATCCGTTTTATCCGGAAGAACGCATGTATCAGACGGGCGATATCGCACGCTGGACAGAAGACGGCCTTGTCGAATGGCTCGGCCGTTCAGACGGACAGGTGAAAGTCCGCGGCTACCGGATTGAACCGGGAGAAATCGAAGCGGCGATCCGGCGCATCGACGGCATTCGTGAGGCGGCGGTCACCGCCCGGACTGAACACGGCGAAACCGCGCTTTACGCCTATATCGAAGGACGGGAAAGCGATGACGTGCGGGCGGAGCTTGCGACACGCCTTCCGGCCTACATGATGCCGGCTCAGTTTATAGAGATGAGCGAATGGCCGGTCACGCCGAGCGGAAAGCTTGACCGCCGCGCGCTGCCGGCTCCCGGCGGAGCGGCAGACAGACAGGCGTACACCGCTCCGCGGAACGTCACGGAAATGAAGCTTTGCGCCCTTTGGGAAGAGGTGCTGAAAAACGGCCCCGTCGGCATCCGGGATCACTTTTTTGAGCGGGGCGGCCATTCGTTAAAAGCGACGGCTCTCGTCTCCCGCATCGCCAAAGAGTTCGGTGTTCAGGTGCCGTTACAGGACATCTTCGCCCGGCCGACGGTGGAAGAGCTCGCTTCGGTTATTCAGGACTTGGAAGAAAGCCCGTATGAAGCGATTCAGCCTGCACAAAAACAGGACACCTACCCGGTGTCTTCGGCGCAGAAACGGATGTATGTGCTCCAACAGCTTGAAGACGGCGGTGTCGGCTACAATATGCCGGCTGTGCTGGAACTGACGGGCCCGCTTGACCGCAGCCGGCTGGAGGAGACGTTCCGGCAGCTTGTGGAGCGGCATGAGTCGCTCAGAACGTCCTTTGAAACGGGGCCTGACGGCGAACCGGTGCAGCGCATCCATGACAGCGTACCGTTTCAGCTGGATGAGGCCGAGTCAGCTGACGCATTCGTCCGGCCGTTTTGTCTGGAAGAAGCGCCGCTCTTCCGTGCGGCTCTCGTGAAAGAATCAGACGAACGTCACCTTTTATTAACGGATATGCATCATATTATTTCTGACGGTGTGTCCGTCAACACCTTGATTAAAGAATTCGGCGAGCTGTACGCAGGCCGTTCGCTTACGCCGATGCGCCTTCAATATAAAGACTATGCCGTCTGGCAGCGGTCGTTTCAGGAGAAAGAAGGATATCAGAAGCAGGAAGCGTATTGGCTGAAGCGGCTTGAAGGAGAGCTTCCGGTGCTTGAGCTTCCGGCTGACAAGCCCCGTCCGGCGGTCAGAAGCTTTGCGGGCGGCAGCGTATCGTGCACGCTTGACGCTGAAACGGCATCCGGCCTTCACCGCATCGCCCGGGATCACGGCTCTACTTTGTATATGGTGCTTCTCGCCGCGTACAATACGTTACTCGCGAGATTGAGCGGGCAGGAAGACATCATCGTCGG
>NZ_JACAWW010000025.1:0-37745 GCF_020075515.1 Bacillus sp. KS1 | reverse complement strand
GGCGTGTCGCAAGCTCCGCCCGCACGTCATCGCTTTCCCGTCCTTCGATATAGGCGTAAAGCGCGGTTTCGCCGTGTTCAGTCCGGGCGGTGACTGCCGCCTCACGAATGCCGTCGATGCGCCGGATCGCCGCTTCGATCTCTCCTGGTTCAATCCGGTAGCCGCGGACTTTCACCTGTCCGTCTGAACGTCCGAGCCATTCGACTAGGCCGTCTTCTGTCCAGCGTGCGATATCGCCCGTCTGATACATGCGTTCTCCCGGATAAAACGGATCATTGAGAAAACGCTCCTCTGTCAGCTCAGGCCGGTTCAGATAGCCCCGGGCCACCCCTGTCCCCGCGATGTACAGCTCTCCTGCCACGCCCGCAGGCTGGATGGTTCCTCCGCTATCTAATACATACAGACGGGCACCCGGAACGGGTTTTCCGATCGGAAGCCTTGTCCGTCCGCTGTCCCGTTTTCGGTCACAGACGTAAAACGCCGCATCAACCGTCGCTTCCGTCGGCCCGTAGCCGTGAATAAGCATCGTCTCCGGCAGAAGATCGGCAAACCGGGCAGCCGTAAGCGGTGAAAGAGCTTCACCTCCGGCAAACACGCGTGTCAGTGTTCTGCCGAGGCGTGTTCTTGTTTCCTCAGGCTCCGTTTCCAGCGCGTCTAAAAAGCTGTTGACCATCGCCGGAATAAAATGCGCGGTCGTCACCTTTTCTGAGGCAAACGCTTCAATCATCCGCACAGGATCTTTCTCCCATCCGGCAGGAAGCAGATACACGGAGGCGCCTGACATTGTCCACCAAAACAATTGCCAGATAGAGGCGTCGAATGAAAAGGATGATTTCAGCACGATAACATCCTCTTCCGTTAACGGAAACTGCCCTTGCATCCCTGATAAAAAGGCGGCGGCCTGACGGTGTTCAACAGCCACTCCCTTCGGTGTTCCCGTCGAACCGGACGTATAAATGATATAAGCGAGCGAAGCGCTATCCGCTTCTTCAGAGACAGCCCCTGTCTCCGTCTCGCCTGTCAGAGCAGAAAGAGACACTTCTAGCGTTTCTCCGGAAAAATCGGGAACGGATAATCCCGGCTGTGCAAGCAGGAGACAAGCGCCGCAGTCATCGAGCATATAGCGCAGCCTGTCCTCAGGATACTCCGGGTCAAGCGGCACATAGGCGCCGCCTGCTTTTAACACGGCAATCACAGAAACCACCATCTCCGGTGAGCGTTCAGCGAGCACGCCGATCATGCTTTCTTTGCGGACGCCTTTTTGGCGGAGCCAAACGGCGAGCCTGTCTGTGTACTGGTCGAGCTCAGCGTACGTCAGCATGCCGCCCGGAAAACGGAGCGCCGGACGATGCGGCGAAAGCGCGGCGCGGCGGGTAAACAGCCCGTGAAGCGTCGGAGCCGGCAGTTCAGCCGTTTCTGTACGGTTAAACGCAGTTAACACCCGTTTCTTTTCATTTTCATCCACCATATCAATATGCCGAATCAGCCGGTCTGGATTTCTAACGGCATTTTCAACGATCGTCAGCAAATGAGTTTGAATGCGTTTAATTGATGTTTCAGTAAATAAAGCGGATTGGTAATCAAAATTCAGCTCAATCAATCCCGTATCTGTCCGCTCCTTAATTAAAATGGACAGCTCATTTGCCGTATGCCCGCTGAAAAACATCGCCGTTTCATAATCGAAACCTTCTGCCTGACGCCACGCGAGAGGCTGGTATTGCATCGAAATCCCGATGATATTTTGCAGGTCGTGATGAGTCTGCCTTAATTCATTCACAAAAAGATTGTAAGGGTATTTCTGGTGCCGCATAACAGACAGCTGCTCTTTTCCTACGCTGCGGACAAAGGACAGGAACTCCGCATCAGGATCTGCCGTCATTCTGATCGGCAGTGTGCTGACGAACATGCCGAGCATATCCTTTTCGAGCCTGGAGCCCCGGTTTCCGTAATAAGTGCCGATGGCAATATCCTTTTTAGCCGTCAGACGGCTGATGCATATGTATAACGAAGCCATAAACAGAGAGATGATGCTGACATTATGATCTTTGCAAAAACGCCGGATAGATTGTTCTAAGGAGTGAGAAAGAGTGATAGTATCTCTAGAAGCCGCAGTGCTTTGTCTAAGATGAGAGGTTCGTTCCGCCAGTGAAAGGTGTTCCGGAACGGTTCGGTATGTTTCAGTCCAAAATGAACGGTCTTTTTGAAAACGGGAAGACTGTAAGTATTGCTGTTCTTTTTCCATGTAGCTGAGATAGGAAGGCCTGTGATGTTCAGCTAAATCCTCGCTCCGCATGATCTTTTGGTAGATATCAATGAGCTGGTTGCCGAGCAGGTTGAGCGAGATGCCGTCCATGATAATATGGTGAAATTTTGAATAAAGCCAAACTTCTTCGTCTGACATGACAAGCAGAGTAAAGTGATACAGAGGTGAATGAAACAGCTTGAACGGAACACGAGTCTGCGTGTCAATCCATGCGTCCCGCTCTGCCTGATCAGTATGAGTAAAATCAATAGTCTCTAGAGAAATCGGCCGATGCCCCGCCAGATACAGCTGGGGTTCTGAGCCGTCCCCTTCCGTCAGTTGAAACCTGAGCGAATCATTTTGCGAGATAGAAAAATCTAAAGCACGGCGCAATACGTCAAAGTCGATATTCCCCCTGAATTTGACGCACGCCGCGAGATTGCAGATACTTGTGCCCGGCTCGAGCAGCTCTGTAAACCAGACTCTTCTTTGGGCGTGAGTTAAAGAATAAACAGTGTTCTTCAATGGAATCCCTCCATTTCAATTTAAGAGGATAAGAAAGTGAAATAATTACAATTAAAATTCGACAGCATATGACTAAATCATCCATATAGCATTATTTTAAAACATATTTTAGAAATCACAATAAAAAATTAAATTTTCTCTAACATTTTTTAGAATATAGTATATATTCCTCACTTCATTTATTCATTTCTATAATCTTTATACCATGTAAAACGGTATGTATGCACACTGTAAACTGGTTCTTAAACACTATAATAAGGAATAAAATGTATAATTAATTGCACTTTTAAAAAGGTTTTGCCTTCTGAAAAGAAGTTTTACGTTTAAAAATGAAAAATCGGTGTCATGTAAAAAAAAGGAAGTATATTGCCGTATTACTTTTTGAAAAGATTGATTCATAATCGCAATATAATGTTTTACAGACATCAAAAAAGCCGAATCCTCTAAGGATTCGGCCCTTCTTATTGATTTGCCAGCACGACTGCGATTTTGTCTTCAATGTCTTTTCCGTCATCTTCGTCAAGCAGCCCGTTTTGAAGCACGGAAAAAATAAGCGTATCTCCTGTTTTTGTGTCTGCATAGCCGGCAATCGAACTGACTGATGTTAATGACCCGGTTTTCGCTTTAATTTTGCCCTCTGCCGGGGTGCCCTTCAGCCGATTCCGAAGGGTTCCTCCCGTCATTCTGTCGCTTGCGCCGGCGACAGGGAGCGACCGAAGGAAAGACGGGTACCACTTTTCTTTCTGAACCGCATACAAAAGCTCTCCGATTTGGCCGGCGGATACGCCGTTAACATGAGAAACGCCGGATCCGTCTCTTGCAATCAATTCATCCGGATTCAGCCCAAACGATTTGAGCTCCGATTTCATCACGTCCAAGCCCTTTTCCCAGCTTCCCTCTCCTTTTTTCACTTTTCCCATTTCCTTGATCAGAATTTCGGCGTGCCCGTTGTTGCTCAGTTTCATAAACGGGATCAATAATTCTGAAAGAGGCATGGATGTCCGTGATGTGACAAGCTGGGTGCGGTGCGGCATTCGCCCTGTTCTGATTTTCCCTTTTACAGTTATGCCTTGTTTAGTAAGCGCTTGTTTCCATAAATCTAAAGCATAGGACGACGGGTCCCACACTGCCGCCCATTCTTTTGCCTTTGCCGAGCCGGCAGGTATGGTTCCCTTTATTGTAATCACATTGCCACCGTGCTCCCGTTCAACCGTCAATTCTTTCTTTTCATCAGAAGCGACGGTTTTCACTTCATTTTTCACACGAACGACGTCCGTATGGGGAGAAATCGAAATGCGCGGCTTTTTACCGGGCTGTTTTGCCGGGCTGATTTCCGCTATCATCGTTCCGGTATCATAATCTTCATTTGGGGAAGCGGTAAGAGCTGATACTTGCGCACCATAATATTGGCCTTCATCGCTCCACGGAAGATCAACTGAATACCTGGTATCGTCATACCACGAGTCATCCCCGACCAGATCTCCTTTAATGACATGGATGCCTCTGGCTTTGACCTGTTTAGCCATCTTCTCAAAATCAGAAGCCAATAGGGTCGGATCACCTTTTCCCCTGAGATAAAGGTTTCCGCGCAGCTGTTTTCCTTTTACGGCGGCGTCTGCCCGTACTTCTGTCTTAAAGGAGTAATCTTCTCCGAGAACGGAAAGCGCCGCAGACGCCGTCAGCAGCTTCATCAGTGATGCAGGCCTCAGCCGCATATCTTCCCGGCTGCCGAACAGCACTTCCCCTGTTTTTGCTGACCGGACACTGACGCCCGCTGAAGCTCCCTTTAAAGCAGGTTCTTCATCCAGAATGTGTTCCAGCTCTTTTTGCAAAGTATTTTTTTGTTCAGCCGCCTTAGCCGCATCATCAATATAAGGAACTGCGGCAATGATCAAAAGCAGAATCACCGCGCTCAAGCGTTTCACATATGTTTTCAATGTTATCCCGCCTCTTTCCTATTCTTCGTCATGCAAAATGGTGATCCTGGATGACACAGCCGCTTCTTCGCCCGGTTTCAGAATCTGAAGCCCTGTCAGTGATGCAGGCTGATTCAGATTAAATGCATCTGTAACGGAAGTATAAGGCTCAAGACTGACAAACCCCTGCTTTCCGTCACCGTTATATACCACCCAATGCTTGAAAGACGTGTCTGCTTGATACAAAACGGATAATTTCTCATCCGGATGATAAATAACAGCTTCGTTATTGCCGCCGTTCCGTCCGGAAGAAAGAAAAACATCGTCAAACTGTTTATTTTTCAAAGACATCCCATGACGGAACGCTTCTTTATCAGGCACATCCAATAAACGGCCCGTCGGCACGAAACGTTCATTTAATTCCCACATGCGGTCAGCCGTCAAAAATAGACGAGAACGCTCTTCATTGAAAACAAAAGTTGAATGATAGCCGAGCCCCCAAGGAAAAGCCTCCGTTCCCTTGTTGATAATCAGCGCCCGCTGCGTAAACACATTGTCTTTTAATGTATAGGTCATCCGAACAATGACATCGTGCGGAAATTGTTTATGAACACGGGGAATCTTTGAAAGATCAATTTCTGTTTCGACTGTCATTCCATCCCCCTCTTCTTTCGGTGCCGCCGCTTTCCAATGCTGATTGTGAAGAAAGCCGTGAATATGATTATGTTTATCCTCTTCGTTTATCTCAAATTGATACGCGCGGCCGTCAAAACGAAACGTCCCGTCCGTAATCCGGTTCGGGGGGAATAAAACGGGAATGCCGTACAGCATCGGTTTTGCGCGGAATTGCTCCGAGGTCTCCGGTTCTCTAAGAAGCCGCATACCGGTTCTTTTATCCCGAAGCGATATGACATTTGATCCCCACTCCGGCACAATGATGCATTCAGCCTGATCAGTCTCCGCTTTAATGGCTGAAACCCCTAAATAAGTCGTATGTTCAATCGTCATAAGCACCTGCCCTTTCCTTGTTTTCTAGCATGTATAGGAATTCCATTTTCTAAACTCATTTTCCTTCTCTAAAAAAAACATCGCCCGTATGAACTGAGCGATGTGCGGTAAAACCTTATTGAATCAGCCGGGTAATCTGTTTTTTCTTCCATACAAACCGGTAATATCCGTATTGCAGCAGCAGGCTGACGACAAAAGCCGCCGGATAACCGACCCAAATGCCGAGAATGCCGAGATTCGTATAATGAGAAAGAATAAAGGCCACAGGCACTTCAATTCCCCAAATCGCAAAAATACTGATAATCGTCGGCCATAACACCGTACCGCTCGCCCGCATTGTTGCTGAAACAATCTGAGCGTGACCGAAAATCAGATAGCTCCAAAGGGTAATCATAATCAGATTGCGGGCAATGTGGAGTGTATCCTGATCAGTTAAAAACAAAGCCAGTATCTGCCGGGAGAAGGTATAAATCAGCACAATCAAAACCCCGCCGATCAAATAATTCAGGCCGATGCCGACTTTAATGACCTGTTTCAGCCGGCCGAATTGATTGGCGCCAATGGATTGGGCGGCAAAAATGGAAACGGCGATACCGAGGCTTACCGCCGGCATCTGCACATAACTCGCCACTTGGTTGACGACCCCGTAAGCAGCCGTCGCATTTGATCCGTAATGATTGACAAATGAAATGACCGCAATTTCAGAAAGTGACACGAGAATCATATTGATGCTCGACGGAATACCGAGACGGAGTAAAAGCGCAAGCAGCTTTTTGTCCATTTTAAGAGAACGAAGCGCAGTCCGGTCAAATGCCAATGGATGTTTCCTTTTCCGCAAATAAACCATGAGTACGATAAATGTCACGATGTTTGAAATCACGGTTGCATACGCCGAACCGTAAATGCCGAACTTCGGAAGTCCGAAAAGCCCGAGAATTAATAAGGGCAAGAGCCCAATGTTTATGACTGTACTGACGATTAACGTATAAAACGGAGTCTTTGAATCTCCCGTTCCGCGTAAAAAAGTCGTATACGCAAAATATAAAAACATCAGCGGCATTGCGCAAAACAAAATGCGCGCATATCGGACACTGACATCTATTACGTTTTCCGGCGTTCCCATCAGCCGCAGAATATCAAGCGTAAACACACTGCCGACAACTGCCAGAACAACACCGAGCATAAAGGTAAAAGTCAGTGTAGTGCCGACAATCGCCTTCATCCTCTCTTCGTTTTTCGCGCCGTAAGCCTGCCCGATCAGAATGGAACTTCCCGAACCGATTCCGATCGTAAAGGAGATCAGCAGAAAAAACAGCGGAAAAAAAGACGATACGGCGGCAAGCGCATCGACTCCGAGCCACCTTCCGACAAATACCATTCCGACCAATTGGCCGACAGATTGCAATACATTGCTTAAAAGCAGCGGCACTAAAAACAGTGACATCGATCGCCAGACAGACTGGCCGCGGCCTTCCGCTGTTTCTAAATGATCTTGTACTTCCATATGTAGGACTCCTTTTTTGATTTTCTTCCATTTTATTATTCAGCAGACAGCTTGTAAAAACCTTTTGTTCAATGAAACACTTTATCTTTTTCTCACGTCTTACATGGAAATAAACCATAAAAATAAAAAGTTCGGAAAATATTTCTGAAAAGGTATTGTAATCTTACCGTAATTATTGTAACATTTGTAACATAAGAGAAAGAGATTGATTGAAGGAGAGATTATATCATGAAAAAATGGCTATTATTCCTCACTACTATTACATTGATTCTGTCATTGGGCACTGCGGCGACCGCAAAAACTTCACCTAATGACCTTACACAAAAACAAGCACTTCAGCTGGCTCTGTCAGCGAGAGAACATTTCTGGAACACAATGAGCGGCGGTGCGCTTAAATCAAACGCAAATTGCACATCTGAACCGTTTGAATATCAAAATCTGCAATATGTATTTATGTGCAAAGACCTCGGAACAAAAGCGAAAGCCGTAAAATATCTGACACCCGCTTTTACAAAGCAAGCGATTGACAAAGGGTTCAAAGATTACCACTTCACTGTAAAAGACGGCAAATTGGCTGTTCCGGTCGGCGACGGAGATAACCTCCTGAATTGGAAAAAAGCAAAAATGACTCTTCTTTCTAAAAAAGGAAGCATCCAAACATACCGCTTCACTGTACCGACTCTTGACGGTTCTCCGTCAGCTAAACGCGATGTAACATTCGTAAAAGTAAATAACGTTTGGAAAGTCAATCAATTTGATGCTGTCATATAAGAAAAAGCCCGCTTGCTTACAGCGGGCTTTTTTCACATCATTTCCACGAGATTCTTACAAGATATTCAACTCAAAACCCCCTTGTATAACAAGGGGGTTTTTGTTTTACCGACATTATTAATCTGCGCCTATCTCATACAAAAAACGCTCTAGGAGAGATTCGAACTCCCGACCTGCAGTTTAGGAAACTGCTGCACTATCCGCTGTGCTACTAGAGCCTGCTTCTATTATAGTAACGCTGGCGGCCGTTTTTTTCAAGTCTACAGCCCTCCGAACACTTTATAGGCGGCTCTCGTCGTATCTTCATCTATTCCGATATAACGCATTGTAATAGACGGAGAAGAATGATTCAAAATCCTCTGCAGTTCAGCAATGTCTTTTGTCCTCTGATAAAAATGATACCCGAACGTCTTTCTAAGCGTATGCGTCCCGATTTCCTCCAACCCGCAAGCGGCAGCCGCTTCCTTTAATATTCTGTATGCCTGAATCCGGGATATGGGCTTATTCGTCCGTTTCGATTTAAACAAATAGTCATCTTCTTTCATGTCTTTTGTGTAAGCGTATATGTCGGCCTTTAAAGACTCCAGTATCAGAATTTTTCTTTTCTTTCTCGTTTTGCTTTCGGTTGCCCACACATGGTCTTTGTTCCTTACATCCCTCACGCGAAGCGGCAGAACATCAGAAATCCGCAGTGCGCTGTTCATGCCGAAAATAAATAAAAAATAATCACGATCACTTTTCTTCATTAAATACTGTTTGACTTCCTGGATCTTCTCCAAACTTCGGATCGGCTGTACGATATGCATCAAAAAACCCCTTATAATTGGTAAAGTAACATATTGAGCGTTATGTTACTAGTATAGCCGAAACCCGTTGAATGATAAAGGGTAAAGGGCCTTATGTAACATAATATACATAGTGTTACATAAGGTGAATCAGATACACAGTTTCAACAAATTACTCAAAAACATCATTTTCAGCCCGATGACAAGCTTTTAAACAAATCGATACTTAAGGTATTAAAAAATGAAAACAACAGCCTTAAAATGAAATCTGAGCATCCGTTTTTTTGTGAGCAACCGAAAAAATGCAAAAAAAAGACACAATATGAAATTGTGTCCTAGTCTTCATCTTTTACATCAATGTCTTCAGGAAGCGGCTCATTTAAAAACTCTTGAATCATTTCCTTATATTTTTCCAGCTGTTCGAGATGGGTTTGAAATTGTTCCTTGTTGATTAAATATTGCTGTCCGTCATGGACGGCCCTTATTTTATTCGTCAAAACAAGATTGTGCACATATTCTTCAGGAAGACTGGTAAACTCAGCTGTCTCTTTGATCGTTAAATACATGGCTCACGTTCCTTTCATATGTCATGTGAGTGAATTCTGTTTTGTTTATTGTAGCTTATTTTTTGTCTTTATGCTTGTTTCACAGCTTTTTCGGTCCGGTTTCCCATTTAGCCTATTTGCGACTGATTACATTCACACAGAAACCCCAACTTTTTGCACACCGGACTATTCCGTTTGTCACTTGTGAAAACAGCACATTTTACTTACTCTATAATTGTAAGCGGAAAACAAAGGAGGCAGACTATGAAAAAGAAAAAGTTTATGAATCTCTGTTTTATCGTTCTGCTCAGTACTTTGCTCGCGGCCGGAAGCATCCCTTATCACGCTCAGGCTAAGAAACACCCGTTTTCCTATGACGACTACAAACAGGTAGATGTCGGCAAAGACGGCATGGTTGCCACCGCCCATCCTCTCGCTTCACAAATCGGTGCCGACGTGCTGAAAAAAGGCGGCAATGCAGTTGACGCCGCGGTTGCCATTCAATTCGCATTAAACGTAACTGAACCTATGATGTCGGGAATCGGCGGCGGCGGATTTATGATGGTTTATGACGCGAAGACGAAAGACACCACCATTATCGACAGCCGGGAACGCGCACCGGCAGGCGCAACACCGGATATGTTCCTTGACGAAAACGGCAAAGCCATCCCTTTCTCCGAACGCGTTACGAAAGGGACTGCAGTCGGTGTGCCGGGAACATTAAAAGGACTTGAAAAAGCGCTCGACAAATGGGGCACACGCTCCATGAAACAACTCATCACCCCTTCCATTAAACTTGCCTCAAAAGGCTTTCCGATTGATTCGGTTTTAGCTGATGCCATCTCAGATTATAAAGACAAGTTATCACACACTGCTGCAAAAGACGTGTTTCTTCCGGACGGAGAACCTCTGAAAGAAGGAGACACACTCGTCCAAAAAGACTTAGCCAAAACATTTACAGCTATTAAGTACAAAGGCACAAAAGCATTCTATGACGGTGCATTCTCCAAAAAGCTTGCGGAAACAGTGCAGGAATTCGGCGGTTCAATGACAGAAAAAGACATTAAAAACTTCAATGTGACGATTGACGAACCGATCTGGGGAGATTACCAGGGCTATCATATCGCAACTGCTCCTCCTCCAAGCTCGGGCGGTGTTTTCCTGTTGCAAATGCTGAACCTCTTGGATGATTTTAAGCTTTCCCAATATGATATCCGTTCTTGGCAAAAATATCAGCTTCTCGCAGAAACGATGCATTTGGCTTATGCTGACCGCGCCGCATTTGCCGGGGACCCAGAATTCGTCAACGTCCCTCTCAAAGGTCTCTTGAATCCAGATTATATCAATGCCCGCAGACAGCTGATAGATATTGATAAAGTCAATAAAAAACCGAAAGCCGGCGATCCTTGGGCCTATCAGGAAGGTTCTGCAAACTATAAACAAGTGGAGCAGCCGACTGACAAACAAGAAGGCCAAACGACTCACTTCACGGTAACTGATCGCTTCGGCAATGTCGTATCTTATACGACAACAATTGAACAGCTGTTCGGTTCCGGCATTATGGTTCCCGGATACGGCGTTGTGTTGAATAATGAGTTAACAGACTTCGATGCGGTGCCTGGCGGCGCAAATGAAGTGCAGCCGAATAAACGTCCGCTCAGCAGCATGACTCCGACTATTTTATTTAAAAATAACGAACCTGTCCTGACTGTCGGCTCCCCCGGCGGAGCAACGATTATTTCTTCCGTCCTGCAAACGATCCTGAACAAAGTTGAGTATGGCATGGATCTGAAAGCGGCGGTCGAAGAGCCGAGAATTTACACAAACAGCATGACATCCTATCGATATGAAAAAGGAGTGCCGGAAGATGCCCGCACAAAACTGAACGAAATGGGGCATAAATTCGGCAGCAGCCCGGTTGATATCGGTAATGTGCAAAGCATCCTGATCGACCGTGAAAACGGCACCTTCACCGGAGTCGCCGACTCAAGCCGAAACGGAGCCGCAATCGGCGTAAACTTAAAAAAATAACTAGACAAAAAGCCTCGTTTCTCAAGCTGAGAAACGGGGCTTTTGTTTATTCTGCACTGTATTCAGATGAGGATTTTTCAGACGTTAATGACGCAAGCGAAAGCACGCCGCACATCGCGATGACAACACCCGCTGATCCGATCCATGTCACTGACGCAAGAGACAGATGAGTGACAACAATGCCCCCGATGCCCGCCCCGGCCGCCATAGCCAGCTGCATCACAGACTGGTTGAGGCCGAGTAATACACCCGATGATTCAGGCTCCATCGTTGCCAAATGATACTGCTGAGCAGGTCCTGATGACCAGGCGGCGAAGGACCAAAATATAAGCACTGCCGCCGCTCCGAAAGCAGAATGTGTCACAAACGGCAATAACATGAGCATGATAGCATGAAGCGCCATTCCGCCGGTTAATGTCATACGCGCCCCCCATTTGTCTGCGCTGAAACCGCCTGCTTTAGAACCGGCAAGACTTGCAACACCGAAAATAAGCAGCAATGTACTCAGTATTCCGCTTCCGATATGAGTAACGTTCAGTAAATACGGAGAAAGGTACGTATACGCAACCGAATAGCCTCCGAGCCAAAAAAACGTAATGGCCAGCCCGACAGCCACCTTTCGTTTCTTCAAAAGAGAAAATTGCTGAATGAGCGGCACCGGTTTATCTCCTTTTATCTCAGGCAACGCGAAACGTATAATAAGCATGGCAATGATTCCAATTGCCGCAATTCCGGCGAAAACCACTTTCCAGCCGAAAGCTTCAGACACGGTTCTTCCGATCGGAACACCGATAATGAGCGCCGCCGTAAACCCCATAATGACGGTTGCGAGAGAACTTGCCTGTTTTCCCGGGGGAGCGATTTTTGCTGCGATCGTAAGCGCGGTGACCACCACGGTTCCTGCTCCAAGCGCCATAATCACCCGTGCTCCCGCAAATAAGCCGAATCCCTGCACAAGGAAAGAAATGATATTCCCGATAACAAACAGCCCCAGAGCATAGATCATGAGCTTCCTTCTGTCCAGTTTTGCTGTAAGGGCCATCATGACAGGCGTTCCGATTGCATAAACAAGTGAAAAAATCGTAATGAGCTGCCCTGCCGCTGCCACAGTAACTCCCAAGGAACCTGCAATTTTATCAAGCATCCCGGATATCACATACTCAGACGTCCCCACTAAAAAACTGATAATTGCCAAAATGTAAATCTTCCAGGTATTTTGCACCTGACACACTCCTTCATTGATGATTTATATAAAGATATATTGTGATATATCGATATAAAGAGTTGAACAAACAGAAACAAATCGCAATATGTCGATGTGTAGTCTGAAAAAGAAACTGAATCCCTCTTCTAAAGGATTCAGCCCTACATTTCGCGCTGAAAATAATCGGCCATCGCCTTTATCGCGTCTTCATCTCTTTTATAATAGGTGTATTTGCCAATCCGTTTTGTTTGGATAAGGCCCGCCCGCTGAAGGATGGAAAGATATTGAGAAGCCGTTGACTGTGTCATCTGAAGCTTATCGGTGATCTGGCTGACACACACTCCGATCTCATTCATATCAATGCCATCATGCGGTGCGAAGTGACGGTCCGGCTCTTTCAGCCATTGTAAAATCTCAAGCCGTGACTCATTAGACAACGCTTTAAAAACATCAATAGGTTTCATACGCTTTATTATATCGTGATTTTACGATATGTCAATGTTGTTTTTATTAAATCTCTATTTTTTGTTTTGCCTCTCTTATGATCCGGGAAATAAAATCACTCACATTCTCTTCAAATGTGTCTTCCCGCCCGTATTGCCGTACATGTACAGATTGATGGCGGCACTCTTGATCCCCCACAACCGCAATATACGGTATTTTTTTCATTTGTGCTTCTCTGATTTTATAGCCGAGTTTTTCATCGCGCTGATCGAGCTCAGCCCGGATACCCGCTTTCTTTTGAGAAAAACCAGAACGAAAAAAATTGGCGTACACAGCTGTCCTGTTTTCTCATCTTCCGTTCGGTAATGCTTTTAATCCATTCAGCAGTTCTTCAAACGCCGATGTCAAAAATAAATCACTCCGGTAGATAAATGATATATTCATATCCCGAAACTGTTCAGGAAGCTCATGAAGAAAAAGATTTTTCCTGTTTTGAAAATAACGGACGGCTGATGCAGGCAGAAAGGAACCCCCCATCCCCGCCTGCACTGCCCCAATAATGGCTTCCAACGTACCGAATTCAATGATTTTATGTGCGGGCACTGCCTCTTCTTTCAGTATGTTTTTTATTTTACGGCGGTGCGAACAGCCCGCGGCAAAATACAGAATCGGATCTCGCAACAAGTCTTGCAAACTGCCTTCTCGCTTATTTGAAACCAAGACTAATTCTTCTTGAAATACAGCGACTTGCTCAAGATCTTCGTATTCGACCGGTCCATAAACAAAAGCGCCGTCCAGCTCATAGTGTAAGATGTGCTGCACTAAGGTATGTGTATCACCCGTTGACAGAGACAACTGTACTTTCGGGTAGCGGCTGCAATACTCCGTGAAAAATTGAGGGAGATGGACGGCTGCCGCCGTTTCAAGAGAACCGATTCGAAGCGGGCCGTTCGGATCACCTGCCTCTTGCGCCGTTTTTTGCGCCTCATGCAGCAATTGAAGGATTCTGTCTGCGTCTTTCAATAAGTTTTCACCTGCGGGCGTCAGCGTCATCCCCCGATTTGTGCGGTAAAAAAGCTGTGTTTGCAATTGCCGTTCCAGCTGCTGAATCCGGTTTGTCACATTTGATTGAACATAATGCAGGCTTTCTGCCGCCTTTGAAATACTTCCTTTGCGGGCGACAGCCTGAAAAATCTTTAAGTCTCCGCTTTCCATGTAAGGGCACCTTCTTGCTATGATTTTTATTGATAGCCGGCTATCAATTTTCATTTATTTACTGCAGCTGATACAGCCTGTAAAATCTTTCTCATCAATCATAAAGGAGAGAAGAATAATGAATGCCCTTATCATACACGAAAATGGCTTTGATTTCAGGCAGGCACCTGACAAAAGGCCAGGAAACGGCGAAGTGAAAATAAAGCTGAAAACAGCCGGATTAAACCATCGTGATTTGTTTTTAATGAAAAACCACGAAACCGGAAACCATGAATTTACTCTCGGTTCAGACGGCGCGGGAATCGTAACCGAAATAGGACACGGCGTCCGGTCTCATTTACTGCATGCAGAAGTCATCATCAACCCGGTGCTGAATTGGAAGACCGTTGAGGACGTACCAGCCGTCCCTGATATTTTAGGCGGTCCGAGCGACGGAACATTTTCACCTTATGTCATCGTTCCTGCGGAAAACGCCGTTTTAAAACCCGAACACCTGACTTGGGAGGAAGCGGGCGTGCTGCCGTTATCAGCATTAACCGCTTATCGCGCCTTATTTACAAAAGGACAATTAAAAAAAGGCGAACACCTTATCCTTCCGGGCATCGGAAGCGGCGTGGCAACATACGCCTTATTAATGGCAAAAGCTATCGGAGCGACAGTCAGCGTCACCTCCCGCAGTGAAAACAAAAAACAAACCGCACTGTCATACGGTGCAGACCGGGCGATTGACAGCTACGGTGATTGGAATGAGGCGCTGAATGGCGAAAAAGCAGATATCATACTTGACGGTGTAGGCCCCGCCTTGTTTCAACACTATCTTGACATTATTAAACCGAATGGCCGGATCGTAACATTCGGCGCCAGTTCAGGCGATCAGCTCGGATTTCCTATTCGCTCGCTGTTTTTTCCGCAGATTCATATTCTCGGTACATCAATGGGTAGCAATGAGGAATTCGCGGATATGCTGGAATTGATAAACCGCTGCGGCATCCGTCCCATTATCGACCGCATGTACCCTCTCAGTGAAGCAGCTGCCGCTTATAACAGAATGCGGGAAGGACGGCAGTTCGGCAATATCGGCTTTCGTATAGATGTCTAAAAAAGGAGGAGCGGACCCGTCCGTTCCCTTATTTGTTTATAAGCGCTTCCGCTTGAAATTCAATATGTTTTTCTTCATCAATTAAAATCTGCCCGCAAATCGACTGCAGACACACAGATCCCGTCAGCAGCACCGTGATCGACTGCTCAAGGCTTGCAAATCGTCTCAGTCTGCGGAAGAAAACAACCTCTCCACTCTGATAAACAAAATTCCATATGTTATCTTCCTTTCCACGTTATCCTTATATACTCATTTCAATACGAAAAACCGGCTGATCCCAGCCGGTTTTATAAATAAACCCCTTTATTTACGGTAAAACAGTGCTCCCCATTAAATAACTGTCGACTTCGCGCGCTGCTTCCCGGCCTTCATTAATCGCCCATACAATCAGGCTTTGGCCCCTTCTCGCATCCCCTGCGGCGAAAACACCGTCAACATTCGTTTTATAATCCCCATATGCCGCCTGAATTTTATGATTTGCCGAATCGACACCGAACTGTTTCAATAATGGCTGTTCTGTCCCTTCAAAACCGATGGCGATGAACACCAGCTGAGCAGGCCATACTTTTTCTGTCCCGGGCAGTTCATGAAATTCATACTTTCCGAATTCGTTTCTGACTTTTTCCATTTGAATGGTGTGAATCTCTTGTAAGCGGCCCTGCTTATCGGCCACCATTTTTGTCGTCTGAATTGAATATTCTCTCGGGTCTTTGCCGAACTTTGCCTGCGCTTCTTCATAGGCGTATTCAAGGGTAAAGACGTGCGGCTGTTCAGGCCACATATTGTCGTTCGTGCGCGTCTGAGGAAGTTTAGGATGTTTCCCAAACTGGTGCACGCTGCGCGCTTTTTGGCGCAGCGCGGTTGCCACGCAGTCAGCTCCTGTGTCTCCTCCGCCGATTACGATGACGTCTTTCCCTTTAGCGTCTATAAATTGTTTGTCTTTGAAGTTGGAATCTAAATAGCTTTTCGTCGCCAGTGTTAAATAGTCCATCGCATAATGGACGCCTTTTGCTTCCCGGCCTTCAATCAGCAGATTGCGCTGCTTTTGGGCGCCTGTGCACAAAATGACGGCATCAAATTGATCTTTCAGCTCATCTGCCGTTATGTCAACGCCGATTTCGGTATTTGTCACAAAATCTATACCTTCCTGCGTCAAAAGCTTAATACGGCGTTCGACGACATTTTTCTCAAGCTTCATGCTCGGAATGCCGTACATCAGCAGGCCGCCGGCTCTGTCGGCACGCTCATAGACCGTTACGGAATGTCCGGCTTGATTCAGCTGATCAGCGCTTGCCAGACCTGCGGGGCCTGAACCGACGACAGCGACTTTTTTACCTGTGCGTTTCGCTGGAATTCTCGGCTGAATCCATCCGTTCTCAAAACCTTTGTCAATGATCGTCCGCTCGATGTTTTTAATTGAAACAGCCGGATCTGAAATAGCCAGCGTACAAGATCCTTCACAAGGAGCGGGACAGACCCGCCCTGTGAATTCAGGAAAGTTATTCGTTTTCAGAAGACGCTCCAAGGCTTCTTTCCAGCGCCCCCGATAGACGAGGTCATTCCACTCCGGTATCAGATTATAAATCGGGCAGCCGGACGTAAAACCGTTGATATCAGCGCCGATTTGGCAAAACGGTGTGCCGCAATCCATACACCGCGCCCCCTGCCGCTTTGACGCTTCATCTGAAAATGGAGCCGAATACTCTTTCCAATCCTTTAAGCGAGTGAGAGGGTCCCGCTCAGCCGGTTTTTCTCGTTTTTCTTCCATGAATCCAGTTGGTTTCCCCATGTTCCTCTCCCCTTTCTTACTGTACTACCGCTTGTTTTTGATCTTTGGCAGGCGTTTGGAGGACCTTTGTATTGGCTTCAAAAGCATACATAATTGCGTCTTCTTCCGATAAACCCGCCGCTTTTTGTTCTTCGATGCTGAGGAGCATTTGTTTATAGTTTTTCGGAATGACTTTGATAAAGGTTTCTGCGGCTTTTTCCCAATTGTCCAGGAGAGCTGCGGCTTTTTTGCTGTTTGTCAGCGCCGCATGCCGTTTGACCATTTCTTGCACTTCTTTGATCTCCGCCTCATCCGTCAGCTTTTCAAATGAAATCATTTCCATGTTGCATTTGCGTTTAAATGCTTTGGCATCATCACTCAGGACGTATGCGATACCGCCTGACATTCCCGCCCCGAAGTTTTTGCCGACTTCACCGAGGACGACAACCCGGCCGCCTGTCATGTATTCACAGCCGTGGTCTCCGATACCTTCTACAACGACATTGACTCCGCTGTTACGGACTGCAAAACGTTCACCGGCGCGCCCGTTAATGTACGCTTCCCCGCTTGTTGCTCCGTAAAATGCGACGTTCCCGATAATAACGTTATCGTGAGTTTCACAATTGAAGTCATCAGGCGCTTTCACGATGATTTTTCCGCCTGAAAGCCCTTTGCCTACGTAGTCATTTGAATCCCCGTTCAAATGAAGCGTCATCCCCTTAGGAACAAATGCTCCGAAACTCTGTCCGGCTGATCCGGTAAAATGAAGTCTGATTGTATCATCCGGCAGGCCTTCCGCTCCGTAGCGTTTAGAAATTTCACTTCCCGTCACGGTTCCGGCTACGCGATTTGTATTATTGATCTTGATTTCAGCTTCCGCTTCCTGACCGGCTTCAATTGCAGCCTGCACCGCCGGAAGAATAACCGTCATATCAAGCGACTCGTCGATCTTATGGTTTTGCGCCGTACGGAAAGTACGTACGCCTTCAGGCTGGTACAGCAGTGTGGATAAATCAAGCTGGCCCGCTTTCCAATGCGCTTTCGCACGTTCACTTACATGAAGAACGTCTGTCCGTCCGATCATTTCATCAAGCGTCTTAAAGCCTAACTGCGCCATATATTCACGCACTTCTTCTGCGACAAACAGCATGTAATTTACGATATGGTCAGGGTCGCCCATGAATTTTTTGCGGAGCTCCGGGTTTTGCGTCGCGACACCTACAGGACATGTATCTAAGTGGCAGGCGCGCATCATGACGCAGCCGAGAACGACAAGCGGCGCTGTAGCAAAGCCGAATTCCTCCGCACCGAGCAAGGCGGCCATCACGACATCTCGGCCTGTCATCAGCTTACCGTCCGTTTCCAATACCACGCGATCCCGTAAACCGTTCAGCATCAGCGTTTGGTGAGCTTCTGCAAGACCAAGCTCCCACGGAAGACCCGTATGTTTAATACTTGTTTTCGGCGACGCGCCCGTTCCGCCATCGTAGCCGCTGATGACGATGACATCCGCAGTGCCTTTTGCCACACCGGCCGCAATCGTGCCGACACCGGCTTTTGACACGAGCTTGACGCTGATACGCGCGCTTCGATTTGCATTTTTCAAATCATGAATCAGCTGCGCCAAGTCTTCAATTGAATAAATATCATGGTGAGGAGGCGGTGAGATCAGCCCTACACCTGGTGTAGAACCGCGGACATCCGCGACCCAAGGATATACTTTGTTGCCCGGAAGCTGACCGCCTTCTCCCGGCTTCGCCCCTTGCGCCATTTTGATCTGCAATTCATCCGCATTGACGAGATAATGGCTCTTTACGCCGAAACGGCCGGAAGCGATCTGTTTAATCGCACTTCTTCTGTCGTCGCCATTTTCATCCGGAACGAAACGTTTCGGGTCCTCGCCGCCTTCTCCGCTGTTGCTTTTTCCGCCAAGCCTGTTCATCGCTATCGCTAAAGCCTCATGGGCCTCCTTGCTTAATGAACCGAATGACATCGCTCCTGTTTTAAAACGTTTCACGATGGACGCAGCTGATTCAACTTCCTCTAATTTTAAAGGCTTGCGGTCTTCTTTGAAGGCGAACAGATTGCGTAAAAATCCGATTCGTTCTTCATCCGCTGCATGAGAATATTGCTTAAACAGGCTGTAATCATTCTTGCGGCACGCCCATTGCAGGGTATGGATGGTTTTCGGGTTGAAAGCGTGGTGCTCTCCCCCGTTTCGCCATTGGAATTCACTACCCGGCTCAAGAGTTTGGCTGTAATCATCCTTGTACGCCGCTTGATGGCGCTGTTTCGCTTCTTGCGCAATCGTTTCGATATCAATTCCGCCAAGCTGAGATGCAGTACCGGTAAAGTATTTGGCGATAACGTCTTCACCGATGCCGACCGCTTCAAAAATTTGGGCGCCCCTGTAACTTTGCACAGTTGAAATCCCCATTTTTGACATCACTTTCACGACGCCTTCTGTTACGCTCTTTCCGTATTTGCTGACAGCTTCTTCATACGGAATATCAAGCCGGCCTTCATCGATTTCCTGCTTATACGTAGCGTAAGTCAAATACGGATTGACAGCATCGGCACCATACCCGATGAGAGCCGCAAAATGATGAACTTCACGCGCTTCCCCGGATTCAACGATAATGCTTGCTTTTGTTCGCAGGCCTTGGCGGATCAAATGCTGATGCAGCGCACTGACGGCCAAGAGCGGCGGAATCGGCGTCAATTCCTTACTCATTGCCCTGTCAGATAAAATCAACAGAGATACGCCTTCCTTGATCGCTTTTTCCGCCTGCTGAAACAAATCCTTCAGGCCTTTTTCTAGGTCATCGGAAAACAGCGCGCGGATGTTCTGGCTCTTAATGTCAGGGTGCACGAGTGTTTTCAGCGCATAAAACTGTTCGTTTGATAATACAGGAGTATACAGTTTAATGCGGCGGGCATTTCTTTCACTTGGATGCAGCAGATCGCCTTCAGCTCCGAGCCATGTCACCGTGGAGGTCACAAGCTGCTCGCGGATCGCGTCAATCGGCGGGTTTGTGACTTGCGCAAACAGCTGTTTAAAGTAATGAAACAGTGATTGGGCGCGATCGGATAAAACGGCGAGCGGCGAATCATTTCCCATAGAGCCGAGCGGGTCCTTGCCTTCTTTAATAACAGGAATTAAATATTTCTGGATATCTTCATACGTATAGCCAAACGCTTTTTGACGGACGAGAAGATCATCGAATTGTTCCTCTTCCCGGATCTCCGGGTCAGGATTCACTTGAACCAATTCTTCTTCAAGCCATTTTTGATAAGGGAATTCATTGGCGATTTCTGTTTTTACTTCTTCATCTGAAATAATCCGGCCTTCCTCTAAGTCAATGAGCAGCATTTTTCCGGGCTCCAGACGTTTTTTATGAAGAATGTTCTCCTGCTCAACTTCAATAACGCCGACCTCAGATGAGAAAATAATATGGTCATCTTTTGTCACATAGTAACGTGCCGGACGCAGGCCGTTACGGTCAAGGATGGCGCCGATTTGTTTTCCGTCCGTAAACGAAATGGCGGTCGGCCCGTCCCACGGCTCCATTAAAGAGCTGTGATATTCATAAAAAGCCCGTTTCGCTTTAGACATGTGAGTGTTTTCTGTCCATGGTTCCGGAATCAGCATCATTGCCGTATGTGCCGGTTTCCGTCCCGCCATCACGAAAAATTCAAACGCATTATCAAGAATGGATGAGTCACTGCCCTCAGCATTTAAAATCGGCAGCACTTTGTGAAGATCGTCTCCGAAGCTTTCTGAAACGAACTGCTGCTCCCTCGCTCTCATCCAATTGATGTTGCCCCGGAGCGTATTGATTTCTCCGTTATGAATCAGATAGCGGTTCGGATGGGCACGTTCCCAAGTAGGAAAGGTATTTGTGCTGAATCTTGAATGCACGAGTGAAAATGCAGATACGAAGGTTTCATCCTGCAAATCCAAATAAAAAGCGTCAACCTGCTCAGGCGTTAACAACCCTTTATAAACAATAGTCTGGCTTGACAAGCTTGCGAAGTAAAAATCAAGCTGTTCTTGAACGCCCCAATTTTCCGCCTGCTTCCGGATGACATACAGTTTGCGTTCAAAAGCAAGGCTGTCTTTCAAATCGTTTGCGGCTCCGATAAATACTTGACGCACATATGGGCAAGTACTTTGTGCCACTGTTCCGATTTTTCCGACATTTATAGGGACGGTTCTCCAGCCGAGAACGATCTGTCCTTCCTGCTCAATGAATGCATTCACCTGTTTTTCGATCTTTTTTCTTTCCTCTTCATTTTGCGAGAAAAAGACCATTCCTACCCCGTAACGGCCTTTTTCCGGCAGTCTCATTTCTCCGCACTCTTTCTTAAAAAAAGCATCAGGGATCTGAACCATCAGGCCGGCGCCGTCACCCGTATTCGGATCACTGCCCTGTCCTCCTCTGTGATCCAGCTGGCAAAGCATCTTCAGTCCTTTTTTGACAATGTCATGTGAAGGTTTCCCTTTTAAATGGGCATACAAGCCGATTCCGCATGCATCGTGCTCAAATTCCGGACGGTAGAGACCTTGTGCTTTCGGCATTTGATTGTAAGTCATAATTCCTCTCCCCCGATCAGTTTCCGTTAATTATCGGTCATAAAATCTGACAACTTTAAATTAATTGTAAGTTTTCAAAACAATATAAACAATATATAATTTAGATCAAATACATCTCAAAATGAGATAGATAGGTGTGAACGCAATGGAATTACGCCAGCTTCGGTATTTTATGGAGGTAGCAGAACGGGAACATGTGTCAGAAGCGGCTGATCATCTGCATGTCGCACAATCCGCCATCAGCAGGCAGATTGCAAATCTTGAAGAAGAGCTGAAAGTCACTTTATTTGAACGGGAAGGCAGAAATATTAAATTAACGCCGATCGGCAAACAATTTTTAGAACATGTTAAAACGGCGATGAAAGCAATTGATTACGCGAAAGAACAAATTGATGAATATCTTGATCCGAATCGCGGAACCGTCAAAATAGGATTTCCCACGAGCCTTGCAAGCCAGCTTTTGCCGACGGTGATTTCGGCATTTAAAGAGGAATACCCGAACGTTGAGTTTTTGCTCCGCCAAGGATCTTATAAGTTTTTAATTGAAGCCGTGAGAAACAGGGACATAGATGCGGCGCTGCTCGGCCCCGTTCCGACGGAATTTCCCGACATAACAGGCAATATCTTATTCACAGAAAAGATTTACGCGCTTGTTCCGCTGCACCATCCGCTTGCTAAACAGAAAAATATCCATTTAATTGATCTGCGCGGCGACCAATTTGTTTTATTTCCTGAAGGATTTATTCTCCGCAATATGGCAATTGACGCTTGCAGACAGGCCGGCTTTGCGCCGCTTGTATCGACGGAAGGCGAGGATTTAGATGCCATTAAAGGATTAGTCTCCGCGGGGATGGGAGTTACTTTATTACCTGAAAGCACCTTTGCGGAAACCACACCCCGGTTCACGGTCAAAATTCCGATTGAATTTCCTCAAGTGAAGCGTACCGTAGGCATTATTAAACCAAAAGGAAGGGAACTGGCTCCGTCTGCAAATGATTTCTATCATTTTGTCATTCAATTTTTCTCCAAACTTGAACAATATCAATAAAAAACAAACCCGAGCTTCAAAACGAAGCCTCGGGCTTTTTCATATTTTTATAGATCTTTCTCAGCCGATCGGAATGGATAGTTCAACGTGGCAGACAAACGCTTCCGGATCAATGACTGATTGATCGGTCTGTTTGGGCGGCGTTTCTTTAAAAGTCTTCAGCTGGGCTGAGGAATAGTTGACGATGCCGAGTCCGAGCTCTTCTCCCTGCTGATCAAGCAGCCTGACAACCGCTCCGCTGCTGAATCTGCCCTTAATCTGCTCGATGTCCTGCGGTGACAGCTCCATATTTCCGTTCGCGACATCGCGGCTGCTTTCTTTTTCCATCACAATTTCGCCTTCGGGGCCGGAATTAAATGCAAGCCATTGTTCTTTGTGGTTTAACGGCAGGGTTCCTTCCGCTTCAAAATAAGTTCCTTCAGCCGCCTCATCTACCGCTTGAAGCAGAATGTCCGGAATGTTGGCCTGCCCGAGAAAGCCTTTAATACCGGAGGCCATCACAATTTTAAAAGCATCCAGTTTCGAACGCATTCCGCCGGTTCCCATTTCACTCCCGGCATCTCCCGCGCTTGCTTCTATTTCCGGAGTGATGTCACTTACATGTCTGATTCTTTTCGCTTTCGGGTTGCTGCGCGGATTATCATCATATAAACCGTCAATGTCTGATAAAATCACAAGCATGTCGGCATCAATTAAACCTGCCACCTTCGCTGCGAGTGTATCGTTATCTCCGAATTTCAGCCGATTGACTGTGACCGTGTCATTTTCATTAATAATCGGAATAATGCCCCGTTCCAAAAGGACGTTCATCGTATTGCGCACATTATGGTAGCGGTATTCATCGGAAAAGTCGCTTCTTGTAATTAAAATTTGTGATGCGACATAACCGTGCGCTAAAAACAGCTTTGAATAAGCCTCCATTAATAATCCCTGCCCGATGGAAGCGGAAGCCTGTTTTTCAGGGAGGCTTTCCGGTTTCTGAATAAATCCGAGCTTCCGATAACCTGCCGCCACTGCGCCGGAAGATACTAAAATCACTTCATAGCCGCTGTCTTTCAGCTGTGCGATTTGATCCACCAATGCTTCCAGCTTTCTTCTGCTGATTTCCCCGTGCAGGCTCGTCAGTGAGCTGCTGCCGATTTTCACCGCGACTCTTTTGATCTTCGTCCGAGACGTCACTGTATCACTCCTGTTTTTTAACGATTATAGTGCTGCCGTTTTTTCAATTGTTTTGCTGATCTCAATAGAACGTTCGGTCGCGTGTTTAATGGCTTTGGCAATGGCTTCTCCGCCGCCTTCTGACCTGAGCGCATCGAGGCCGGCTTCCGTCGTGCCGTTTGGAGAGGTGATGTTTTCCCGAAGCACATCCGGTTTTTCACCCGTTTCCATCAGCATTTTAGCGGCGCCCAATAACGTTTGCGCGCCGATTTTGCGGGACAGCCGTTTGTCTAAGCCGGCTTCTTCACCTGCTTTTTCAATAAACTCCATTAAATAATAAAAGTACGCCGGTCCGCTGCCTGCGATGCCGGTGAAAATGTCCATCTGATCTTCCTTGATCACGTACACTTCCCCGAGGCATTCCAAAAGGGATACCGCGGTTTTTGCTGAACCGTAAGAGACATGGTCTCCGAAAGCCGCAGCTGTTGCCGATTCGCCGATCATGCTGGATGTGTTCGGCATCACTCTTACAACAGGCTGACGGTCATGTAATGATTGTTGTATAAATGAGGTTGTTATGCCTGCCAGAACAGACAGGATAATTTGATGAGGTTGAATACGCCGTTTCAGCGTAGCCAGAGCGATTTCGGCATCCTTCGGCTTCATGGCTAAAATAAAGACATCAATATCTTCGGTTTTCATGCTGTCAAAAGCAATGCCCTGAATTCCGTACTGATGTTCCAATTCAGCGAGTCGCTCTGTATTGCGGCGGTTTGTCACGCAGATGTTTTGGTTGGGAATTTTTTTTGCGCGGACCATGCCTGATATCATTCCTTCAGCCATTGATCCTGCTCCGATAAAAGCAACTTTCTTTTGATCTAAGATCGGTAACATCTCCCTTGTTCGTATTTTGTTCGTATTTTTCACACGTTTTTTATGTTACCACTTCAAGAGTCGATGTCAAGTTTGAAGGTTCTATTGATATGTATTGTTCCGAGCCTGCTATTATGTATAATGAATCACAGAACATACCTTACAAACCCTTTTGAGCCCGGGAGGCCGGGTGCGTTCCGGCCGAAATTAAAAATTATCTGAAATGGCTTTTTCAATCAGCTTTTTGCAGCGGTCAAGCTCTGTCTTCAGCTGTTTTTTGTAAAGCCTCGCTGCTTCATAGTCTTTAAATTGATAGAGAACGACTTCCTGGAGTTTGGCTCCTTCTTTTTTCACTTTTACTTGCTTTAAAATCCCGTCATCTAAAAGTTCGTGAAGCGAACGGTATACCTCGGTATGATTCGGCTTAAAACCGATGGGTTTAAATTCCGAACGCAGCACCTCGAGAAGCTTCAGTCCGTAAAGCCGTTCCTGCTCTGTCATTGTAATCATGTAAAGCTTTAAAAAAGCTCTTTGTTTCACTAAAAAACCGGTTGAACTTCTTTTTTCTTCTTTCATTATGTGCACACCCTTCCTTCTAACAAATTATTCCATGTACTAAATATTCTCTTTATATTTCATTTTCCCTTTTATCGTTCGGACAGTTTGGTTTGTATAGATTTGTTTTTTGGAGGCGGGGAAAAATAATCTTAATGAACATTTGGTACATAGTTTATTTAGTTTAATTATAGCTGATATCGGTTTCTTTTTCACTCTTTTTTCTGTAAAAACGGATTTTTATGCCTATTTATTCAGGTTTGCGGAAACAAAAAAGACCCGTCGTGAAGACAGGTCCCCTTTTGTTTAAGGATTCGTTGACCACAAACCGGCAGTTTTGATGAAAATGCGCGGATGTAATTTCAATTGAGCAACCATATATTCTGCAAGATCCTCAGGCTGCATGACTTTTTCCGGATTGCCGTCTGTCAGATTTAATTCAATAGACATGTCGCTGGCAACCGTGCTTGGAGTCATTGCGCTGACACGGATGTTGTGTTTTCTGACTTCCTGCATGAGAGATTCAGTCAGACCGAGAACGGCAAATTTAGAAGCGCTGTACGCACTTGTCGCCGCGGCGCCTCTTTGGCCCGCCGTAGAAGAAATATTAATGATATCTCCTGATTTTCTCTCAATCATTTCAGGAAGAACGGCGCGTGTCACGTGGTATACACCCATTACATTAACTTGAATGATGTCTTCCCACTCTTCAGGCGTAAGATCCAAAAATCCGCCGAATTTGCTGATTCCGGCATTGTTAATCAAGATGTCAATCTCACCGAGTTCTTCTTTAATAGAGGAGACGGCTTGTTCAACCTCTTTTTGGTTTTTTACATCGGCAGCAGCGAATGATGCCTTTACACCAAGGGCTTTCACTTCTTCCGCAACCTTTTCGACATTTGCTTCTGTGCGGCCGATTAAACCGATATTGACTCCTTCTTTGGCTAAAGCGATAGCGGCGGCGCGGCCGATTCCTCTGCCCGCACCCGTGATAAGAGCCGTTTTGTTTTGTAAGCTTTCCACGTCTTTCACCCTTTCTGAATGTCCTTATGTACGATTTCACATTATAAGCAGAAAAAAAACAATTAGCAAATAAAATGATTCAACACGATCCGTAAAGGGTATCAATTGAAAAAAAGGAGTGAAAAGCAGATGATCATCATTTTGTATATCAGTGCTGCCGTTGCGGCTGCCGCATTCATTTATGCAGCCGTATCCGCCGTGCGTTTTAAAAGAAACACAGCGCCTGATATAAAGAAGATTAACGCCGCGACAGCGTCCATGCAGACGGCCGTTGATGAAATCAAAACAGAAACCGATCTGTTATCGCAAAAGCAGAAAGAACTGCAGGAAGATTTTCTCACTAAAAAAACAGCCGTGCAAACGACGGCGGCTGAAGTTAAAGGAACGCCTCACGTCTTAAAAATGCTCTGGAACGCCGGTAAAAGTGATGTATGAGCCTGCATGTCATCCGACGTTTTTGATGACACTAAGAGAAACTGGCGGATTCAAGGAGGCATAACATGATTTGCGATCGTGAGCGGCTTGCGCATTTTTTGCAGTAGCTTAAAGCACTATCATATTCGGGAGGGTTTACAAAATCGGATTTGCTGACTCCGGCTTTCCATTTATCCAAGGACGGAGATCTGGATTTGTATTATTCGCCTCATAATGAATATATTAATCCTCATGCAGTCGTTGCCATTTCCGGAATCACACCCGGTTTTTTCAAATGCAGCTGGCTTACAAAAAAGCGGCACAGCTTTTAAAAGATGGCGAAACGCTTGAAACGATAGCGTATGAAACAAAAAAAGCGGCCGGACTTTCCGGTTCAATGAGACAGAACATCATCGAAATGCTTAATGAATGCGGTCTGCCGGCCGCGCTTCACGTTGAGGATTCATCCCGGTTATTTGATTCAAAACGAGAGCTTCTTCATACAACGTCCGTTATCAAACACCCTGTTTTTTATAAACAGAAAAACTATACGGGACATCGGCCGGCAATCAGCAGGTCAGCTCTTCTCAGCCGTTACGCGCTGAAATGTTTTCCGGATGAAATAGAAACGATGGAAAAGGACATTCTGCTTATCCCTCTCGGCAAAGCAGCAGAATCAGCCTGCCGCATGCTGAAGAAGAACGGCAGAATGGGTCATGCGTTTATTCTGGAAGGCTTCCCGCATCCGTCCGGAGCAAACGGACATCGTTTCAAACAATTTCACGAAAACAAACAATCGTTACGTGAACAAATTCAGCGCTTTGCCGGGTTTCTTCAGCAGCTGTAAAAAAACGCCCCGAATTTTCGGGGCGCTGCTGTTAAGAAGCGTATTCAGGCAATGCTTTATTGTGTTTTGCCGTTTTCTCTTCAGGTATTTTGATTTGATTTGTCAAGATTGCACTTACGAAATAGAGCGTTGCGAAAATCCATACAACGCCTTGTGCGCCGACAAGCCCGATGAACGCCCAGGCAAGCGCGGGGCCGACAAATGCCGACAGGCCCGCAGCCAGATTTAACACAGACATGGCAGCACCTTTATCGCTGCCGGCCGCCGTCGGCACGATAGCCCCGATCGGAACGAACCCGGCGAGGAGCCCTCCCCATATAAAACCGACAATGCTGACGAAAAGCAAGTTCCCATGTGATACAACAGGAGCATAATATAATAAAAGAGTAAAAATGCCGCAGCCCACTCCCCCGAACCACATGACAGTCTTCTTCCAGCCGAATGCATCGCCGACTGCGCCGAATATTAAGTTAAAGACGATATTTCCGAGAAAGATCGTTCCCCAAATTTGAAGCCATACATTTGTAGAAATGCCGTGCTGCGCCATATGCATCGGAAGAAATACCGGAAATCCGTATGTTCCGATGCTGTTAATGATCCGAATGATCCCCCCAGAGAGCACGCGCGGATTTTCAGCAAGGATGGTGATTCCCTTCATTAATTCCTGCGCCTTTTCCCGCTTATCTGCCTTTTTCTTTTCAAAGCGGTCCCTATTTAAAATCAAAGCAAAAAACGCGCCGAGGCAGACCCAGAAAATTGAACTCCACAGTGTATTCAAATAGCCGAAGGATTTGATGGCCCAGCTTGAATACCAAGCACCGAATACAAACATCCCGCAGCAATATGCAATCCAGAACCAGCCGACCGCCGTACTGAGCCTGTTTTTCGGCGACCGGTAAATCACCCATGTCAAAAATGAATAGGCAAACAGCGGATAACCCAGCCCTTTAATAAAATACGTGACATACATCACCGGCAAATTAAGATTTTCAAATCCGTATGCGATAAACGCGGCTGTTCCGATAACGTAAAACAACAGCCCCATAAACATCGTCCGCTTTGCGTCGAAGGCTTCGAGGCAGACCCCTGAAAACCAAGACGCCACAGCGAGAGAAATACCGTAAACCGTAAACAGGGATGCTGATTGCTGTACCGTCAAGCCGTTTTCAACTAAAAACGGGCTGAGCCAGCCTTGTTCAAGGCCGTCCCCCATCATAAACAGCACGACTCCTAAAAATCCCCAGGCGAGCTGTTTCGGAATTCCTATCTTATTAAGCATTTTTGTTCCTCCTCAGCAATCTTTCATGTTGTCATCTCATCCCCAAGTCAGGCTTTCACCGCCGGCTGAAAATGAGTAAATAATTTTTGCGTATATTTCCATTCTTCATATAGGAAGAGATCCGTCTGATCCGCTTCCGGCTCAATTACCTTCGTGCGGCTCGAAAGCTCTGCTTTCACACCGAGAGCTGCGTTGCAAATCATCGCCGCTCCCATTGCGGATGCCTGGCTGAACCCCTCTCTCTTATAGATTTTCTTTTGGAGAAGGTTAGCAAGAAACTGCGTCAAAGCATCACTTTGGAAACCGCCGCCGCACACCTTCACATAATCTTGTGAAAAGGAAGCCGCCTCTGTTAACGCCTCATAGTTCCATTTGATTGAAAAAGCGATTTCCAGCAGTGCGGCTTTGACAAAATGGGCTCTGCTTAAGTTTTGGGACAGCGGAGCGTCAAAAATAAATCCGCCTTTTGCCAGTGCGTTTTTCTCTGGCGATAAATAGGAGCCTAACGCAGAAATACAAGCATGATCATGTTTCGGCAGACTTGCGATTTCCCGTTCCATGACGCCGTAGGATTCATTCGGATAAAAAATGGATTTTAATTTTTGATAATTGAGTCCTGTTACACCCGGATTCGTTTCAAGAAGCCATTGACCTTCTTCTGTATGGCAATTCAGCCATGCATTCTCTAAACTTTCAGTTCCGGTCTCCGCTGTTATCTTTGTAATCGGCGTCGTTGTGCCGGATACGATGACGATATCTCCCGGCTTTGCATCTGCACTTTTGATGGCAAGCTGTGTGTCTCCCCCGCCTGCAATCACAGGCACTCTTTCAGAAAGACCGAGAACCGCCGTTTTCTTAAACGTTAACATTCCGACAACCGTCCCAGATCGGACGAGTGAAGGAAGAATGGCAGAAGGCACACCGAAGATGTTGCATAATTTCTCTGACCACGCCTTTTTCCTTACGTCAAACAGCAGTGTTTCAGCAGCCTGTGACGGTTCATAGCTTAAAATACCGCTCAGCTCAAATGTCACCCAGTCACTGATGCTTGTGATGTACTTCACTTCCTTCCATAAAGACGGCTGTCTAGCTTTTAATCCGACAAGTTTCATGGCGGAAAATAAAGCGCTCGGAAGACGTCCGGTTTGCTGATGCACTTCTTCTTTTGCCTCAATCCCGTCTTCCCATTCACGCCCTCTGTTATCAATGTTGGGCAGACCGAGAAATGCCTTTTTATCTTTATTGATCAGAACAATTCCCTGCCTCTGGCTTGTTGAGGTGATTCCGATTAATGTAATATGAGGGCTTTTGCCAATAACCTTCCTTGCCATAGCGCTGATTTGCTTCCATAACCCTTCCGGTGAGAAATATCGTCCGTCCGGATAAAGCGGATCCATCACATATTCAATGTCTTCCCTTTCAAGCGCGGTCACTTCGCCGCCGGCAGTCACGACCGCGACTCGCGCATTCCCCGTCCCGATGTCAAATACAAGGTAGCCTTTTTGTTCAGCCATTACAGCCTCCTCCTTCCGTTTCAAGTTCTCTTTTGTTATAAAGTTCACGTATTGAGCAGGTTTGATCTTGTTTCCATTTGAAAAGCGCTTCATTTAAAATCTTCACATGATGATCTTCCACTTCAAATGTTGCGCCCGCTAAATGGGGAGTCGCTAACACATTCGGCAAAGAGATCAATTCATAATCAGAAGATTCAGGCGGTTCGTGATAAAACACGTCAAGGATCGCTCCCTTAATCCGCCGTTCTTTCAGCACCCTCAGCAGCTCTTCCCTGTCTGTAACCTCCGCTCTTGACGTATTGACAAAAACAGCTTCCTGTTTCATCAATTGAAAGTGCCGGGCGCCGATAAGGCCGATGGTTTCTTCTGTGCGCGGCAAGTGAACGGAAACAATATCACTTTCAGAAAATACCCGTTCAATCGTCGTTTTTTCATACTCCCGGTTTTCATGACGGACAAATGGGTCATAGTAAAGCACCTTGCAGTCAAAAGCGGCCAATAGCCGGGCGATTCTCTGTCCGACAGCTCCGAAACCGATAAGGCCGACTGTTTTCCCCGTCAGCTCATTTCCTCTGAATTTGACGTAAGCCTGCAAATAATCACCATTCCACTTCCCGTCCTTCAGCCACTGATGGGAAGAATACGTATGACGCAAGAATGAAATCACATTTCCGATAAACATTTCAGCAACGGCCTGGGCATTGCGGGCCGGTGTAAAGAAAACGGGGATTTTTCTTTTAGTCGCCGCCGCAATATCCACGTTAGACGGCGTTCCTCTGCAGATACCGATAAAAGCAGAATCGGGCAATATGTCAATAACACGCTCAGACACCTCATCAAGTTCAGTAATAAGCCCCGACGCGTTTGTCTCTTGAATCATTCGGATTAATTCATCTTCCCGATAGGCCCGGCCGTGCTTCTTCCACGGCCGGTGCACAGTCCGGCCGAACAGCTCAGTCAGCTCATTCAGCCCCTCGTCGTGATATGGCGCGGTAATTAAAACCGTCATGGTGCAAAACATCCTTTTCACATAAATTTTTTCATAAAAAAATCTCTTTCCCCGAAGAAGGAAAGAGATTCATATACCGTCTTTATGCGCTTGAAGCGCACAAATATGTATAGATCATTCTTTCCTATCTTTCAAGCATACGCTTGCTGGAATTGGCACAATAAATGTTGCCGAGGTTTCGTAGGGCCAGTCCCTCCACCTCTCTGGATAGAAAATAAAATGATGAAATTGTCAGGCTGTTTAAAAGAATAAACTCATCATAGAAAAGTCTTTCCGTGATGTCAACACTTTTTTTCTGAATTGACGTTCGATTTTGAAATGTTATAATGCTTACAATATAAACAAAGAGGAGAAATGGGCTATGAATTCTGCTGCAACACAGCCGAACGGGGTCTTTAAGTCGGTATGTTCACTAGACTGTCCCGATCAATGCGGCTTGCTTGTGACAATAAAAGACGGAAAAATCGTTAACATTCAGGGAGACCCCGATCACCCGGTCACATCAGGGAATATTTGCAACAAAGTCAGACACATGGCTGAGCGTATTTATGATGAGAAGCGCGTAACCGTTCCGTTAAAACGGATCGGTAAAAAAGGTGAAGCCGCGTTTGCGCCTATTTCCTGGGAGGAAGCGATCAATACGATCAGTGCGCGCTGGAAAGAGCTTATTGCCGAAGAAGGAGCGGAAAGCATTCTTCCGTACAGCTTTTACGGCAATATGGGAAAACTGGCGGCAGAGGGAATGGACCGCCGTTTTTTCCATCGTCTCGGAGCGAGTCATCTCGAACGGACGATTTGCAGCAAAGCCGGATCTGAAGGCTATAACTATACAATGGGTGAAGGAGCGGGTACTGATCCGGAGGAGACCATACATGCTAAGCTCTTTATTTTTTGGGGAATCAATGCCGTCAGCACGAATATGCACCAAGTCATGATTGCTCAAAAAGCCCGAAAAAAAGGGGCTAAAATTGTCGTTATCGATGTACATAAGAACCAAACCGGCCGGCTTGCCGATTGGTTTATTCCCATTCGTCCCGGCACAGATGCCGCACTCGCCCTCGGTATCATGCATGTCTTATTCGACGAGAACCTTCACGATGAAGCATTTCTCACAGAGTACACCGAAGGCAGTGAAGAATTAAAAGCGCATGTCAAACACTATGATCCGGAAACGGTTTCTGCTATTACAGGCGTTAAAGCCGACGATATCAGACGCCTTGCGAGAATGTACGGGGAAACCTCCCCTTCCCTTATCAGGATCGGAAACGGCATTCAGCACCATGACAATGGCGGAATGATCGTCCGCACCGTCGCCTGCCTTCCGGCTGTTACAGGACAATGGCTCAACACCGGAGGAGGCGCAATCAAGCACAACAGCGCGGTATTAAACTATAACAGACAAGCGCTTCAGCGGCCTGATCTGCTTTACGGCAGGAAGCCACGATCATTTAATATGAACAGGCTCGGAAGCGTTCTTTTAGAAACAAAACCGCCCGTGCGCTCCCTGTTTATTTACGGTACGAATCCCGCAGTGGTTGCGCCGGAAGCGAATAAAGTCAGAAAAGGCCTGCTGCGGGAGGATTTATTTACAGTCGTTCACGATCTATTTTTAACGGAAACCGCCAAATATGCGGATATCGTGCTCCCTGCTGCATCCGCTTTTGAAAACACGGATTTTTACACGTCTTACTGGCATCATTTTATTCAGCTGCAAAAACCGGTGATCGAACCCTACGGGAACAGCAAATCAAATACGGAAGTGTTCCGTTTGCTTGCCGGAGCAATGGGATTTACCGAGCAGGAGCTTCAGGATTCCGATGAAGAATTGATCAGACAGGCGCTGGACTTTCCCGACAATCCGTATATCGAGGATATTGATTACGAAGCGCTCTCACGCCATTCCTTCATGAAAGCCAAACGAAAAAAACCGCTTTTTCTGGGAAAGCTCAAGACACCGAGCGGAAGAATTGAATTATATTCGGAAAAGATGAAACAGGACGGTTATCCGGCGCTGCCGACACACATCCCTCTTGAGAGCGATGACGATTTTCCGCTTTTATTTGTCCCGGGACCGAATCATAATTTTTTAAATTCGACATTTTCGAATAACGAAAAACACGTAAAACTGGAAAAAGCGCCAAAGCTTTTTATTCATACAGAGGATGCTGTACGCCGGAACATAGAAGACGGGGAAACCGTTAGAGTTTGGAATCACCGCGGCGAGTGTGAATTAACAGCTTCGGTTGGCGAACAGGTGCTTCCCGGCGTTGCAGTCAGCCAAGGTCTTTGGGCCGATATGGATGATAAAAAACAGCTCGTCAATTCGCTCACGCCCGATCGGCTGGCGGATATGGGCGGAGGCGCTGTTTTCTTCTCCGGAAAGGTGCAGGTGGAAAAGCTCAGCAATCAAAACCGTCCGCAATAAACGCCCGGCGGTTTTGCTGAAGGCTGAATCCTATCGGCCGGCTTCACCGTATAAAAAGTGATAACGTTTATTGGAGATTTGCTGTATGGATATCATTACCGGCATTGGAATCGCTTTAGCCGGATATTTCATCGGAGACGGATTGAAAAACTTTAATTCACCTGATCCTCATGAACACACTGACCACATTCACATTAAAGAAAAAGATTCACACTATTATATTGGTTATTATTTAGGAGTTACGAAGGAAGAAGCGAAACAAATCATGCCTGCACCTCTGACATTCCGCATATCACGAGAAACGGAAAGCGGTATGTGCAGAAGACGGCATTAAGAGAATGGCTGACTTCCATGCTGGAAAAAGAATAACAGCTGCTATGAAAAGCGGGAAGAGCTTTTCTCTTCCCGTTCATTAAGATTTGCCGCCCTGCCTCTCTTCAACCCCAAACATACGACAGATATCGTTCTTACGTAACGAAACATCCCCTTCTTTTGATTGCAAATAAAACCCTTTCATATATAACCGTATGACTTCCTCATATGTAAGCTCATGACGAAGGAGCGCCATTAAACGCCCGTCTTTTTCATCTTGTTTATTGAACCATTCATACTGTTCTGACCAGTTCACTTTCTGCATGTCAAACACCTTCCCACTTTAGATTAACGCCCTTTTCGCATTTATTATACTTATTTCCCCTTCTGTAAACACTCCGACTGCCTGTGACATTTTTGAAAACAGCCGCACCCGCTGCTATTAGTCACCATGTTGACTTATTTTCCATCTCGATGTATATTGTAATTGTCAACATGGTGACGATTTAGATAGGAGATAACTTATGGATATTAAATTATTAATGAAGGAACTGCATGTTATGCAGCAAAGTTACGCATCATTATTTTCGGTTGTCAATAAAGTGCAGACTCGGGGGGATGAATACTTAGAAATGCTGACTTCCCGACAGCACATGACTCTTATTGCTATTGCCCATTTACCGACGGAAGATACCACCCTTATGAATATCGCTAAAAAGCTGGGCACAACAAAACAAACCGCTAACAAATTAATTTCAAGCCTCGCGAAAAAAGGATATGTTCACACTGTGCCAAGCAAACTGGATAAACGTGCAATCAATATTGAGATTACCGCTGAAGGAAAAAAAGCGTTAATTTCCTGTTCAGAAAAATCCACCTATTTTTTAGCGGATATGTTTCATGACTTCACAACTGATGAAATTGAAACATTCTGGAGGCTATTGCAAAAACTTTATCGTTTTGATGGTGAAGAACAGGATGGTTTTGAAGAAAAAGCACATTTGAAAGTTGAAGATCAGGCACAATTCATCTCAGATGACTATGAAGAAAAAATCATGGCTGAATTTTCAAAACGGCGATATGGGAGTACAGACGATGAATAATATGCTTTATCGAAAAGTAGAAGAAACAGAGGATAAGATAAAGGAAAAATGCTATGAGCTGAAAGATAAAATTGATCAATTTATTTCTCATGCTAAATATAAAATTCATCGCAAACGCAAACTGGACCGAGCCGGCAATTATATATCAATTGCCATTGGACTCTTTATCCTAACTGCCTCATGGCTGACCGCAACACAATGGCTGCTTTGGATAGGCGCGGCGAGTATTTTGAGTAATGCCTGTTTGCTCATTATAAAGCCTGTTAAAAATTGAAAACCTAAAAAAAGCTCTCTAAAAGAGAGCTTTCTTTTATTAATCGTCCCAGTCTTCATCTTCTTCCCAGTTTTCTTTTTTTTCAAGCAACCTTCTGTAGAAAAATTCAATAAAGCTGTCGGCTAGCTTGTCTTGATATCCAAGCACTCTATCCCAAATAAAAACAGGGCATTCATTATTACTGTTCATTTTATTAGTATCTAAGGCATAAGCAAAAAAATCAATATCTTCTAGTATCACAAGTCCATCAGATAAATGATAATAATTACGATATTCCTCTGTGGTTTCAACTACCGAAGCCCCGCCAAAGTCATACCCTAAAATATCAATTCCATATAAGCCGCCAGAGCCAAAGTTTCTCAGAAACCATTTATAACTATCAGGAAGGTGTAGTTGGAGCTCCTTCTCTATATTAATAATCTCTTTTTCACTTATTCCTCTAGTAAAATAACTGTCTGCTTTATTTTCAGTTATAAACTCTATAGTTTTTTCATATAAGTCCATTGATATCTCTCATTCCTTTTTTATTTTTCATATTGTTTTGCTCTCCATTTCCAATACCTGTCTCGGAAATTATCATACTGGGCTTTTAAAACCGGATCGTTTCTAAAGCTTTCACCATCAGATTTAAGCCTATGGATAATGCCGCTATATTTAGTATGTAAGCTATTTGGAATTTCAAGCATTGGACCAGGTTCCTCTTGAATTAAATGGTGTAGATTTATTTGTGTCCCATCTTTCGCAAAAGGTGCATTTCCACTTTTCATTAATTGAAGATTCGTAAGGCCTTTACGATTTTTTTGGTTCATATCAATATCTTTCATAGTATACACTCTGCGGCTTATGTCTTTAACTTTTCCCTTTGCTTTTACCTTGCCCTTAACCTCAAAGGCACCATACTTTTCTTTATTTAACCAAGGAAGGTTTATTTCTTGACCAGTAAACGGCTTTCTCGTTCCATCCGGGATTTTCTTTGCATTGGTCACAAGTTTATTTTTAAGGTTTTGGCTGTCAACCACATTGTATGGTACGTCACCCGACAGAGCAAGCTTATACTTAGGATTATACGGAAGCAAATCTGGAAGTTTAACGTCTTTTATTTTCTTCCCTGCCTGTCCTGCCTTGTTTATGACCTTCCCCGCCGCATCAGCTTTGTTAACGGCTCCCGCGCCTTTCGTTCCGACGACAGCCACAGCCACTGAACCGACCGCATATGTCACCCATCTTGATCGGGAATACGCATCTCCATTTACCATATCTTTTTGATACGATTCCTCAATAGCTGTTGAAATGGCATTATACGTGTTAATTGGATGAGCAATTGCCCCTATGATACCTTCAACAACTTCATCAGGCTTATTGATCAGTTGCCATAAACCTGTTACCGTGTCTTTCCCGACATCATAAAGACCGACGCCGGCTCCTTTTAAAATATCCCAAGTCACTTCTCCGGCTTCTTCCAGCTGTTTTGCTTGTTCAAGCTGCATCACATATTGCTGCTGGGAAGTTCAAGGTTCTCGTAACCGATCTTCTTCGCAATCTCTAAGTATTCATCCGGATCAGTTACTCCATCGGCGATCTTTTTCTTCAAATCCTTGATTTCCCGCTCTTTCGCTTCTTCCTTCTTAATCGTCAAATAAGCGTCCGAATGTCTTGCAATCTCGCCTTTTTTCTTATGTATGTCACTTTCTCTGTACGCCTCGGCGTTGTAGTGAAGCGGCGTGGCGCCTTTTCCTTTGCCTGTTGCATTTTGGAGCTGCTGAAAATCGGCCTGGATGAAATGTTCATTTGCCTCGGTTTCTGCGTATTCTTTCGTTAGATCGTGATCAAGCTTTCCGAGTTTATGTATGGTCTTATCCCGTTTTTTGTCTGCTGAATCCAGCTTTTGATCGACATCTTCTGTGGAGAAAACATCAAGATGAATGATATCGCTGATTTCATCAAGGATACCTTTCATTTCATTGCGCTGCTCCTGCATGATGGCTTTTGATTTATTCTTCGCATGAATCAGCTCATGTTCTAAAAAGGACTCTTCCACAAACGAATCGGCCAATCCGGCATCAGCTACTTTTCCAGAAATACTGTTAAGAAAAGCAATTTTCATATCGATCAGATCAAGCCAGCTGTCTGTGACACCGGCGTGATCTTGAAAGAATGCTTTAATGTTGTCTGCGCCTTTGCCTGAAAACTCACTGTCGTCTAAGTCAGCCATTCCCTGAAACGCTTTTCTGAGATTGATAAATTGTTCTCTAATCTG
>NZ_JACAWW010000024.1:0-82618 GCF_020075515.1 Bacillus sp. KS1 | reverse complement strand
CAGATTAGAGAACAATTTATCAATCTCAGAAAAGCGTTTCAGGGAATGGCTGACTTAGACGACAGTGAGTTTTCAGGCAAAGGCGCAGACAACATTAAAGCATTCTTTCAAGATCACGCCGGTGTCACAGACAGCTGGCTTGATCTGATCGATATGAAAATTGCTTTTCTTAACAGTATTTCTGGAAAAGTAGCTGATGCCGGATTGGCCGATTCGTTTGTGGAAGAGTCCTTTTTAGAACATGAGCTGATTCATGCGAAGAATAAATCAAAAGCCATCATGCAGGAGCAGCGCAATGAAATGAAAGGTATCCTTGATGAAATCAGCGATATCATTCATCTTGATGTTTTCTCCACAGAAGATGTCGATCAAAAGCTGGATTCAGCAGACAAAAAACGGGATAAGACCATACATAAACTCGGAAAGCTTGATCACGATCTAACGAAAGAATACGCAGAAACCGAAGCGAATGAGCATTTCATCCAAGCTGACTTTCAACAGCTTCAAAATGCCACGGGTAAGGGAAAAAATGCAACACCACTTCACTATAACGCCAAGGCGTACAGAGAAAGTGACATACATAAGAAAAAAGGCGAGATTGCGAGACATGCGGATGCTTATTTGACGATTAAGAAGGAAGAAGCGAAAGAGCGGGAAATCAAGGATCTGAAAAAAAAGCTCGCTGATGGAGTAACTGATCCTGATGAATACTTGGAGATTGCCAAGAAGATCGGTTACGAGAATCTTGAACCTTTCCAGCAGCAATATGTGATCCAGCTTGAACAAGCAAAACAGCTGGAAGAAGCCGGAGAAGTGACTTGGGATATTTTAAAAGGAGCCGGCGTTGGTTTATATGATGTCGGGAAAGACACGGTAACCGGTCTATGGGACTTCATAACCGATCCGGGGGAAACTCTGTCAGCATTGGGGAATGCAGTACTTCATCCTGTTAAAACTTATGATGCTGTTTCAGCAGCAATCGAGGAATCGTATCAAAAAGATATGGTGAATGGAGATGCTTACTCCAGATCAAGATGGGTGACATATGCGGTCGGTTCAGTGGCTGTGGCTGTCGTCGGAACGAAAGGCGCAGGAGCCGTTAACAAAGCTGATGCGGCGGGGAAGGTCATAAACAAGGCAGGACAGGCAGGGAAGAAAATTAAAGACGTTAAGATTGCAGATTTGCTTCCTTATAACTCTAAGTATGATCTTGCTTTGGCCGATAACGTACCATACAATGTGGTTGACAGCCAAAACCTTAAAAATGAACTATTAACTAATGCGAAGAAATTAGGTGAGAGCAGAAAGCCATTTACAGGTAAGGAATTAACTCTCCCTTGGCTAAATAAAGAGAAGTATGGCGCCTTTGAAGTTAAAGGGAAGGTAAAAGCTTCGGGTAAAACTAAAGATGTAAGTCGAAGAGTATACACATTGAAAGATATTGATATAAACAAAGTTGATGCTGAAAGCGGAAAAACAAATTTACAACTTATGAAAAAAGGTGACGCTCCTTTTGCTAATGATGGCACAAAAATCAACTTACATCATTTAATTCAAGAAGAGCCAGGAACGATGGTGGAAATTCCCGCTTCTGTTCATCAAAATAATAAAAAAGTTCTCCATGGATTGAAAAAAGGTGGGGAAAGTTTTAGAAATGACAGGGAGTTGCGGAATCAGTATAAAAGCTTCCAACGAAGATATTGGAAATGGAGAGCGAGCCAATTTGAGAAAGGAGAAATGTAACGATGACTTATCATGAAATTGAAGAATTTATTAAAGAAAACGCTGAAGAGGATGATTTTACAGGCGGAATAAGTGAAGAAAAAATCATAGAGATACAAAATCGTTTAAATGTAAAACTTCCCGAGAGTTATAAGTGGTTTTTAAATAAATATGGCTCCGGTGGAATTTACGGGGTAAATATACTTGGCCATGGGAAAGTTTCTGCAAGGGTTGTTACAGTTACTGAGGAATATAGAACTCATTATAATTTAAGTGACGGTATTATCGTTATAGAAGATGTAGATGAATTCTCTTATTGCCTCGATACAAACAAAATGGAAAACGACGAATGTCCAGTAATAGTTTGGGCAAATGAAGCCGGTTATGGTGACAAGGTTGCAGATAACTTTCTGCAATTTTTCTTGGAAGAGCTTGAAGAAGCAAAAGAAAATTGGGAAGAGGACGAAGATCGGGACGATTAAGTAGAAGTATTGCAAAGTTAAGCTCTCTTTTTGAGAGCTTTTTTTGTATGAAATAATGAAATAAGATACTGTTGGTTGAAAAGAAACTGTTTTTCCATCTACTATATTTGGTGGAATTTAAGTTGAATATCTCGCTGGAATTACTGATAAATAACATGTGAAATAATACCAAACGGAAGGAGTTTGTTATACAAAGGTGAAGCAAACATATACAAATATGATGCTATACTTGGGCAAAACAGGATAGTGATAGGATGGGACAAATATATTGAAATTCCAATGAACGAACTTCCTTCAAATGAGATTCAAGTTGAAGGACTTGGGAAAAACATGAAAATCATTTACAGCAACGTTGTAAAATTTGAGAGAGGGTGAATGTTATGGAAGGCCTTAATAACTCTTACAACATTACGAAAGACCCTAAGTTTTTAGCATTTTGCAGTTTAGCGACAGAAGGCGCAGGAAGTAATTCGAATCAGCAATGTTCAATTCAATTTGATGAATTTAAAGATGCGCTCGAGAACGGAAAAGTGGTTGATAATCAAAACCTTAAAAGCACTTCAGAATTAAATCACCAGTTCGATTACTGGAAATCCAGAATAACGGGTGGACGAGCTGTAACTGAAACAGATAATCAAGTGCTGGATATCATCAAACAAGCATACAATCTTGGAATGGTGACGAAAGATAATATGCTTTTGAGAAATCAAGCCATTAACGCGTATAAAACATCTATTTAATTTAAAATTAAAGCCCCTTATTCAGGAAGGGGCTTTTGCTTTGCAACTTATTCTTTATGTTTAATCTAAAACCATAAAGTCCTGCACTTTTGTTTCTTCTTCAGGCAAATCAAATTCATTAAGTTTCTTTTTAGTACGGATATCAAAAATCCCCATATAGCCACCAATGCCTTTTTTGTTTTCCTCTTGTGAAATCACATAAAGTTTTTGATCTTTAAACTTTGCATTCATATACGGAAATTTTAAATCGAATTTTTCAAAAGAAAAATCTTTATCGTACTCAAGTAAGCAGGCGTATCCGGATTTATTAATATATGTAACGTAAAATTTACCGCTTTTTTTGTCGTAATACACAGCGTCCGCTTGTTCGAGATCATCCGGATATTTTATGAATTTTGATTTCCATGATCCTTTTTCGATTACAGTTAGTTCATGTTCTGAGCTAGCCACAACATATTTTTCAGAGTGATCAAATACATCTCCATAGGAAGCTAATCCAATCGTTTTAATAATCTCTTCTGTTTTTCTATCAATGACGTACAAAGACATTCCTTGAATGACGTAAATATACTTATCATCGCTTTCTCCCATGGTTACTAGGGAGGGCAAAGTCAGGCTATATTTTTTATTGAACTTTTTATCATTTACTTTCAGTTCATTTCCATTGGTGTCGACATTATAGGCTTTTACAGAAATATCTTCTCCTTGATACCAAAAAGCAAATGGATTGGATAATTTATGTTCTTTAATGGTGTTGTTTTTTAATGTGTAATAATATGGTTCATGTTCAGCTAACAAGACGATATCGTCTGAAGAGGGGGTTTTTTCTGGATATATGGTATATCCGGTACCTTAAAGTATCGTTTATTGAATTTTTCTCCTTGTGATGTGGATATGAGTACGCTTTTCTTGATGAGTGGATTTGAATAGACAAAAAAGATTTTATCCTCGGTTGGATTAATTTTAGAAGTACGTACAGAGTGTTCACCTTTATTTATAAAGAATGCATTGATCTACAATATAACTATTGCACCAATTAGAACTCCTGAAATCCCATATAAAACATAAGACTTTTTCATATAACGCTCCTTATCTTTTATATAAAATAAAAAGACACTTGCAGAATAAATCTGCAAGTAAAACGATTAGTAGCTAACAGTTTTTGATGAACGATCAATATCTGCAGGTGTGACAAGTGCGCCTCCATTACTGTCTAGGTCTGTTCTTTTGTATTTTTGTATGATTGCCACACAAGTTTAGAGCAATACTATTTATTTGTGCTTTTTTTGGTTGCAGCCACTGAATAAGGCTTACCTGTTTTACTACTAGCATATCTCTGGGCCTTTACCTTATCATAGATATCTGCGCCCTTAACATACTGTTTCTTTTTGCTTTTGAATCGCTTACCTCAGTTGTTCTGATAATTCCTTACCCCTTTTCCAGCCCATGCTTCCATAATTTTGTTAAGGACAGGATAAGAAATAAATACGGATTAAAAGCGATCTTACGAGCTGTTTCTTATACACCTGGAGGCACAGCTTTGCATAGAGCAGGTTTGACAGGTGGTCACAAATTATAAAATAAAAAGCCCACTCATATGAGTAGGGCTAAATTAATTTTCAACCTCCGACTGGCCTTTCAGCTACCTGGATGCTAGATGGTGAATCTGTACTCAATTGCGTTAAAGCTACCCCACTTAAAATTACAGTTAAAATAGATACGCAAAGCACAATTTTTTTCATAAGATTCCCTCCACCTGATTCATTTTCTGTTCAGCCCAAATTTTTTCATTGAAAAAGCTTGTTGCTTCTTCAAAAGCACCTATTGATTCAAACCTTTTTGCAGCTATGTAGGACAATTCATCTACACTTTCAAGGTCATTTTGTTGTTTTAAAAACTCAATGTAACGGATGCAATTACTGAAGTTGTTTTTTAATTCACCACAATATAGGTTGTATAGGGTGCTAATTTTGGCTTCGTATACCTTATTCTCCATTAATATGAGTCTTTCCTGTGCTTTATTGTAAAAATTAATGGCTTTCATTTTTTCGTCAATTTTAAATAGTTCCTTAATCATCATGAATAAAGAATTTATATAATAATTTGAATTCATCCAAGATTCATTTCCAATAGCTTTTTCGAGAGATTTAATGCACTTATCAGGTTTGTCCCAATCAGAATACACGATACTAAGGTTGTGATATAACTGAGCTTCCAAATATTCATCCTTTGTTTCTTGTGCAATGTCTATTGCTTCTAAATAATATGTTTCTGACTCTTCAAACCGTTTCATATCGGAATAGTTTGCAGCCGCAATCATTGTTGAAGTTGCCAGTTTGCATTTATAGTCAGGGTGTCGCTTATATATTGCAATTGCATTCTTGATATAGTGTTGTGCCACAATGCTTTGTTTAACAAGAGTGTATAAGTAGGAGACCTTGGAGTAGAATTCAGCTGCTTCAATTTCATCCGGAATTTCTGCAAGCTTTTTCTCAGCTAATCCATATAAGTTAATTGCTCGATCATAATTTTTGTTGTATGCCTCGTACATTGCTTCGAATAAATAAAAGTTATATTCCAATTTATCGTTCGTTCTTTTTATGAAATTTTCATTCTCTTCAGTGAAATAAGTGTGCTTTTGTAAAGGCTCTCCGCGTGAAGAGTGCAGCAACATTTTGTGTCTTTCTTCTAATAAACTGTAATATGCAAGAACTTCTTGATCCTCTTCCATATCATCGAACAGGCTTTTAATCTCTGAGTAATATTTTATTGACTCATGTACCTTTTGTTTCTTTATAGCAATGTACCAATCATTCAGTGTAGTAGCAACAACTTCTGAAGCGATCTTGCTCATCCAAACCCCTCTTTCTGAAAATTTCAAAAATCCTTCGGGAATAATCATAACATAGTCATTGAAAAAATTGTAAAAGGATGTAGAGTTTTTGGGTTTTTCTAATTTGAAAAACGAAAAAAATACCCTCCTCGTTAGAGAAGGGATGTGATCAATTTCCTGTTGCTTTCAGTGAGGCAAGCCATTCATCTAATGTTCCTGAGACCTTGTTGAACGGCTAATTCATATGCTGATTTTCCATCTTTACCGGCAGCACCAGTAGCTCCAGTACTGCCTTTTTCACCTTTTAATGAAGATAACCATTCAAAAGTGATGAATATTTAATTCGGGAGTAAGGGAAATTAACAAAAAAATGTGAGGGAATGTAGATGAAACGATTTATCTTGGTTATACCTTTATTGGCTGCTGTTATTGCCTCTCCAACTCAAATGAAAGCAAGTCCAATGCCTTGTAGTGCAGTCCTCGAACCGGTAAATCAAAAACTGAAAAATGCGAAGGGTGCGGCACTAATCTATAAAGTGCAGTTATACCCGCCAAGTGCTGCGAGAACGAATATGAGTATTCTTGCTGTCCACCTTCCTCAGCCATCTTCTTATGGAAGCTATGACGGTTATGAAGGATTTGCTTCCAAAACAGGGGAGATCAGTTGGCGATTTAAACTATATCCGACTCCCGAGGGAGAGAGTCCTAATTGGGCTGGAAGGATTGATTCCATATCAGCTGAAATGACAAATGTTAAAGTGCAAGTACGCCTTTCAAATTCTAAGACACAAAAGTTGGGGCCGAGTGTATTAACAAACAATATTCAATCTTGCTATTAGAAATGTAGAGCTCTTATCAAAGAGAGCAATGCGACTGGATCTTTTGTAAATTGTCAAAAAGGTAGGAAATTCTGGTGAAAAATGAAGAAGAGTCCATTAAGATGGAATGTCTGAAGTCAATTCATCATTTGACAGAAGAGAGCCGGCAAAAGTCGATATTGCGTTTGATTTTGTACATAGAAAGACGGCATAAAAAGAAATGGTTAGCTAAAAAAAGGCAAAGAGTCAACGCTCTTTACCATCAGGTGTTTTCCTTAAGCGGTCTGCAATATGCTTAATTAAATTCAGCGCAGCAGTCACTAATCCAATAACTAAAACAATTTCAAGTAAGAGGATAAATCCAAAATTTAAACCGCGACTTTCAAAGTAATCATCGGTAAAAAAGAGCAATTGATAAATCCCAAGCATTAGCACAATAAAGGAAGCGCCTATAATCGCCAGAGACTTTTTAGAGAACTCCTTAGTATGGTTAAAATTATAAACCAATAAGAACAAAAATAGACAAGCCATGGCGATCTTATGAGTCAATGAATCATTTGCTGAGAACCCTTGCACAAGTAAGGAGATAATTAATCCGGTCATTCCGATTATTTTATTCATGATTTCACCTTCATTAGATAAGTATGATCTGGTGTCAGCTTACCAATTAAAGGTGATATTCTCAACATAATGCAGTTTAAAGTTAACTTAAAATCGTAATTTTAAGAACAAATTTAGAGTGGATCATGACATGCTGTTTATTATGCTGTAAACAAACGCAACAATAAATAATGGATAAGAGATAACAGCAATTAGTTTTGAAGATTTGCTCTTTTTTTCAAATGTGTATATTAGTGCAAATCCTAAAAAGAATATGGTGACAAACCAAGAAGAATAGGATGGGTACAATGCAATAAGTAAGACAATAAGAGTGGATAACGCAAAAGAAGAGTCAAGTGTTATTTTCTGATCGTTTTTCAAATAAACCGCCTCCTTACACATATTCCCCCATATAAAAACACTTAAACATTATATTAAGTCAGCATGATTAAATGATAAACATTTTACGTCAAGAACAAGATAAAGCAATCCGGCATTTCAAGGACAAGCTGAACATGTCTGAAAAACTGTACATATCCTTAGTTAATGTTAACTGCTTAGAGATAAGCAAAATGATTATGCGGAAAGGCTGTATAGACTTATAAGTCAGACCTTACCTAAACTTAGATCGCTTAAAGAAGGTGATGTGGTTGATCAGCCAATTTGGATTTAGTGATGTAATTGTGTGGTTCTATGATGGTGAAGATCTCGCCGTGTTCCATAAGACTACAGGGAAGTTGTTTAAATCCTTAAAAATGAGGCGTTTTAGTCTGTCATTTCCTAAAACAGTGTTTTACTCTTGTTACAAATACGAAAGAAGGGCGGTTTGAATTTGTATAGAGTGTTTATAATGTTGTTAATTTCGCTAATTTTGTTATGTGTAACATTAGGGTGTCAAAACCAACATAGCAAACATTTTATGGAGGCTGAGCAAACTATGGTCGGCTATGTCATTTTAAAAGGAGAGAATCAAGCAATTCTCATACCTAATGAAAAAGCTGATGTTAAAGACTATGAAAATCTTAGTGAAAAAGAGATTATTAAAAAGTATAGATCGGATATAGTTTTACTGGGACTTAGTCAACTTAACAATAAAGATGACTTGAGCAAAGGACAAAAAATTCGTATTTGGTATAAAAAATTAAATGAATCTTCACCTTCAAAAACAAACATCTCAAAGTTTGAAAGTATTTAGTACATCTCTTTAATTCCTAGGAATACCGCTGCAAAACTGAAGCGGTATATTGAACAGAAATAATGTCTTCAAACCTCACCTCATTCTTCATCTGCTGATCTTTTCTGTTGACGATGTGTTAAAGCTGATGAGCGCTCAATTGGATACTTAGTGAAGAAGTAACGTTCGTTGACGGAGGCTCTATATATGAAGCATTCCTGCTCCAAGGTTTATTTGACGATTCAGATGAAGAAAAAGACACATTTATATTTTCAAAGGCTGAATGAAATTAGAGAGTAATTGAAATAGACCACAGGAGGTGGATACCAAGAACATATTTTTGAATTACTGAGTACCGTTAAAATGGTGATGGATGAACTCTTGAATCACTTAACAAAGTCAAATATAAGATTAGCAAATAAGCATCTTGAGTATTATTCAGTTTAAGCACAAGTCTGCATTATTATTTTAAACAAATATTTTAAAAATAAAAAAGAGAGGGAAACCCTCTCAATGCATTAATAATTGTAGTCCCAGTAAACATCGACATTAACTGTTACTTGGGCTGAAGTATCATTGTTATGTGCACGGATATACAATTGTTTTCCTGAAATGCTTGATGTGTTTACGCTAAATACTTTGTAAAATTGTTCTCTTGAATAATTTCCTCCGCTCGGTCTAACAGTAGAAACTACAGTTCCATCTGACTTTACTAATTCATACGTCACATCCGCAGAGGCATTGCCCGTTGCACCTGATTCTTGGTATCCCATAAGAGAGATCTTGGTTACATTGTTTGGTGTGAAGCTGCTGACTACAGTCTTCCATGAGTCTGGCCCTGTTCTAGCTAGATTGACTTTGCCTACACCGTTTTTGCGATCTGTGCCAGTTTTTAAAACATGGAAGCTATCAGTATTTGTTAAGGCTTCAAGATTACTGTGAGGCAGGGAAGCTGGCTCACTTTTAACAGCAGCGTTCGCTGAAGCAGCTGCACCAGTAAGACCGATAGTTGAAACTAATAAAGCAATTGCTGTTTTTTTCATTAAAAGCATCTCCCTTGGTTTAGGTATGTAATACAACTATATTATAACAATTAATTTTGAAATAAATGGAGAATGTTGTGAATATATGGTGAATTTTCTGAATGGAGTGTAAATTTTTTCGGTGAAAATTTTAAGGAGGCGGTTAGTTGGAAACAAAAGATACAAGAATGATGGTTAAAGAAGGAGATAAAGATTTCGGAATTGCGGAATATTTGTGTTGACGAGGCTGCTGCTGCATTAAAGAAGTACGGGTAAATGAACTGATAATATGGAAGGAATGAACACTTGATGAACCGAAAATATCGAAGGCAGGTCTGAGGAAATTCGCAAAAGGGTGGATATAGCTGCGGATTTTGAATGGTTTAGAGAGCCAGAGAATAAAGTTTATGTCGTACATATAAATGATTTCCTTATGTATAAGAACATAGCTGAAAATCAATTAACACATACCTATATAAAAAGTAAAACAAGTACAAAACACCGATTTCATCTTTGATGAAATCGGTACTGAACGCTGGATAAAGAAAAAAGTTAACCATACATATTATTTGAACAAGCTTTCCGAGGCTTTGATAAAGAAAGAACAGTCAAGAGACGAACCATTACATACATATAATACTCCTGTGAAAGCGGGGGTGTAGTTTTGGAACCTTACCAACGTTATGAGGAATTAAAGAAGAAAACAATAAAGGTTGTCCATAAAGATAATTACAGTATCCGCTATATAGATCAGGATGAAGCGAGTAATGACTTAGATGAATTTTATAAACAATTTGCTCAGCATTTATTAGAGGCTGCTTTGGAAAGGAGTGCAGAGTAAGCTTCTTTTTTGATTTGTTTGTGGTAAGTATCTTAATAAACGGCTTTATCGGTACTGATATTAATCACATGTGTCACTTCTTGCAGCAAAGCGGCTTCTGCGACATTTTGTCCGCCGATAAGGTTGGTTTGAATGGCTTCAAAGGGATTATCCTCACATGTCGGAACCTGCTTCAGTGCAGCTGTGTGAAAGACAATATCAACACCTTTCATCACTTGGTTGACTCTTCTGTAGTCACGAACATCGCCGAGCACAAACGACAGTCTTTGTTCATCCGCATATTTTTGTTTCATCACATATTGTTTACTGTCATCTTTGCTGAACACAATGATTTCTTTAGGGGTTAAGAGCAAAAGGCGTTTTACAATTTGACTTCCGATTGATCCTGTCCCGCCTGTGACGAGAACAGTTTTATCGTGAAAAAACGGTTGTAGCTCTACTGCTTGCTGTTTAGGCATGGCTTATCCTCCAACTCTCGTTTCTCTACCATGCATCATATGTTGAACAATTTCAGCGAGTTAATGAAAGAAACCAATAAATCAAAAATTAGAGAAAAACATTAATCTGATGCGCTTTCATATCGCTTTACCCGATTAATAGAATAGAAATCACAAATAAAACATTGTACTAAATATTCATTTTAAAAATTTGCTCACGTCAATTTTTTTCTCTTCTTAAATTCTCCCATGCGGACAATCTTCACAAAAACTTAACACTGAACTTCCTGTATGTATTTTACAATTAAAGTGAATTTCCATAAAAGGAGGAAGGAAAATGAACCATTCAAAAACACTTTTGTTAACCGCGACAGCCGGATTGATGCTCACGTGCGGTGCGGTTTCTTCCCAGGCCAAGCATAAACTGTCTGATCCTTATCATTTTACAGTGAATGCGGCGGCGGAAACGGAGCCGGTTGATACAGCCGGTGATGCAGCTGATGATCCTGCGATTTGGCTGGACCCCAAGAATCCTAAGAACAGCAAATTGATCACAACCAATAAAAAATCAGGCTTAGTCGTGTACAGCCTAGAGGGAAAGATGCTTCATTCCTATCCTACCGGGAAGCTGAACAATGTTGATATCCGCTATGATTTTCCGTTGAACGGAAAAAAAGTCGATATTGCGGCGGCATCCAATCGGTCTGAAGGAAAGAATACCATTGAGATTTACGCCATTGACGGGAAAAACGGCACATTACAAAGCATTACGAACCCAGACCGCCCGATTGCGTCAGCAATTGATGAAGTATACGGTTTCAGCTTGTACCACAGTCAAAAAACAGGAAAATATTACGCGATGGTGACAGGGAAAGAAGGCGAATTTGAACAATACGAATTAAATGCGGATAAAAATGGATACATATCCGGCAAAAAGGTAAGGGCGTTTAAAATGAATTCTCAGACAGAAGGGATGGCAGCAGATGATGAATACGGCAGTCTTTATATCGCAGAAGAAGATGAGGCCATCTGGAAGTTCAGCGCTGAGCCGGACGGCGGCAGTAACGGAACGGTGATCGATCGTGCCGACGGCAGGCATTTAACCCCTGATATTGAAGGACTGACGATTTACTACGCTGCTGACGGGAAAGGTTATCTGCTTGCATCAAGCCAGGGTAACAGCAGCTACGCGATTTATGAAAGACAGGGACAGAACAAATATGTTGCGGACTTTCAGATAACAGACGGGCCTGAAACAGACGGCACAAGCGATACAGACGGAATTGACGTTCTGGGTTTCGGGCTGGGGCCTGAATATCCGTTCGGCCTTTTTGTCGCACAGGACGGAGAAAATATAGATCACGGCCAAAAGGCCAATCAAAATTTTAAAATGGTGCCATGGGAAAGAATCGCTGATAAAATCGGCTTTCACCCGCAGGTCAATAAACAGGTTGACCCGAGAAAACTGACTGACAGAAGCGGAAAATAAACATAAAAAAAGCAGCTTATCCAAGCTGCTTTTTAATGTGAAGAGCGTTTCATGAGAAAGTCGTGGAACGGATAGCCGAAAGCACAGCCGGCAGCCGGTCATACGTGTACGCCGGTACTGTCTCTTGGTAATTAAGCGCCGCGATTTGTTTACGTTCACCCGGGTTTGTCATATAAAAATGGATCTTATCCGCAAAATCCGCAAGCCCGCTGTAAGAAACAAAGGATGAAAACGGGGGCGCGGGAGAAAGGTCTGTCAGCTGAAAGGCCTGACAAGCCGCAATGTCTAAGCTTCTCGTATTTAAACTGATATTTTCGATGCCGCGTCCGTTCTGATTGAGCGCAAACCGATAAGAACGGTGAGGGTTTAAGACCACGTCTGCGCTGTTGTAATATAAAGCGGCACGTTCGGGTGCAATCCATTCATCCATTACGAGCACATTTTGCTGCCTGGCGATTTTTTTAGGCAGATGTCTGCGCCATCCCTTCCCGATAATACGAAGCGTATACGGAAGCTTTGCCGCTGCTTTCACCAGTTCAACGCGGTTCGGATACGGGTATCCGATCAGAAGCAGATTTGTGTGAAGAGAGGCTTCAGCAGGTTGTTTCTTAAAAAGCCGCTGATTAACGGGGATCGGGACATAATATACGTGCTGTAAGCCCATTTGCCGGTAAGCATCAAGCGCGTTTTGTTCTATCGATAAAACGGCATCGGCGAAAGGGGCGATTGTCATGCTCACATCGAAATAAAAAGGATCTTCCGTCATCCATAGATAAACGGGAATCTGTTCTGTCTTCAGCCATTGAAGCCATTCAGACGGAATACGGTCTCCCGTCATCATCAGACTGATGTCTGGTTTGAATGCTCGTATACTGCGGATGGTATCTTCTTCAAACTCAGAAACAGAAAAAAAGCGGACGGAAGACTGTAAAAAGCCTTCCTCGATCCAGCGGTCAAAATACGTGTATATGCCTTTATATCCTGAACGGATATATAAAACGTTCATATGCTGTTACGAAGTGAACGTGACACTTTCAACTTTGTCGACGTCAAGCAATGTTGTAGCAGAGCCTGCCGGTGTAACGGAATTTTCCTGCGTAACAAAAACGATTCCGTGAATTTCGTCAAAGGCAACAAATTGAACCGGGCCGATCATGTCTCCTGAATCCATCACAATGCTGATGACAGTGCCGGGCTGAATTCTTGCAAAAATCCATCTCGCCGCTAATGAAATACCGCTTCCCAATACAGATTGTGCGCTGAGACTGTCTTTCGCCGCTGCTTCATCTACTTTTGCATCAATTGCCGATTCCAATAATTCTTTTACGCTGTTTTTCACGTTATCTCCTCCATCTGTACCGCCAGATAAAGCGCTGTTGTCAAATACAGGGGCTAAAAGAGTTTTCAATAAGTTCTTTTTAAGCTCCAAACGATCCTCGCTCATGCGGACATACACCTCCTTTAACAATTTCAACCTCACGTTTATTCATATTCCTGATTGAAGAGATTGGTATAAGTCGAATGCCGTTTTGCTTGTGTTTTTTTCAATATTTAATCAAACAGCTGAATTTTAGAATCAGGCTTTGTTTGCCTATGCGGATTGTAAGAGTATGACATACGTTGTATAGATTAAAAAATGAAGGAGAGGAATATTTTGGATTCTGGAGAAACTGTAAAACACGGGGGTTTTGAGGAGGAATTTCAGCTCGTACTGCTTCTTCTTCTTTTGTTATCCCGTCAGCCGTCCGGAGATCATTCAGATTTGCGGCGTCAGCTTGTAATGGCAAAAGAGCTTGGGGTTCCTGTATCACGCGTCAATCTGATTAACGGCAGCACACTGCAAAACGTAATTGTCAAAGAAGTACTGTCAGATTTGGCCGTTTTTCAAAATCCGCTCAATAATACGAGATCAAACGTCGCGATTTCAAGCATCGTCAGCTGGGGTGCTTTTTAATAACGGATATCAGGCTCTGTCTCTTTCGGAGCCGTTTTTTACGTTTTACAGAAGGGGTGATGGGATGGAAAAGAAGATCTCAATTATCTTAACGAGTTACAACAAACCGGATCTTGTGAAACAGGCGATTGAAAGTGTTTTGCATCAGACCTACAGCAATTGGGAGCTGTTTGTGATGGATGATCATTCAAATGAAGAAACCTCGGCTGCCATCAGTACGTATATAAAAGATCCTCGCATATATTATGACAACAGTTTTATCAATCCTGCCGAACGGCTGAAGTCGACCCGGTATGCCGTTTTGATTAATGATGCGCTTTCACGGGCTAAAGGCGAATACATCACTTATTTGACAGACGACACCGTATTTCATCCGGAAAGGCTCAGCCGCATGGCGGAAGCGCTAAATCAATGCAGCGAGTTTGATGCCGTCTATTCCAGCCAGAAGGTGATACATGTAAACGGGCGCGGAACAGAACAATTCCACTTCTATCGTTTTGCTGAAGAGGTGCTTGATCAGGCCGCTTTTCTCGTTGATCACTGTTCAGTGATGCACCGGAGATCATTGCTTGAGCGTGTGAAAGAGAAGTTCGGCAGCTTTTGGGATGAAGATGTTATACATTGGAATCACGGAGACTCTGTTTTTTGGAGCAGGCTCAACACATTTACATCATTTCTGCCGATAAAAGAAGTGTTGGATACGACCTATAAAACACCTCACTCATTTCAGAACACGTATCAATCGCTTCCGTCTGTCCTGATCGATGGGTCTTTTGTAAAGGGGACGGATCAGAAAGTATATCAGCTTGACCGAAATAAAAGGAAGCCTGTAAACGAGCGCTGGCATACGTTATATGAAGGGCGAACCGTCGTCATTCCGGATCCGTTTTTATTTCAATATGAGGAAGAGGACTCCGCAAGTATTCCGAATTTTCAGCTCGTCAGGGATCAGTTTCATGTTTATTTTATAGAAGACGGGGAGAAAAGGCTGGTTGATCATAGCGCATTTCGCTTTTACCGATTTAAACGGCATGGCATCCCGGCTTTAGAACGGGCCGAAATACAATCGCTTCCGGACGGTCCGCAGATCAGCCGGTGGACATCGGACTGTGTTCAACATTTGCCCGGGAGGATGCTGTTTCGCATTGAACGGAAATTTTATGTTTATTTGAGAGGGGTTCTCCATCCGATCAGTCATGACGTAGCGAAACGCTTTTTTGCGAATCAGAAGGCGATACCCATTTCCTTTCAGCAAATTAAACAATTACCAATTGGAATGCCGTTCTATCCGGTGTACGATGAAATTATAAGAAATCTCAATATAACAAAAGGTTGAGAGATGCAGTCGGATGTGCAAGGAAAAGGAGAGCTTTTATGACCGATCAATTTGATAAAACCGAGAAGCAGTATATAGAGCTTACTTCCGGCATTCAGAGGTTCGAGCATTTCAGTGTATATACGGACCCTTTTTTGCCGCAGATTTTTTCGCATAACTTTGTTCAGCTGCACCGTACATTTCCGTTAGACAAACTGCTGCCGTTTTTTTCGTCCGTTCCGGGCATGCTTCAAGCCAATTATATTCATGTGAAAGCGGCTCCGGAGCACGCGTTTCCGCTTCTTCTGAAACAAACTCTGGTAAAGCAGGGCTGCGTAGTGGAAGATGAGCTGTTTTTTGCAAGGAAACTGGAAAATGGGGATCTGCAGGCCGGACACCCGCTCACTGCTTGGGGAACGGAAAAAAGCCTCGCCGACGGGTCGTCTATTATGAACATCTATGATGCCCTTTACATTGGCGAGGCGGCGGCCGAACAAAAGCTTGAGCGGAAATATCCTTTGTATAAGGACGGAACGGTTATGCTTGTCGTGTGCTACAGCGACGCCTCGCAAACGATTCCGATCGGCTGCGGAGAGCTTTTCATCAACAAAGCAGATAAAACCGCAAAAATAGAAGAAGTCGCAATTCTGGATCAATTCCAACGAAAAGGCTACGGATCGATATTGATGAATGAGCTGATGGCGGCGGCAAAGCTGAACGGCATGGAAACTGTATACCTTGTGACGTCCGGGATGGACGGTGTAAACCGCTTTTATGAAAAACTCGGCTTCAAAAGATTTCGGCGCGTGCATACAATTTTTCATTATTTTCTTACATAGTTGGGCATTCGCATAAACCAATTGGGAGTTGGCCCGCATACAATGCCGTATATCGTAAGAAGAAAGGATGATTTGCGTATGTACGGATATGGCTACGGTTGCGGCAGTTTTGGCTATGGTTACGGGCACGGCGGCTGCGGAGGCGGAACCAGCACTTTTGTGCTGATTGTGGTATTGTTTATTTTATTAATCATCGTCGGTGCGGCTTTTATTTGTTAGACTGAAAAAAATCCTATAATGAAAATCAGCCTGCAGAGAACATCACTTTCTGCAGGCTTTTTGTTATTTCCATGCTGAAAAAATCAGCTTGAAAAACATTTTAATACATATTACCTTCTGGAAAAGGGGGCGAAAATGTGAACATAACGATTAAAGAATTACCTGAATCAAGAATTGCTTATTTCCGAAATATCGGAGAGTATGGCGGAAAGCAAAACAAAGAACTGATGGAGTCATTTAAAAACTGGGCGCAATTGAATGGTCTGCTTGATCATTCTGTCATTTTAGGAATTCCGCAAGACCATCCGAATCGTACTCCTAAAGAGAAATGCCGTTATGATGTTTGTCTTGTTATCAATCAAGACCATGTGCCTGAACCAGCCCGGATCGGTACATTTTCCGGAGGGAAGTACGCTGTCTTCTTGCTTGATCACACAAAAGAGGCAGTCAGTGGATTTTGGAATACTGTTTTTTCTGAGATCGAAAAAAATAATTTATCAATCAGAGAACAGCCCATTATCGAAAGGTATACTTTACAAAAGGTGAATCATCATTTGTGTGAAATATTGATTCCCATACAGTAAAGAAGACGGGAATTTTCCGCCTTCTGCTTATACTGATTCAGATCAAAAATGATGTGATGATGAGGTGAGCAAAGAATAAAATCAACAATAGAAATAGAATTTCCAGAACGCTCTTCAGGCTGTCGGGACATCTCCGGCAGCCTGTTTTACAGAAAGGTATTTTCTGCAAAAAACTTTCTGAAGGATAAGAATGCGGTTATTCATCTGTTCATACAATGAAGCAAATGGGTTTTCGAGGTGGAAAGATATGGGGAGCTATTTAATCAAACCGGAGCTTGACGCAAATTATCCGTCAGTCAGTCACGGAAAGGGATCATATGTGTATGATCAGGAGGGGAACAAGTATCTTGACGGAGCATCGGGGGCGGTCACTTGCAATATCGGTCACGGCACGGAGGATATTATACAAGCTTTAAAAGAGCAGCTTGACTCCGTTTCGTTTGTGTATCGCTCGCAATTCACCAGTACTCCGGCAGAAGAACTGGCTTTATTTCTGGCCGATCATCTGCCGGGCGGGCTGAATTGGTCATTTTTTGTAAACAGCGGCTCAGAGGCAGTCGAAACAGCGATGAAAATGGCCGTTCAATATTGGCAGGAAAAAGGGCAATACCAAAAATCCGTCTTCCTATCAAGATGGGGCAGTTACCACGGCATTACTTTGGGAGCGCTTTCATTATCGGGGTTCTACGAACGGAGATACCGCTTCACCCAGCTGCTCGAACGGTTTCCGGCCGTTTCAGCACCTAATATGTATCGTTCTGAGCTGCAGGGAGAGGAATTTGTGAAAGCTGCGGCGGCTGAACTGGAAACGGCTGTTCAGCGGATCGGTTCCTCATTTATCGCGGGATTTGTTGCAGAGCCGATTGTCGGAGCAGCCGGTGCGGCCATCACTCCGCCGGCAGGTTATTATGAAGCGCTTGAGGAGGTCTGCCGCCGGCACGGTATTTTGTTTATCGCGGATGAAGTCATGACGGGGCTCGGGAGAACAGGGCGGATGCTTGCTTCTGAGCATTGGGGGATCGCACCTGATATCGCGGTGCTCGGAAAAGGGTTAGGCGCCGGTTACGCTCCGATAGCGGCAGCCGTTGCGTCTGATGACATCATTGAAACGATCAAGCGGGGCTCCGGGGTCATTATGAGCGGACATACGTACAGTGCCAATCCATACTGTGCAAGAGCGGCGCTTGAAGTGCTTCGCTATGTTAAGAAACACGAGCTGCTTCGGCAGTCAGAGGAAAAAGGCGTAATGCTGAAGCGGAAATTAGAAGAAATCAAAGAGCGCAGCGGGGTGATCGGGGATGTCCGCGGTAAAGGCCTCCTGATCGGAGTTGAATTCGTTAAGGATAAAACGACGAAGGACGTTTTTTCGAAAAAACAGGCCTTCACCGAAAAAATCATTAAAGCGGCAAAAAAACGGGGCCTGCTTATCTACCCTGCAAAGCCTGGCATTGACAGCGGAGAAGGAGACGCCGTCATCATCGCCCCGCCGTTCACGATTTCATATGCCGAGCTGGATGAGCTGTCAGATCTATTTTCCCAGGCCGCAGAAGAAGTTGAAAAAATGATGAAGAAGGATTGAGCTGATATGTCTATTTTTCATAAAAAAATCGATATTCATGAAGCAATTGCCGATGTCAAGGACGAATCTGTCATTATGTTCGGCGGTTTTGGGGGAGTGGGTTCACCTCCGTCATTAATCGAAGCGATTTTGGAGAGCGGCGTTAAAGAGCTGACCGTCATCTGCAATGATGCCGGATTTCCGGAAATCGGCATCGGCCCGCTTATCGTTCATAAGCGGGTGAAAAGGCTGATCGCTTCCCATATCGGCTCAAATCCTGTCGCGGGCAGACAAATGACTGACGGAGCGCTTGAGGTGGAATTTTCGCCGCAAGGGACGCTTGCTGAACGGATTCGCGCAGGCGGAGCGGGGCTAGGCGGTATTTTAACTGATATCGGCATTGATAACGCAACCGTTTGTGAAAACAAAGAAACCGTAACGATTGACGGAAAGTCCTATTTAGTTGAAAAAGCGCTGACGGCTGATTTCGCTTTTGTGTCCGCACATACTGCTGATGAATTCGGGAATCTGACGTTTGACAAAACGGCGCGCAATATGAACCCTCTGATGGCTGCGGCGGCCGAAAGAACATTTGCTGAGGCGGCGGAGATTGTGCCTGCCGGCGAACTTGACAGCGAGCATATTGTAACGCCGGGCGTTTTCGTGGAGGGTGTCGTGCAAAGTGAAGGAGTGAAGTGGAGATGGGCTTGGGAATAGCGGAAAGAGAGAGTATCGCGAGGCGGGCCGCCAGTGAAATTACCTCAGGTATGATTGTCAACCTGGGGATCGGCATTCCTTCTTTAGTGCCGAACTTTCTGCCGGCCGGCATGGAGGTAATGCTGCAGGCGGAAAACGGCGTCCTTGGGATCGGCGGCAGTCCGGAGCGCGGAGAGGAGGATGAGCTTTTATGCAATGCGGCCGGGTTTCCTGTCAGTACAGTTAAGGGTGCTTCCTATTTTGATTCAGCTCTGTCTTTTGCCATGATCAGAAAAGGGCTGATAGATATTACCATTTTAGGCGCGCTCCAAGTCAGCAGGACAGGTGATCTCGCCAATTGGCTCGTGCCGGGAAAAAAAGTGCCCGGAATGGGCGGGGCGATGGAGCTTGCCCAAGGCGCGAAAAAAGTGGTTGTCGTCATGAGCCACACCGATCAGAAAGGCCGGCCGAAGCTGGTCGAAAGTTGTTCATTGCCGCTTACAGCAGCGGGCTGTGCAGATCTCATCATTACAGAGAAAGCCGTCATCAGCATAGATGATGGGGCTTTTGTTCTTGAGGAACTGCTGAATGGCACGACCATAGACGATGTCATTCAAACAACGGATGCCGAAATCAGATTGGGAGAATGTTTTCTTAAAAGGGGGTCTGTCCATGGATCAATTAGAAAAGAAAGTCACTGAGTGGGCGGAAGAAAACACAGCAAAAGCGGTAAGCCTGCTGAAACGGCTGATCGGGGAAAAAAGCACGTTCGGCCATGAATTTAACGCACAGGCAGTCGTTTTAGAAAAACTGAGACAGTTCGACATGGATATTGATGTATGGGAGCCGAGTGTCAAACATTTGAAAGAGCATGCTTATTTTGTATCGGAACGCGAAGACTTCCATGAAAGCCCGAATATCACAGCCGTAAAGAAAGGGGCCGGGGGCGGAAGATCACTGATACTGAACGGACATATTGATGTTGTCCCGGAAGGAAATCCCGCCGCATGGACGTATGAACCGTTTACCGCTGTTGAAAAGGACGGCAAAGTTTACGGCCGCGGGTCAACGGATATGAAAGGCGGCAATACAGCCCTCTTGTTTGCGTTAGAAGCGCTTGAAGCCTGCGGGATTACATTAAAAGGAGATGTTCTGTTTCAAAGTGTCATAGATGAAGAGTGCGGCGGCGCGGGAACACTGGCGGCTGTTATGAGGGGCTACAAGGCTGACGGGGCGCTTATTCCCGAACCGACTAATTTAAAGCTGTTTGTTAAGCAGCAAGGGTCTATGTGGTTCCGCATTACGGTAAGGGGATTGTCCGCACACGGCGGCACCCGCTATGAAGGGGTGAGCGCCATTGAAAAAAGCCTGCATGTCATCACAGCCCTTAAAGAGCTTGAACACGTCCGCAACGCCCGTATCACAGACCCGCTTTATCGGGACGTTCCGATTCCGGTTCCCATTAATATCGGCATCGTCCAAGGGGGAACGTGGCCATCATCGGTAGCTGACCGTGTGGTGATAGAAGGCAGGTGCGGAATAGCTCCGGATGAAACGCCCGAAGCAGTAAAAGAAGAGCTGGCAAGCTGGCTGAAAGATTTGGAGTACCGGGATGAATGGTTTAAACACCACCCGGCGGAAATAGAATGGTTTGGGGCTCAGTGGCTTCCGAATGATCTCCCGGATGAGCATCCGCTGATTTCCGCTCTGGAATCTTCTTTTGAGAAAATGAAAGGGGCAAAACCGGTTCGAGAAGCGTCCCCGTGGGGAACGGACGGAGGGCTTTTGCAGCACGCGGGACAGACGCCGGTCATCGTCTTCGGCCCGGGAGAAGTCAAGGCGGCGCATCAGGCGAATGAATACATTGAAATCCGGGCGTTAATCGATGCCGTCAAAATCATTTCTCTTTTTATCATGGAATGGTGCGGGGTGGCAGATGGGGGTGACGGAGCTGATAAAGGAACTGAGGGCTGAAAAGGGAGCGGCCGAGATTGATGCAGACCGTTTCAATGAGCGGCTCAGAGTCATTCGTTATGAAGGACAGATCACGGCGCTTATTCCGGCCGTTTTGGCAGAAGCAAAGCAAGAAGGAGCCCAAAAGGTAATTTTCTTTGCCAAGCGCGGCGATGAGCCGGAATTTGTCAAGCATCTTTTTATTGTTGAGGGTGTCATAGACGGGTATTACAACGGGCATGAGGCTGTTGTGATGGTGCGCTATTTAGCAGAGGAACGGAGACGGTCAGATTCATATGTATCAGAAGATTCGACTGTTGACCGTTTATATGAGACACCGCGGCGGGGACTGACTCAGACAGAAAGCACGCTGATGTTCAGAAAAGCGGACGAAGATGATGCAGACCGTTTAACGCACTTATATAAACATGTTTTTCTTACCTATCCGACTCCTGTCTTTAATCCCCTTTATATTAAAAAAACAATGAGAGAAAACACCATCTATTATGCCGCATTCGATCAGGATCGTCTCATTGGGGCGGCAAGCGCAGATATCAATCCGGTATTGGGGCACGCTGAAATGACCGATTGTGCGGTTCTGTCAGATTACAGGGGGAACTCCGTAACGGCAAACCTGTTTAAAGCGTTGGAGCAGGAACTCGCTGGCCGGGGAATCATCCATCTTTTTTCCTTGGCCCGTGCAGCGTCTTACGGGATGAATGCCGTTTTGTACCATGCGGGATACGGCTACAGAGGCAGGCTTGTGAACAACTGCCGCATTTCAGAAGGGCTCGAAAATATGAATATATGGTGTAAGACTTTACGTTTGGCCATTCATAAGGAGGAATTCGTTTGACAAACAAATGGTTTCAGCCGAAGCGTCATTGGAAGGAGATTGAATTGTGGAAAGATGTGCCGGAAGAAAAGTGGAATGATTGGCTGTGGCAGCTCACCCATACTGTAAGAACCGTCGATGACCTGAAAAAAGTCATTCATTTGACCGAAGAGGAAGAAGAGGGCGTCAGGATGTCTGTAAAGACCATTCCCCTGAACATTACGCCTTATTATGCTTCTTTAATGAATCCCGATAACCCGAGATGTCCGATCCGCATGCAGTCCGTGCCGCTGTCAGAAGAAATGCACAAAACGAAATATGACCTTGAAGATCCGCTGTTTGAAGATGAAGATTCACCGGTTCCCGGTCTTACGCACCGCTATCCCGACCGCGTTCTTTTTCTGGTGACAAATCAATGCTCGATGTATTGCCGATATTGCACCAGAAGGCGTTTTTCCGGACAGATCGGAATGGGGGTGCCGAAAAAACAGCTTGATGCGGCCATCGCTTACATCCGGGAGACGCCGGAAATCCGTGACTGCCTGATTTCCGGCGGAGACGGGCTTTTAATCAACGATCAGATTCTGGAATATATTTTGAAAAACCTGCGTGACATTCCCCACCTTGAAATTATCCGGATCGGAACGAGAGCGCCCGTCGTATTTCCGCAGCGGATAACGGATAACCTTTGTCAGATTTTGAAAAAATATCATCCGGTCTGGCTGAACACTCATTTTAATACGAGCATCGAACTGACGGAAGAATCGGTTGCGGCGTGTGAAAAGCTCGTTAACGCAGGTGTTCCGGTCGGTAACCAGGCCGTTATTTTAGCAGGCATTAACGATTCGGTGCCGATTATGAAAAAACTCATGCATGATTTAGTGAAAATCCGCGTGCGTCCGTATTATATTTATCAATGTGATTTGTCAGAGGGAATCGGCCATTTCAGAGCGCCTGTGTCAAAAGGGCTGGAAATCATTGAAGGACTGAGGGGCCACACAACGGGCTTTGCCGTGCCGACCTTTGTCGTCGACGCCCCGGGCGGAGGCGGTAAAATCGCCCTGCAGCCGAACTACTTGCTCTCCCAAAGTCCGGAGAAAGTTGTGATCAGAAACTTCGAAGGGGTGATTACATCTTATCCCGAGCCGGAAAACTATATCCCGAATCAAGCCGACGACTATTTTGAATCTGTTTTTCCGGGAACGATGGCCAAACACGAGCCGGTCGGACTGAGCGCCATTTTCGCGGACAAAGAGGTTTCGTTCACACCGGAAAATGTATCGAGGATCGACAGGAGGAAAACGTTTACATCAAACCCTGATCATGAAACGCTGAAAGACCGCAGGGAAAAGAGAGATGAATTGAAAGAAAAGAAATTTATTGCACAGCAAAAGAAAGAGCAAAAAGCAGGATCGGAAGTCGGAGGTGAGTCGCCGTGAAGCCATGCGAGTGGTGCGGCAATCAGAAGGCGTCAGCTAGTCAGGCGGCTGTGTACTGGGAGCTTCCTGACGGTACGAGGGCCATAGAAATTACAGAAACACCCGCATTCGCCTGTTCCTCCTGCGGCATGACTTATCAGGAGGAAGCGGTCATAGCGGAAATCGAAAATCAGCTTTTTTTAGTCGATGCAAAAAAATTACCGGAAACACTCACATATCAAGAGCTGATGGAGACAGAACGGATCTTGAAACGAAATTATTTTGACTTCTCCTAGTCTTCTTTTGTTGTAATTTCACACTTGAATTGTATAATAGTACAACAAAAGACAGTCATCAGGAGGGGAAACCCATGAAATCCTTTTATCACTATTTGATGAAATACAGGCATCCCAAGCCGCAGGACGCAATCAGCCAGTTTGCGAATCAGGCATACGAAGATCACGGCTTTCCGAAAACGTCAAGCGATTATCACGAGCTCAGTTCTTATTTAGAACTGAGCGCCGACTATTTAGAAACGATGGCGACATTTGATGAAGCTTGGGAAAAATATGAGACCGAGGTGCATCACGCCTGACGAAAAACCGCACATTGTGCGGTTTTTTTCTGTTGCAAATATGCAGCCTGAATTGAATCTCCATACACCTTCGATGATGTGTTTCACGGCAAATCTTGAACATTACGGCGGTGATATTGTTGTCAACATGCCTTCGGGCCGGGTATTTTCCTTTGCGTCATAGAGAAAAAAATAAAAACTCATAAAAATAGAAGCTTTTTGTTTCAGCAGTGTTACTGCTCAGTCAATTGAGAGCGGAATATCATCGGACGCTTCTGTTACGTTAAGTGAAAAAACGCACAAGCATATTGCGGTTTTTGACATTTTGAACAGGTGCAGAAATAGATATTTCCTGTGGTTTTCATGCCCATGCGAAATTATGGCGGCCGGCATACGATAGCGTATGACAGTCCGCGGCAAGGGGGAGACAGCATGAAGCCAGATAAACCGAAATTTCAAGTGGGAGACATCGTGGTCGTCGTGATGTACGGAACCGTCGGCACCATTACGAAGGTTCATCAAATTGATAAACATTATCTTTACGAAGTCAATCATAATGAAGTGCTTTATTTTGAATCGTCCATCCAGCTTTATAAAGATTATGAGGGCGTGATCGTCGATATGGAGAAATTGGATATTGAATATGAATTTCTGATCGGCGACGTCGTATATGTAAAGGACTACGGAAAGGAATTATTCCGTGTCATCGGTCACAGAACTGAAATATGGAGATATTTAGAGGATGGCTGGGAGGATATTATTTATGAGCTGACTCGGCTGAAAGACGGAGAGTGGCTTGAAACGGAGGAAGAGGATCTCACGCTGGTTCTGAGAAAATATGAAATGGATCAGTTTGTGCATCAGCTGCTGTTTGTCCACTATGTTGGGGAAGCATCTCATGAGATCGGCGAGGATACCGTCGCGTCTGCTCTTCTTCAGTTTGAAGGCGATGCTGATGATCCCGATGCCCTGCATGTGCTGGCGGTATCGATTGTAGATGAGCTGCTTGATATTTATAACGATTATAAGATTCTTTATCATTTGTTCGGTGACGAAGAATATAAAGATATGATGAATTTTGTGCTGGAAAGCCTGCGGGAGCATTTCAGCTAGCCGGCAAAAAAACGGACGGTGACATATAAAAACCAGGGCAGACAGCCGGCAAAGATTACAAACGACATTCCTTTCAGCACTTTTTCCAATACGATATCAAATCCATCTCCGTCCAATAAAGCCATCATTTTCGTCATCATCTTTTCTCCCTCCGGGGCTTGTTTTTTAAAGTATATGAGCGGACAAAACGTTTAGAACTTTCGGGTATAATTTGAACGGTTTTTTCATAAAACATAAAAAAGGAGGCGGTGTTTGCATGAAAGAAATAGATCTTGTGATTGACACAGAAGAAATAGCTGATTATTTTTACAGTCAGCTTGCTATGCGCGGGTACATACCGAGTGAAGAGGAAATCTTCGAAATAGCCGACATCACCTTTGATTATTTATTAGAAAAATGTATGATAGACGAAGAGCTTGATGAAGAATGAAACTGCGGAACCGAAGTGAAAAAGCTTCGGTTTTTTCAATCAGCTCGGGAGAATGAAACATGGGGGGAAAACGTTGTACAAGCCAGCAAGTCTTTTCGCATTGTTTATTCTGCTCGCAGCAGCGATCCGGATAGAAGCCGTCCGGGTTTTTGATGAGCGTGTGATAGAAGCGGCTGTCAGGATCAGGGCTGCCTGGCTGAATGAATTGATGTTATGGATAACGGAGCTCGGCACGACCGCGGTGCTTTTGCCGCTTCTTCTTTTGACAGGCGCGGCTCTGTATATGTACAAAAAAACGCCGGATGTTGTTTTTTTGCCGCTTCTCTTTCTCATTGAACGGATTGTAAACATAAAAATAAAAGAATTGATTGAAAGAGCCAGACCCGCTTTTGAAGCGCTCGTCCATGAAACCTCATACAGTTTTCCGAGCGGCCACTCCATGAATTCGGCAGTGGTGTATCCCGTCATCGCTTACTTTTTGATCAAGCATGTTCCGTTTTTCACGAAAAGAAAACGCGCCGTCACCGTCTTTACCGGAGTTCTCGTCATTCTGATCGGATTCAGCAGAATTTATTTGGGCGCGCATTTTCCGACGGATGTCCTTGCCGGATTCAGTCTCGGACTTTGCCTCGTTTCGCTTTTTGCGCTCTTTGACGAAAAGTATCATCCGTTTCGACAAAAATAGAGACAGGAAAAATGAGAAAAAACGCTAATACTATTAAGAAATAAGAGGGAGGGATCTTGATGCTGTTATCGCTGCCCGTGTTTAAAAAAAAGACTTGTGCCTATGATGTGACGATTTTTCAAACACCCCGCTACGGCGAGAAAAAGGGATACAGGGTCGTCTATCGGACAGAGTTGGCCGCTGACAATCATCAAGACGCACTGGAAAGGGCATTTTCTGTTTTTAATGTGCCTGATACGGTCCCAAACGACTATCAAGCCAGATTCATAGCGACCGGAGATGTCATACTCATAGACGAAGGAAGAAAAGGAAAGACCTATTACAGGCTTAACCCTGCGGGATGGAGCAAAATTAACCGGCTGCTCGTCCAGCCGAGGTAAGACGGGGCCGGCTGAATCTTCAGCCGGCTTCCGTATTGTCTGGGAAGGACAGTGTTAAGGCTTCCGTTTAGCGGCGGAATGCTCTTTTCCGTGCGCTTCATCAGCTGCAATGACGTCTGAAACGGGCACGTGATTGTTCTTTTTCTGGCCGGTCACCCGGTTGCGCTGTTTTTTGCCCATTATGTTCACTCCTTTTTCTTTAGGCTTGTCATCCCGCATATTCTGCCCAAGATCGCCCTGATCATGCTGATGATTGTCTCTTACCGTTATTCAGTGTACAATGGGTGGGAGTTTGAATAGGCAGGAGGAAAAGGAAATGAGTGTACATATAAACGCAGAAAAAGGCCAAATTGCGGATACAGTGCTTTTGCCGGGAGATCCGCTCCGAGCGAAATTTATTGCGGAAACTTATCTTGAAAATGTGGAATGCTATAATGAAGTCAGAGGAATGTACGGATTTACGGGTACATATAACGGCAAAAAAGTATCAGTCCAAGGCACAGGCATGGGTGTTCCGTCTATCTCTATTTATGTGAATGAACTGATTCAAAGCTATGATGTTCAAAACTTAATCAGAGTCGGCTCATGCGGAGCCATCCGTAATGACGTGAAGGTGCGTGACGTGATTTTGGCTATGACGTCTTCGACTGATTCACAGATGAATCGTGTCGCCTTCGGCAGTGTAGATTATGCTCCTTGCGCAGACTTCGAACTGCTTCATAAAGCGTACCAGGAAGCGCAAAAAAACAATCTTCCCGTAGCGGTCGGAAGCGTATTCACCGCCGATCAGTTTTACAATGAAGACTCCCAAATCGAAAAGCTTGCCAGATACGGCGTTCTCGGCGTAGAGATGGAAACGACTGCTTTATATACGCTTGCCGCTAAATACGGAAAAAAAGCGCTGTCTATCCTGACTGTAAGCGATCACGTATTAACGGGAGAAGAAACAACGGCAGAAGAGCGTCAAACGACTTTTCATGATATGATTAAACTGGCGCTGCATACTGTATCGTAAACTTGAGATGAGGGTCCTGCTGATTAAAGCAGCCCTCTTCTTTATGCATCGCCCTGATTCAAAAAAAGAAAGGTAAGTGTAAAATGAAGAAATCCACTAAATGGTTTTCGCTCGCTGCCGCTCTCAGCGTAACCGCAATCGTGGGAACCGGCTGCAGCATTTCAGGCGGCGACAGCCACAAGGACACAAAAACAGCAGCTGAAACAAAACAATCAGATGACACATCAAGCAAAAAAACAACGAAGGCAGAAAACAGCGATTTTGTATTGGAGAGCAAATATTTTAATGATATTAAAGAAGTGAACGGGCTTGAGACCATTCAAAACCCGACAAATACACTTGCGCTCGTGAATAAGACATACACGCTGCCGGGAGATTATAAACCGAATGATCTCGTGATCCCGAAAGTCGAATTTTCTTTTACTGAGAAAATCGAGAAACGATATATCCGCAAACCTGCCGCCGATGCTTTGGCGGAACTATTCAGCGCCGGAAAAAAAGAAGGTTATGACCTGGTTGCCGTTTCAGGATACCGCTCTTATGACAGACAGAAAGTTATTTTCGATAATGAAGTCAGTCTGAAAGGTGAAAAAAAGGCGAAAGAAGCCGTCGCATATCCAGGGCAAAGCGAACACCAGACGGGGCTGGCCATGGACATTTCCAGCAAAAGCAACGGATATGAGCTGAATGAAGCGTTCGGAAATACGGCAGACGGCAAATGGGTGAAAGACCATGCGTATGAATACGGCTTTATCATCCGCTATCCTAAAGGCAAAGAAAATGTCACAAAGTATGAGTATGAACCATGGCATTTACGCTATGTAGGCAAAAAAGCGGCAAAAGCCATCCATGACCATCAATTAACGCTTGAAGAATATTTTAATGAAGTAAAGAAAGTGTAATAAGAAGAAGCCCGCTTGAAAAATAGAAAGCGGGCTTTCTTTATTACCAGAAGAGTAAACCTCCAAGCGCAAATCCGGTAATCAAACCAAGGCCGATGCCGTAGGCTGCTCCCCAGCCTCCCCAGCCTCCCCAATAGCCGAACCCGTATCCTCTGTGACGGCCGCCGACAGGGGCGATATACACTTTGCTGTTAGTCACCCGTACGATCCTTCCGACGTGGACTCTGCCGTTTCGTTCTGTAATTCTTGCTACTTTTCCCTGGTGCTGCCGGCAAAGATGATAATAGTTTTGCATCTTTTCTCCTCCTATCCAACCTATCTTTCTATGTCAGCTTATGATAGAGTGCGGTAAAAAGGTTGGACGAAAACAGGAGGACAATCGCCGTTTTACTTGTAAGCGACAAAAGCGCAGTGTCCCATATATTCACGGTACGTCTGCATAAGCTCGTAATGAGCCGTCAGCGTATCGTAGTGAAACGGCTGAATAACGGGCGATAAATCCATTTCTGTAGTCGGCTCCTGCGCATTGTTTTCATAGACAGCGGGAATGAAATCCGCTTTCTGAAAGCCTTGCTGAAGCAATCTCTGTTTCCATGCCGTTTCATCCTGCAATACGGTAAAACCGTAGAAGTCTTTTATCTGCGTGATGGCGTTTTCCGGCATGGGCTTTTGTAAAGCAGCTTCAATGCCGATCAGCATACCCCCGGGTTTAAGGACCCGAAGGATTTCAGACAGCGATGAATCAAGATTTGAAAAGGTGAGAACTGATTCGGAAAGAACGGCGGAAAATTGATTTTCAGCAAACGGAAGCCGCTCAAGCTCCGCCAAATAGCCCGGAATGGTTAAGCCTTCAGCGGCAAATCGTTTTGCTGCTTTTTCAAGCATAATGGGATCCTTATCAACACAGGTGACGGGATACAGCAGGTGGCCGAGATAAGCGGCCGTCTGTCCCGTTCCGCAGCCGGCGTCAAGAATCGGTTCGCCAGGAGGAGGAGCCGCTTTTGTGAGAACGGCTTTGGAAAAAGCGAGCCCGCCGGGGTGAGCCCCTCCGACTCCGAATAAGGACAGCATTTCTAAATATTTGCTCAAAGGCCGAATCCTCCTTTTTTCCTCAGCATATGTTGAGAGAAAAGCATAGGTTTGGGTAAACGGGAAAGAAGGGCGCCTCACGTTTGAAGTTGACGAATGAGCGTTCGTCTATGATAATAATGTAAGAATAAAAAGGTGGTGTTTTCTTGAAGCGGCAATTTAAACTGTTTTTTATTATATTGATCACTGCGGTCGCAGCCTCGGCGCTTACGCTGTTTATCACGGGCAATACGACCATTTTCGGACAAGGCTCGGCTGCTTTGACGAACAGCAAATTTGAGAAATTCAATAAAGCCTACGAGCAGATTAAAAGTGATTACTATCAAAAAACAGATGACAGCAAATTAGTAGACGGAGCGATAAAAGGCATGATCAGTTCCCTGGATGATCCATATTCTTCTTATATGGACCCGCAGGAAGGAAAGTCTTTTGAAGAAACAATTTCCGCTTCGTTTGAAGGCATCGGCGCACAAGTGGAAGAAAAGGACGGAAGCATCCTGATCGTATCGCCGATTAAAGGGTCACCCGCGGAAAAAGCGGGGGTTAAACCGAATGACCAGATCTTGAAGGTCAACGGCAAAAGCGTTAAAGGCCTTAATGTAAACGAAGCCGTCGCATTAATCCGCGGCAAAAAGGGAACAAACGTCAAGCTTGTGCTGCACAGAGCGGGTGTCGGCGATCTGAACCTGTCGATCAAACGTGACACCATCCCGGTTGAAACGGTGTACTCTGAAATGAAAAAAGGAGACATCGGCGAAATCCAAATCACATCCTTCTCCGAATCGACGGCAAAAGAGCTGAATTCAGCCATTGACAGCCTCGAAAAACAAGGAGCGAAAGGATACATTCTCGATTTAAGGGGCAACCCGGGCGGACTGATGGATGAAGCCATCAAAATGAGCAACATGTTTATCGATAAAGGGAAAAATATCATGCAGGTCGAATACAAAGACGGCACGAAAGAGGTCATGAAAGCGACGAAAGAGCGCAAAGTGACAAAACCGACAGTCGTCCTTGTCAATGACGGCACCGCGAGCGCCGCGGAAATCATGTCGGCTGCGCTGCATGAATCATCGGGCATTCCGCTGATCGGCGAAAAAACGTTCGGAAAAGGAACCGTGCAGACGGCAAAAGATTACAGCGACGGTTCTACCGTTAAACTGACAATCGCTAAATGGCTGACAGCGGACGGAGAGTGGATTCATAAAAAAGGCATCAAACCGCAATATCAGGTTAAGCTTCCTGAATATGCGAACCTGCCGTATTTAGATGCGAAAAAAACATACAAATACGGGGATTCCGGAACCACCGTCACCAATGCGCAAAAAATGCTGAAAGCGCTGGGGTACAGCGTGAATGTAAACGGCACGTATGATAAAGCATTTGAACAAGCCGTTAAACAATTCCAAGCAAAAGAGAAACTGAAACAAACAGGCATTGTAACGGGAGACACAACGGCAAAATTGATGACGGATCTGCAAAAACAGCTTGCGGACAACGATACACAAATGAAAACAGCCGTTGAAACATTAAATAAGAATATGAAATAGTAAAAAACACCCGATGCGTCGCTCGCGCATTGGGTGTTTTCTGTTTGCGAAAAGCCCGTCTTATGTCGTTTCCTGTTCAAAAAGGTGGCTGTTCGCCTGAATGAAAAACTGTGATTGCTCATAGTGATAGGTGACTTTTGAGTAGTCAAACGGCTGGCCGTTGGTTAAATGAAAAATCGTTTCAACGCAAAGCTTAGGCGCTCCTGTAAACAGACCTAAGTACTCTGCTTCTTCCTCATTTAACATCCCCGCGTACAGATATAAATCTGAAAAACCGCGCTTTAACCCGAGACCTTCTCTAATATAATCAAATATTGATTCTGCCACGATCTCTTTATTCAAATACGTAATAATCGATTTGTTGTAAAATGACTCTTCGATACACAATGTCAGCCCGTCAATATATCGGATTCGCTTGACATAATACACGTCGCCGTCAGGCGGCATATTCAGATTTTGGGCAGCCTCAGGCGTGGGTTTTCTCACTTCCAGCGCTAATAATTTGGAAGTGACATTAAAATCTTCAAGTGATTCTTTAAATCCCTGATTAGAAAGCAGACTGATATACCCTTTTCTTTTATTCCGTCTGACAAAAATGCCGCTTCCCCTTACTTGAAACACAATCCCCTTTTTTTCTAATAAATCTAAGGACTTGGTGATTGTGCTTTTGCTCACGTTAAACCGGGTCATTAAGGTTTGCAGCACAGGCAGTTTATCCCCTTGCTGCAGCTGATGTTCTTCTATGTATTTTTCAATATCTTTCGCGATTTGCTGGTATTTTAACATATACATTCCTCATTCATTTATTGTCCCGCTTCTTTCAGAATTATAGCATAATCGTTTTTAAAAGCCATTTCGTAAATTAACTAAGATTGTTTATGTATTGATAAATTATACCGGTACAATTATAATATAAACGTATAATATGAAAATAAAGGCAGGATTTCTTCTACACTTGCGAAGCGGATGCTTGAAGCGGCTGCAGTGCATTTATTCGGCATGCAAGCGGCAGTCAAATAAAGGAGGATATAAACGATGGGGACATTGCCAAAAGATTTTTTATGGGGAGGCGCTCTGGCAGCCCACCAATTTGAAGGGGGATGGAATAAAGGCGGCAAGGGGCCGAGTGTAGTGGACGTCATGACGGCAGGCGCGCATGGTGTGCCCCGGAAAATAACAGATACAATTGAAGAGCGGGAATTTTATCCGAATCATGAAGCGATCGATTTTTATCATCGTTATAAAGAAGACATCGCATTATTCAGCGAGCTGGGTCTGAAATGTTTAAGAACGTCCATCGGCTGGAGCAGAATTTTTCCTAAAGGTGATGAAGCCGAGCCCAATGAGGAAGGATTGGCTTTTTACGACCGAGTGTTTGATGAATTGCTGAAACATGGGATTGAACCGGTAATCACGCTGTCACATTTTGAGATGCCGCTCCATTTGGCGAGGGAATACGGCGGTTTCAGAAACAGAAAAACAGTCGGATTTTTTGTGAAATTCGCTGAAGTGTGTTTTGAACGCTATAAACATAAGGTGAAGTATTGGATGACGTTTAACGAAATCAATAATAAGATGGATGTGAATAATCCGATCTTTTTATGGACGAACTCGGGCGTGGCCGTCAAAGAAAACGAAAACGCAAAAGAAGTCATGTATCAGGCCGGCCATCACGAACTGCTGGCAAGCGCATTGGCTGTTTCGAAGGGAAGGAAAATCAATCCCGAGTTCAGGATCGGCGCGATGGTATCACATGTTCCGATTTACCCGTACTCATCTCACCCCGATGATGTGATGCTGGCTGAAGAAACGATGAGACAGCGTTTTTTCTTCCCGGACGTGCAGGTTCGCGGATATTATCCAAGCTATGCGTTAAAAGAATTTGAAAGAGAGGGCTATCAGATACACTTTGAAGACGGTGATGAAGAGATTTTGAAAAACGGCCGAGTGGACTACCTCGGATTCAGCTATTACATGTCTACAACCGTAAAAAGTGATGTATCAAACGATAATACCGGGGATGTCGTAAACGGAGGATTGCCAAACGGCGTGGACAATCCTTATATTACAGCGAGTGATTGGGGCTGGGCGATTGACCCGACCGGTTTACGGTACACATTAAACCGCTTATACGACCGCTACCAGATTCCATTATTTATCGTGGAAAACGGATTCGGCGCCATCGACACATTAGAAGAGGACGGTTCAATTCATGACACAGCAAGAATTGAATATTTATCGTCACATATAAAAGCTTTGAAAAAAGCAATCACATATGATGGTGTGGATGTAATGGGCTATACACCATGGGGAATTATTGATATCGTGTCATTTACAACCGGAGAAATGAAAAAACGCTACGGTATGATTTATGTTGATCGGGATAATGAAGGCAATGGTTCAATGAGGCGGCTTAAGAAAGACTCATTTGAATGGTATAAAAAAGTAATTGAAACAAACGGTTCATATGTATCCTAAAGGTGTAAAAAGGGAAGGCTTCACCGTTGTGTGAAGCCTGCTTTTTATCAGTAATTTTGAAAACGCATTCATTTAAGCGGGAAGGAGGTGACTGTCCGGCTTTTCATTTAGAATCGCTTATAAAAATAAGGAAAGGGATGGTGGTTCATGTTTTTTAAAAAAGGTCTGCACAAGACGCTGGTTTTTCTTTTGTTTTTCTTTTTCATATCAAGCAGCATGGAAACCGAAGTGTATGCGGCTGATCGGAAGGCTTCAGACAAAAACAAAGTAAGGGTGTGGTTCAGTTCTGAAAAAGATCCGGCTTCCCGTACGTGGTATGACGGGCCGCTGGAAGTGAAATACGCCTTAGACGAACAAACACCGCTTACATTGACAAAAAAGAAGGCTTCTGACTCCGCCGCTGTGTATATTGATCCGTCGCGCCGCTATCAAAGTGTGTTAGGCGTAGGATCGTCCCTGGAAGAATCCACAATCCATAATTTGTCAAAAATGACACCCGCAAAAAGAAAAGAAGTGCTGAAAAAACTGGTTGATCCCAAAGATGGTATCGGCATGGACGTTATGCGCATAACGATCGGGACATCTGATTTTACGGCACAGGAATTTTATACGTATGACGATATGCCTGAAGGCCAAACAGATCCTAAGCTCCGTCATTTCTCGATCCAAAAGGATATTGATTTACACATTACAGCAACCATCAAGGAAGCGCTGGCGATCAATCCGGAACTGAAAATCATTGCCTCGCCGTGGAGCCCGCCGGCTTGGATGAAAACGAATGAAAACCTCAAGCGGGGAAAGCTGAAAGATAAATATATCGACGCACTGGCCGTTTACTTCCGCAAATTTATTGAGGCGTACGAAAAGCAGGGAATTCCGATTTATGCCATGACCCTTCAAAATGAACCTTTGCTGGAAATCGACTATCCGAGCATGTATATGCCGCCGTCTCAGCAGCGCAAACTGGCACTGGCCTTAAAAAAAGAAATGAAAAAACACGTAATTGACACGAAAATTTGGATTTATGATCACAATGCGAGCGGGGCGTGGAACTATATTCCGCCGATTTTAGATGATAAAAAAGGAAACCGGGCGGCAGACGGCATCGCTTTTCACGATTATGACGGTGACCTTTCCGTCATGTCGGAAATCGGAAAGAGATATCCTGATCAATCTATTCACTTAACGGAGCGGTCTGTCTGGGGGACGGCAGGGGCGGACCGGATCGCGCAGTATTTCCGCAACGGCGCGTCGAGCTATAATGCGTGGGTAACGATGCTCGACAGTCAAATCAAGACGCATCATTGGATAGGCATCCCAGACCCGACGCTGTTTATTCAGGATGCCAAAAACCCTGACCGCTATTGGAATATCCCGATCTTTCATATGACAGGAAACTTTTCAAAATTTATCGACCGTGGAGCAAAGCGGATAGAAAGTAATTACGGCTCCAAAAACACAGTCTCGAATGTATCGTTCCTTAATCCTGATCAATCCATTGTGACAGTCGTAATCAACCAGACATCCGCCGATCAAAAATTCCATGTCGTTTCAGAAAATCGGCAGTTTGAAGCTGTCATTCCGGCTAAAACTGTGGCTACCTACAAATGGAAGTGAAAAAAGTGAAAAACCGGCACATTTACGTGCCGGCTTCTTTCTGTTAAGCGCCTTTTTGGTTCAGTTGATCAGAAGGCGCTTTATTGAATAAACCGTCTTTGACGGCGTTTGAAGCCGCTTTTTTTACAAAAAACGGGTTAAGGATAATAACGGCTGCCATGTTAGCGGTCAAACCCCAAAAGCCTTCATATATACCGTGGGCGGATTGGGTGATATTTACCGTGAATGTCACGATAAGACCGACGAGAAGACCAATAATTGTCGCTTCTTTCGTTTGATTCTTCCAAAACAGACTGACGGCGATAGCCGGAAAGATCTGAACCATGCCGGAAACACCGAGAAGCTGAAGGGTAACGAGCGCAGTCGGGAACAGCATGCCGAATAAAAGCGCGAGCCCGATGACGACAAAGACCATTGAACGGGTGATCATCGTCAGCTTGCTTGGTGACACATTCGGGTGAATCAAATCCCGATATAAGTTATTCGCAAATAAGTTTGATGCTCCGATGGCCATGATAGAGCAGGGAATCAATGACGCAAGGGCAATCGTGGAGTAAGCAAAGCCCTGCGCGACTCCGCCGTAAGACGTTTGAATCAGCTTCAATAAAGCGAGCCGCGGATTGGTATCTTCCGGCAGGACAAGAAACGCGATAAAGCCGAGAAAAATAACAAGAATTAAAACAATATTATAAAGCGGCAGAAACATGCTGTTTTTGCGGACGGCATCTGCGCTTTTTGCCGTAAATACGCCGGTTGCCGCATGCGCCCACATAAAGAGCGCCAGCGCAGATACGATGGAAGCTGTGACAAACCAAGGGATTCCTTTCGGCCCCGAGTCCGGGATCGTCAGCATTTGCGGCGCTTTTTCAGCCAGGGTGTGAATCATCGGCGTCCAGCCGTGAAAATGGATCAGCGGGAGTGAGACGACCATAAACAGCATAATCACCCACACCAGAATGTCTTTAATAATCGCCGTAAAGGTCGGCCCTTTAATTCCGCTGAAAAAAGTATACAGCGCTACAAGAATAAAAGAGATGATGACGACCATATTGACATTAATGACACCCGTTCCGGCCACCTGAAGCGTATCTTGAATTCCGCTCAGCTGGAGACAAATATAAGGAATGAGCATAAGAACGCCGACAATGGCGACAAGACTGGCCAAAAGTTTACTGTCAAAACGCTCACGGGCATAATCGGCAAGCGTCGTTAATTTGTGTATTTTTGCCACTTTCCACAGCTTCGGCAGAAAGAAATAAGCGATAAAATACGCCAAAACAGAATACGGGATTGCAAAAAAAGCAACGCTTCCCCCTGTGTAGGCTGTGCTTGTTAAGCCTAAAAACGTATAAGCCGTATAAAGATCCGCGCCGACTAAAAACCAGACGAGGAGCCCCCCGAACCGTCTGCCGCCGACAGACCATTCCTCAACAGAAGTGCGTGATGATTTGTCTCTCCCGGCTATAAAGCCGATACAGACAACGGTTAAAACGATGATGGCTGTAATGATCAATGCTGTTATATTTGCGGGCATCAGTCCAGTCCTCCTTGTTTCTTCTGCAGCCTATAAATAAGAAACGAACATAATGGAGTGACTGCGATCCATAAAAGCAGCCAGAAATGAAAAAAAGGCAGCCCGATAATGATCGGATGAACCCGATTAGCGGCTGACAGCAGGGCTAGCTGGCTGAAAGGGATTAAGATGAGAACGAAAATTAGTGCTTTTCTGACCATTTACTTTCCTCCTGAAACTTGATAATGCTCCTTATCATAGCAGGTGTCAGATAAGATCACAAGATATTTTTCAGAAAAAAAAGAATTCTATTACTTTTTTAACTGAAACACTTTAGTTGCATCTTCATTCATATTAAATTAGAATAGTTAATATCTCGAAATCAAGATATTTAGGAGTGAATACGTTGGATACACAAGGATTGCACCATGTTACCGCATTTGCAAAAGATCCTGCTGAAAATCTACGGTTTTATACTGAAGTGCTGGGTTTGCGGCTCGTTAAAAAAACCGTTAATTTTGACGACCCGGCCACTTATCACTTTTATTTCGGCAACCAAAACGGAGAGCCGGGCACGATTATTACATTTTTTCCTTTTCAGGGAAGCCGCCCGGGAACCGTGGGAAAAGGGCAGGCCGGAAGAATTTATTTCTCCGTGCCGAAAGGAGCACTCGCGTTTTGGAAGCGCCGGCTTGAAGAAAACGGCTTGTCTGTAAAAGAACAGATCATGCTGTCTGAACAAGTGCTTCTCTTTAATGATACAGAAGACCTGCCGCTTGCCATAATGGAAGATGAAAGAAGCGGACAAAGTGAATGGACTCCTGCGGGCATTACTGAAAAAGAAGCGATCACAGGCATGAGAGGTGTTCTTCTGTACTCGTACCGTCCTGAAGCAACCATTCAATTTCTCATAGAACGCTTCGGTTATTCAAAGACAGGAGAAGAGCATCAGATTGTCAGGCTGCAATCGGAGGCGCGGATCGGACATATTATAGATGTTGACCTTGCGCCGAAAGAAACAGGTATCGGCGGTTACGGGACAGTTCATCATGTCGCTTTCCGCACTAGTGAAAAAGAGCAGGCGGAGTGGAAGGATATTCTTGCTGATTCTCATCTTGCTTCATCTGACATTCTTGACAGGTCTTACTTCACATCAATTTATTTCAGGGAAAGCGGCGGCATTTTATTTGAAATGGCAACCGATGAACCGGGCTTTATGACGGATGAATCCTTTGAAAATCTCGGAACAGACCTGAAGCTTCCGGAATGGCTGGAAGAGCATCGCAGCCAGATTACAGCTGTTTTGCCCAAAATGGAGAAAGGAGAATGATGATGAAACATGTGTTTGAACAGGGAACGTCAGAAAATGTTCTGCTGCTTTTGCACGGAACGGGAGGAAATGAACATGATCTTCTGTCGCTCGGACGTTTTATCGATCCGAACGCAAGTCTGCTCGGGGTCAGAGGATCAGTGTCGGAAAACGGCATGCCCCGTTTTTTTAAGCGGCTGAAAGAAGGCGTATTTGACGAGAAAGATTTAATTGAACGGACGGAAGAATTAAAGAATTTTATTGAGGAAGCGGCGCAAATGTACGGATTCAGCAGAGAAAACGTGATTGCTGCCGGCTATTCAAACGGCGCCAATATTGCAGCAAGTCTTTTGTTTCATTATAAAGATGTACTGAAAGGAGCGGTTCTGCATCATCCGATGGTGCCGATACGCGGAGTGAAGCTGCCTGATATGGAAGGGCTGCCTGTGTTTATCGGTGCGGGAATACGCGATCCACTATGTACAAAAGAAGAATCGGAGGAGCTTTATCAGTATCTGACAGATGCTCATGCATCCGTTGCTCTTGAATGGCAGGAGGGCGGTCATCAGCTCACACAGCAGGAAGCAGAGCAGGCACGAACCTGGTACAGTGAGCGATTCCTATAAAAAACCCTTAGTCTGCTTAAGCGGACTAAGGGTTTCTTTCATCTTACAGCCAAGTTGACACTTTAGATACAGGCAGCCGGTTGCTTTTATGCGCCGGCTTAACGGCTTTACCGATTGAAATCAGCATGACGGGCACGAAACGCTCGCTCACGTCGAATTCCTTAACGAATTGCTCTTTATTGAATCCGCCGATCGCGCAAGTGTCGTAGCCTTTTGCTTTAGCGGCAAGCATCAGCTGCATCGCTGCTAAAGAAGCGTTTAAAAATGCTGAATCACGGGCAAACTGATCATTTTGGTATGCACCGTTAATCTGGCCTAAAAGCGTTTGTTTAATCTCTTCTGTGATATTGCCTTGCTCAGCCAGTTCAGCATAAACGTCTTCACCATTTTCATTTGCTTTTAAGTCGCCTAATACGGCAATAACTGCTGATGAATCAATAATCTGTTTTTGATTAAAAGCAACCGGAAGCAGGGCAGCTTTTGCTTCATCACTGTGAAAGACTTGAAAATGCCAATGCTGAAGGTTCCAGGCGGAAGGCGCTTGCGTTGTGATTTCAAGGAGTTCTGTTAATTCCTCTTTTGTAATGACCGCGTCTTTATCGTATTCTTTAACAGATGCGCGTTCTTTTAAAACGTCTAATACGGATGTCATCATGTTTCCTCCTTCGGATAAACGTGTTATCATAATAGAAAAGTTAGAAGCTTACTAAATGTAACTCGGAAACTAATTTTAATGGATCACAAAAAACTTGTCAATTCATAGATGAAGGGATGAACTCACGTGGGATATACAATGTGTCCTAAAATGGAATCCGCTTTTTCCCTTTTGGGAAAGCGCTGGAACGGCCTCATTATCCATGTACTGATGGACGGGCCGAAACGATTTAAAGATATGACCGAAACGATACCGACAATCAGCCAAAAAATGCTCGCGGAGCGGCTCAAAGAGCTGGAACAAAATGAAATCGTCGAGCGTCAGGTGCTGCCTGAAACACCTGTCAAAGTCATTTATAAACTGACTGATAAAGGCTTGGCCCTGCAAGCCGTTTTTCAGGAAATGCAAAAATGGGCAGACAGTTTTTGCGAGCCCGGGGGGTCTGCCAACGACACATGTGATGAATAACAAAGGCTGCCCAAGGCAGCCTTTTCTTAATGATAATGTTTACTCGTCATAAAAACCATTAAAATCAAAATTGTTCAGATTGAGGTTCAAGCCTTTTAATTGCTTTAATAAAGCATCAAATGTAAGGAAATAATCATTTTTACATTCCGCCGGAACATCATTTAAAGAAAATAATTTCATTCCTCCTTCAATCCACTGTTTCCGGTATAACTGAAATGCTGCTTCAATTAAATGATCAGGCGTTACAATAAACCCTAGGCTTACGTCATGGTCTTCGCTGTAACCGAATTCAAACCCGCAGCAGGGGCAAATATCAAATGTTTTTTGATATTCGCCGTTATAAACGGGGCTTGTCTCTAATCCTTTAAATCCGCATATCAAACAAGGGTACAACTTACTAACCAAAATACATCCCTCTTTTATTCAGTTTGCAATCATTCAGAACAAGCGGGGAGGCCTTTTACAGTTTCCCGGTTAAAAACTGAGCCTCACCAAGCCCGAAGCTCCAATCGGCGTTCCCGTTTTCTGTAATGGAAATCATGACGTCCTCGGGTGATATGCCGCATTCTGTTTTAAGCTGATCAGCCATCAGTTGATATAACGTTTCTTTTTGATGTTCGGTGCGCGCTTTGCTGACAATGCTGATGATGACAAGATCTTTGCTTCTTTTGAAACCGAGCCCGGTATCTTCAATGATAAGCTCATGAGGCCGATGCTGGTGAACGATCTGATAACGGTCCGTTACAGGGACGTCAAAAGCTTTAACCATGGCGTAATGGGCGGTATCCAGTAATTTTTTTAATGCTGCGTCATCCCGGCCTTCAATAACGTCAAAACGAAGTAATGGCATATTTTATTCCCCCTGATGGTTTTTTATCATGTCGCAACTTGTAAAAAAGTATAACAATTAATCAAAATGTAATCAAATTATAACCAAAATATTTATACATTAATGCAATATCACAGAGAGGCACATGTTGTTACAATCGCCCAATCAATTTCCTCATTTTATGAATACGCTTAAGAATAGGCAGACATAAAGGAGGAAAAACATGTACCCTCGTCATGCATTGTATCGCGGGAATTTCGGTCCTGCCGGATTTCCGGCGAGAAGTCCTTTTTTGTTCGGCGCTCCTTTATTCGGCGGATTTTTAGGCGGTCTTCTCGGTGGCGTGATTGCCACAGGTTTTACAAGACCCCGCTATCCGTACGGGTTCGCCGGTTACGGAGGCGTCCCATACGGCGGTTTCGGGCCGGGAGCCGGCGGTTATCCGCCATTTTATTAAAGAAAAAACGGCCTGCATCGCGCGGGCCGTTTTTTTATCTTAAAATCTCCACTTCCGATAGATTGTAGTCTTCCTGTTTTGAAAACATAACTTCAATCATCCCGTCTTTATAGACTGCTTTTGTTCCTTTTCGTTTGACGAGGCTCGGAAGGACGATTTCTTTTTTTCCTTCTCCCAGACTGCTGTTCTCTACAACGAGGCTGTGTGACGTATGCTTAATCCTGATACGGTCGAGTTCCTCTTGTTCTGCGGGAATTTTCGCAAAAACATGATCGGATGTTTCAAACAGGTCAATTTCCGGCTTGGGCGGTTCCGCTTCGACCGGATCGGCCTTTTTGGACATTGGGTCGCGAAAAGGGAACTGTCCGGCATAACCGGCGCCGAATACGCTTTCCATCACTCGGTTGACATATGTCTCGACATCTTTCGGATCAGCATTTTTAAACGTTTCTTTAGAGAACTGATTTTGGAAGGGAAAATATTTGTTCCAATCAAACACGGCATCTCACCCTTTCTTAACGGACAACATAGTATATGCCCGCCGGAAGCTTCCCGTGATATAATATAATCTGTTTACAGAAAGGAAGGGGAAGGCCGTGCAAGGGAATAACGCAAGAAAAGGAATCATTTATACCGCTTGTTCTTTCGCCATGTGGGGGCTGTTTCCGGTCTATTGGAAACTTCTTGAACAAATACCCGCATTGGACATTTTAGCTCACCGGATTTTATGGTCATTTGTTTTCATGTGTGTGCTTTTAACTGTGCTTAAGAAGTGGAAAACCGGATGGCGTGAACTGCGTCTTTTGAAATCGGAAGGGGGCCTGCTGGCGCTTTTTTTCGCTTCCGTTTTAATTTCCGTTAATTGGTTTGTGTACATATGGGCCGTCAATCACGGCTTTTTGCTTGAAGCAAGTCTCGGGTATTACATTAATCCGCTCGTTTCCGTTCTTTTGGGCATCCTATTCTTAAAAGAAAAGCTTAACAAGATGCAAACAGCAGCCGTTTCTATTGCCGGGGCGGCCGTGATCATATCTGCGTTTCAATATGGCGCGGTTCCTTATATCGCATTGCTGCTTGCATTCAGCTTCGGCCTGTACGGCTTATGCAAAAAAAGAACCCGCATGTCCAGCACGATGGGACTGACGCTGGAGACGCTTTTGATTACCCCGGCTGCACTTGTTTATTTAGGATATACAGCTGACGGGAGCACTTCCGGGTCCTTGGGGGCAGGAACATGGGCGCTCCTATTTTTCGCAGGCGTATTTACGGCCTTGCCGCTGTTGCTGTTTGCAGAGGGGGCAAAGCGTCTGCCGCTGTATCAAGTCGGCATTTTGCAATATATAGCGCCGACCATTACCCTTATGCTCGGCGTATTTGTGTATCATGAACCGTTTTCCGGGCAAAAAGCGTTTACCTTCATTTGTATATGGGCAGCATTGCTTTTGTTTACCTTTTCACAGATCAAATGGAAGCGGCCGATAAAAAGCCGCTAAGCCTTTCGCTTTCCAGCGATAGCTTAAATTATGTATAATCATTACGAGTATGTAAAGGAGCTGTACAATGGGCACTGATAAAGACATAGCAAAAGCCTATCAGGCACTGTGGAGTAACCGCACTCTCCCGGCTTCAACTCTTGAAGAAGCGGAGAAGGCAATTGATCTTGAACTGCTTGATCAAAGAACACATCCGAGGCTCCGGAAGACACCCGAGGAAAAGTTTGCTCTGGCGGTGCAGCGAATTGTAGATTCCCGGCTGCGGCCGATTGAGAAATATGAATTGGTTGAACTACATACGAAGCGTTTGCAATTTTTAAAAGAAGAAAGAGGGGAGCAGCTATGAAAGCGATCATAAAAGAAGATGTGCAAACTTCTTTAGAGCGATATGCCGATCGTCCTGTATATATCCATTTGGAAACAACGACCGGTTCTTATTCAGCGCATCTGAATGAGAAAAATATGACGGTTGTAGCCTATATACGCAATGCAAAAGTGACGTACCATCAGGCGAAAATCAAAGGAAACGGCCCGTACCGCGTCGGTTTGAAAACGGAAGAAGGCTGGATTTACGCAGAAGGTCTGACTGAATATACAGTAGATGACGAAGACCGCTTGTTAATGGCAGGGCATCTGCCGGGCGGAAAATTGGCGATTTCGCTTCAAATCAGCGAAAAGCCGTTTACAGTTTAAAGAAAAGGGTGAAAATCATGAAAGAACATGTACTCGTCATCCTGCCTCACCCTGATGATGAATCATACGGAGTGGCAGGGCTGATTGCTTTACACAGACAAAAAGATATTCCCGTTACGTATGCATGCGCAACGCTTGGCGAAATGGGCCGGAACATGGGAGATCCTTTTTTCGCGAACCGTGAAACACTGCCGCTGTTAAGAAAACAAGAGCTGATCGACGCATGCAAAGCAATGGACGTTACTGACCTGAGAATGCTCGGGCTTCGTGATAAAACACTTGAATTTGAAGATGACGAGTGGCTCGCGGATATGATGGAAGAGATTATCGACGATGTAAAACCGAGTCTGATTGTCACATTCTATCCGGAGCACGGCGTCCATCCGGATCATGATGCATGCGGCGAAGCGGTTATCAGAGCGCTTTACAGAAAGAAAAAAGAGGACCGCCCGCGCACGCTTTGCATGGCAATCACCCGCAACAGGGAGGAAGCCGTCGGCAAGCCTGATGTCATTCTTGATATTAAAGAGGTTGCCGATATTAAAATGAATGCATTAAAAGCGCACCGCACCCAAACGGAAGGCATGCTGAGAGAGCTGGAAGAAAAAATAAAAAATAACGAGCCGGTTCTTCAGACATGGTTTGAAGAAGAAGTGTATTGGACATATCCGTGGAAAGACTGATAAAAAAAGGGATAAGGCTGAAATGCCTTATCCCTTTTTTTGTGTCAGATCGGAGGCGATCGCTTCCGCAAGCGAAGACCGTATTGATAAATTTGAAAAACTCAGTCCGAGCTGCACCGCGGTTTGGGCGATTTCAGGACGGATTCCGGATAATGTCGCTTTCACGCCGAGCATTCCGAGTGATTCAATTAAGGTGAAAAGCTGTTGGGCAACCATCGTATCAATCATGGCTACGCCCGATAAATCAATGTACAGCTGCGTGATGCGCTTCTCTGAACACTGGTGCAGCGTATTCTCCAAAATCATTTTGGCTCTTGCTGTGTCAATATCCCCGATCAACGGCAGCAGTCCGACATTGTCAAAAAGCACAATTACCGGCGAGCTCAGCTCGGTGATCAATTCTTTTTGCGCTTCAAGCTGAATGTTTGTGTTTTTATACATTTCCTCTATGAAAATATGAATCACCACATCAAACGATTTAATCAGCGTATGGAATATATCTTCGGCATCTTCTTCTGTCAAGGTGTCTGAATGAAGTCTGGTAAACTGCTTGACATGGCCGACATACAAATCACGAACTCTGATAAACTCGCGAATAATATAATGGATGGGAGTTTTTAAATGTTCTTCATCCCGTGCGGCTTCAAACGCCCACTTTTCCAATGCCGCTGTATATACTTCCTTCTCTTCAGAAAAAATCCGATTGAGATGATAATTAAACGCCAGATTTTGTTTTTTCAGATTCGTGAGTACAGCCGGGTCAGTAGAAGCATAAACAGAATCAGGATCCGTATCATGAAGGGTATCAAACCATGTCTGACTGATGTCCTCCGCCCGTTCAGTTAAATAATCGTACAGCAGTTTATGTTTTGGCATTGCTGCTCCTCCTTTATGAAATCATCATTTTTTTCACATAATGCTTTTGCAGTTTCATCAGTCTGAAGAATAAACCGACAGCTCCTGCGGCAAGTCCTGCAATTAACCCGATCCAGTAGCCGTATGCCCCGAGGCCCGTATAAGTGCCGACTGCGTAACCGACCGGAAGCCCGATAATCCAATACGACACAAAAGCCGCGCCGAGTGTATAGTTGACATCCTTATATCCTCTCAGAGCGCCTTGTATCGGAGCTGCTACGGCATCAGAAAGCTGGAAAAACAGCGCATAGATTAAAAAGTGCTGCGTCAACATGAGCACCGCCGGATCTGATGTATACATTCCGGCGATTTGCGGCCTGAACAGCAAAATGAAAGCCGCCGTGCATAAAGAAAAACTAAGCGCCATCACGATCCCGATATAGCTGTATGAGCGGGCATCTCTATAGCGCTTTGCGCCTGCTTCAAAGCCGACCAAAATGGTCATGGCCATGGATACGCTGAGCGGCAGCATATACAAGAGGGAAGCAAAATTCATTGCCGCTTGGTGGGCTGCAATCGTCACCGTCTGAAAATGGCTCATAAGCAGTGTGACAGCCGCAAAAATGCTCGTTTCAAAAAATACCGCAAAACCGATAGGCAAACCGATTTTCAAAAGCTTTCTGCATTCAGACGGAGAAAAACGGTACAGTTTCCGAAATACAGAGTACCCGGCAAACGGCTCAAATCTGCAGACGATAAAAAAGCTGATGGTGCAAATACACCAGTAAGTCAGGGCGGAAGCGAGCCCCGCACCGACTCCGCCCAATGCCGGCATGTTGAATTTTCCGAAAATAAATACATAATTTAAGACAAAATTAATAGGCAATGAGCAAAGCGTAATAAGCATTGTGACTCGCGTTTTGCCGAGTGCATCAATAAACGAGCGCAAAACGGTGTACACAAACAAAGGAAAAATACCGAGGGATAAAAACCCTAAAAAGTGTTTGGCGATCGTCCGGACACGAGGTTCCAGCCCCAAATGTCCCAAGATCATATCAACGGTGAAAAAGCCGATCAGGATAACCGCCGCACTGAGAACGGCCGCTACATAAACGGCCTGGATGACGGAAAACGGCACTTCCTTTTGTCTGCCGGCTCCAAACAGCTGCGAAACAACGGGCGTAACGGCCATTAATATTCCTGCAAGGCCCGTATACACCGGTGTCCACAGGCTTGAACCGATTGCAACCCCGGCTAAATCGGCGGCGCTCACTTTCCCTGACATCACCGTATCCAAAAAGGTGATCAGGGAAAGGCCCGCCTGTGTGATTAAAATCGGAATGAAGATATGTAACAGCTGTCTGACCTTTTGGCCGATCGTGTTCGTTTCTCTCAAGTTAGGTTCCCCGTTTCTTTATTTTAACGAGAGAAATTATAACATTTTATGTATAAAAAGCAATGAAAGCCGGCCTACTCTTTTTTGTCCGGTTTCGGCTTTTTAAACATCTTGGCATAAATGAATGAAAGTGAAATGACCCCTAAAAAGGTGCAGATATATTGCATCAGCCGTGCGAATTCCATATGATGTGCACCTCCTTTCATGATTATGGTGCACACAGCGGCGCATATCCATGCGCGCGATGCAGAAAATAAGGGAAAGGAGCTGATGTGACATGCGCCACACTCAAATGACGGAAAGCGCGTTTACCGCTGCCGTTCAAACGTATTTGAAACAAATTACAGAGGATGCCGGAATGATACTGCGGACATTGGATGAAAAAGACCAATGCCTTCTTTGTGAATTAGATGAACTGGGACATACGTTTCAGGAAATGCAGGCTGTCGCTTCGTCGTTTTACCTGCAGACATATATCGAACATTTTACGCCTTCCTATACAGAGCTGGCGAGGGCCGTGCAGCATCTGGCGGAAGAAAAACACGGAGCGCTGATTGTGATCGAACGTGCAGATCCGCTGGACGGAATAATACAAAAAGGGACCAGCCTGCATGCCGAGATCAGTGCGGCTTTAATTGAGAGTATTTTTTATCCCGGCAATCCGCTTCACGACGGAGCCGTATTGGTCAGAGAAAACCGGGTTGTATCAGCAGCCAATGTGCTTCCGCTCACAACAAAACATGTCGATCTCAAATACGGGACGCGCCACAGGGCCGCGATGGGACTTTCGGCCGTGACTGATGCACTCGTGCTCGTTGTTTCAGAAGAAACGGGAAAAATGTCCTTTGCTAAAGACGGCGGACTGTATCCGCTTGTTTCTCCGCGGGCGCTTCATGCGAAATAATAAGAAAATGGGAATATTGTACCCATTTAATATTAATAAGGTGAACATCTTTACCTTTTTCTGTATTGGTGTTATCGTTTAAATATACATAAAATTTAAAAGAATAGGGAGTGGAAAGATGGCAAATGTATTGATGATCGGCTTTCCGGGAGAAGGCCATATCAATCCGTCTTTAGGCGTCGTAAAAGAACTGAAGGCAAAAGGGGAACATGTCGTATATTACGGGGTGAAGGAATATGAGAACAAAATCGCGTCAAGCGGAGCGGAATTCCGTGAATATGAAGATTTCCGAAAAGATGAATTCGGAAAAAACGCAACGGGTGATGAACAGCGGGACGCTACCGAGTTTTTGCTATTAATGATTGAGACTTCCAAAAAAGCCGCACTCCGTATTCTTGAGGAAGTAAAAGATGAATCCTACGACTACATCCTGTATGATCATCATTTTCTGGCAGGAAGGCTCGTGAGAAACCAGCTGAAACTGCCGGCATATTCACTTTGTACGACATTTGCAATGAATGAAGCATTTATTAAAGAAGTGTTTTCGAATACAAACCTTGTATCAGAGGAATCATCTCATTATCCGGCTTATACCGAAGCGGTCAGCCGGATCAATGAAGAATTCAGCGCAGACATTAAAACGCCGTATGATATTTTCTCAAATGACGGCAGAAAAACCATCGTATTTACTTCAAGAGCGTTTCAGCCGAAAGAAGAAGAGTTTGGCGATGCTTATCTCTTTGTCGGCCCGTCCATTACCGAAAGAGCGGCGGCTCAAGATTTCCCGTTTGAACAGCTTGAAGGAGAAAAAGTCCTGTTTATTTCCATGGGCACGATTTTTAACAATCAGAAGGAATTGTTTAATAAATGCTTAAAAGCGGTCAGAAACTTTAACGGAAAAGCCGTCATGTCAATCGGCAAACATCTTGATCCGGCGGAGCTTGATGAAATTCCTGAGAATGTCATTGTCAAGCCTTATGTTCCGCAGCTTGAGATCCTGAAGAGAGCGGACTTATTTATCACTCACGGCGGAATGAACAGTACGAGCGAAGGGCTTTACTACAAAACCCCGATGATCGTCATTCCGATGGGCGCAGATCAGTTCGCCGTCGGAAGCCAAGTGGAAAACACGGGCGCGGGCAAGATGTTTAAAAAAGAAGATGTAACAGCGGAACTGCTCACTGAAGCAATAAAAGAATTGAGCGAAAATCCTGAATATCGGACAAAAGCTTCTGAAATCGGAGAATCCCTGAAAGCGGCCGGCGGAGCACAGCGTGCAGCGGAATTGATAGCAGAAGACGTGAAAACTGCCGAGACCCGGGTTCTGTAATCAGCCGTCACCCGCTTCCTTTAAAGGAAGCGGGCTTTTTTTGATTGTTTTTCGGGAGGATTTTTCACGCCGTAAAGAGAATTGTATGAAAAACAGACAAGAAAGGTGGAATGTCGCGGAAAAAAGCCATGTTATGAAAATGATTCCAAAGTCTTTTGTGAAATGTTCTCAATTTATGTAAAATGTGTGGCATTGGTGATGATCTAAGGCCAAATGAATCGGAATTAATGTCGACTTCTGAATGAATCCTGCATAACAGGCGGCGTCCAAAGAAAAGGAACGTCCCTTTCAGCAATGATAAATAGGAGGTTTTTCGTTATATGAAGAAAAAAATCGCAGCCGGACTGGCTGTATCTGCAGTAATGACTTCAACCTTCGCCGTGCATCCCGCTGAAGCAAAAACTATTCAAGTAAAAAGCGGCGACTCTCTTTGGAAGCTTTCCCGGCAATATCATACAAGTATTTCGGCCCTGCAGGCGGAAAATAAACTGAAATCAACGATACTCCACCCAGGACAGCGGCTGCACATTCCTGACGGCAGCGGCAAAACCGGACAAAAGGGAAAACGAAGCACGGGTGCTTACACAGTTACATACGGAGACTCATTATGGGTGATCGCAAAAAAATACAAAATGAGCGTTTCTGAGCTGAGAAGCCTGAACCGTTTGAGTTCAGATGTCATCTATCCGGGCCAGAAACTGAAAATTAAAGGGTCTGCCGGCGGCACGGACGGAGGCGGCAGACAGACAAAGCCTGATAAAGGCGCATCAGGGACTTACACTGTGAAGCCGGGTGACTCGCTGTGGAAAATCGCCAATCAAACCGGGATCACCATCGCCGAACTGAAAAAGCTGAATCAATTAACATCAGACATGCTGTATCCGAATCAAGTATTAAAGCTCAAAGGTTCTTCACATAACGGAAACAGCGGCAAAACACCGCCATCTCATTCAAACCCTTCTGAGAAGCCATCCACTTACAAAGTAAAAGCAGGCGACTCCCTCTGGAAAATTGCTAATCGGTTCGGCATCACCGCTCAGCTCATCAGAGAAAAAAATAAATTGACAACTGATGTGCTTCAAATCGGACAAGTTCTGGTGATTAACGGAACGGGAAAAACAGAAGATCCTGTGCGGCAGCCGGATAACAAACCGGCAAAGCCAAACAAGCCGAATACCCCGGAACCTCCGGTGACAGGCTCAAAGATTGACAGAATGATAGGCGAGGCGAAAAAACATGTCGGCGTTCCTTACCGCTGGGGAGGCAATACGCCTGCGGGCTTCGATTGCAGCGGTTACATCTATTACCTTTTAAATAAGGTAAGCTCTGTTTCCCGTCTGAGCACGGCCGGATATTGGAATACGATGAAACATATCAGCCAGCCGTCAGCAGGCGACTTTGTCTTCTTTACGACATATAAAGCGGGTCCTTCTCATATGGGAATGTATTTGGGCGGAGGAGATTTTATTCACGCAAGCTCCTCCGGGGTTGAAGTTTCAAACTTAAGCAATCCGTATTGGAAAAAAGCGTATTTAGGAGCACGCAGTTATTTTTAAAAAAGCCTTTCGGGGCTTTTTTTGTTTACCATTTTCACGTTTTGACAAGACTGATGGGTAAAAAAATAAGGGGGAGGAAGCATGAATCGTCTCTTGCTTTTTCTCATGCTCGCATCAATTACGCTTTGCGGCTGCGGGGGGAGACCCGCTCCTGTTCCGCCCAAAAAACATGGGGAAAGCCGCGCATTGGAAGCATCTGCATACCGTGAGCATGCCGGACTCATCAATCAAAACGGAAAAACGATCGGATATATCGAAGTGAGGGAATCTGATGATGAAGGGTCAGACATTCATATATCAGCGGGGCATCTGCCGCCCGGCACTTCTCTCGGATTTCATATTTATGAAAAAGGGACTTGTCAGGCACCTGATTTCGAATCAGCCGGGGGACCGTTCAACCCTTTGAACAAAGAACACGGCTTCAACAATCCGATGGGTCATCACGCCGGGGATCTCCCCAATCTTGAAGTGGGGGCTGACGGTAAAGTGGATGTCATTATGAACGCGCCGCAAACTTCATTAAAAGAAGGGAGCAGACTCAGCCTGCTCGACCGGGACGGAAGCGCGTTCGTCATCCATGAACATACGGACGATTATTTAACAAACCCGAGCGGAAATTCCGGAGCCAGAATCGCCTGCGCTCCCCTGACAAAAAGCGCCCGCAGGGAATGAGCCCTTTTGTATTGAGTATACAAGGGCTTTTTTAGTATACTCGGTTATGGAATACAAATGGAAAGGAAACATCACCTATGACTTCAGAATTACAGTACCTATCACTTCCGGAAGATATACAAAACAAACTGCAGGCTTATCAAAATCATCCCGTTTCCCAAGAATTCCGGGATTTAATCGGATCATCAGGCTATGAGGCCGAAGATAAAGCGATTGTATTCGATGCCGTCATTGCTTTGACAATGGGAAAAAATATCTTATTAAAAGGACCGACGGGTTCAGGGAAAACAAAATTGGCGGAAACGCTTTCGAACTATTTTCATAAACCGATGCACAGCGTCAACTGCTCCGTAGACCTCGATGCAGAAGCGCTTGTCGGCTATAAAACGATTGAAAATGAACAGGGACAGGCGACAATTGAATTCGTTCCCGGACCTGTAACAACCGCAATGAACGAAGGACATTTTTTATACATTGACGAAATCAATATGGCAAAGCCTGAAACCCTTCCGATTCTAAACGGCGTGCTTGATTACAGAAAAATGATGACAAATCCCTTTACAGGAGAAGTGATTAAGGCAAGCGAAGGATTCGGTGTTATCGCCGCGATTAATGAAGGCTACGTCGGCACAGTTCCGCTGAACGAAGCCCTTAAAAACCGTTTTGTCATCATTGATGTTCCGTATATTAAAGGAAGCCTCCTGAAACAGGTGCTGACCTCTCAGTCTGTCTTAAAAGATGAGAAATTAATTGAGCGTTTTATGACGCTGTCTTCTGATTTAATCGCACAAGCGCATAACGGACAAGTGTCAGAAGAAGCGGCGTCCATCAGGGCTCTCATTGATACGTGCGACTTGGCTGCGTACATCCCGCCGAAACGGGCGATTGAAAGAGGCATCGTGGAAAAACTTGACGACGACAGGGAAAAAGCCGCTGTCAGAAATATTGCAGAAACGCTGTTCGAATGAGGGACATACAATGAAGTTTATCAAATTTAACGACAGCACGATTGATTCGTTTTTGTTCATGATGCTGACTGACCTGGCCAAAACACTGACCAGAAGCAGTGAAGTTGAAGTGGAATACGGCGTGCAGTCTTACTACAATCCCTTTGAAAAGAAAATTTACATGAGCCACTTTTGGAAAGACCGCTCAGCCGGGGATATGGAAGCCGGCCTGAAAAGCGATGTCTATTTGCGCGCTGTCGGAACACGCAGCAGCTCATTTCGGGAATTTGCGGGCTTTTTAAATGACGTTCACCGGCACTTCACCCGCCAAAGCTTTGCCAAGCAGCTGTTTATGCTGCTTGAGGATATCAGAATTGAAGAGCTGATCAAAAAAGAACGGCCGGGAACGAAACGTGTTTTTCAGAAGCGGAGGGAGATGTACAGGAAATATTTCACGACGCAGCTGACATTGAATTTAGAACGGAGCATTTTCACCGACGCTTTGTATTGCGCGATGTTTGTCAAGCTGACGGCTGAGTCTCCGCTTGAAGGCATTCCTTCCATGCATGAACATATTGATATGATGATACCGTATATTGAACGTCAGCTCATCCGGGTGTATGAGGCGGATTCTACGGAACAAATCGCAAGAATAACGGAAGACCTCATGGAAGGCCTTGATGAAGTGCTTGAGAAAGATATGCTGAATACGTACTTTTTTCTGCCGGAACTTGATTACGAAAAAGCGGCTGAAGAGCCTTTGTTCGAAAGCGTAAAAAAAGCGCCTTCGTTAAGTGACGATCTCACGCTCCCTGAGTCTTCCGACGGAGATGAAGAAATCCTTGAAGAGAAAATGAATACGTGGCACCGGGAAACCGAAGCGCCGGCAAAAAGTTTCCTTCAATTTGATATTGAGCACGGCGCGAAATCAGATTTTGGGAAAGACGCGGCCAGAGAAGGCGATGACGGTGACCAGGCGCTCGGCTCCGTTCAAGGTTCCGCACGTCAGACGAAAAGAGAGGATTACTCAAAACTGGAAGCGCTTGAATCCATTCAGGATGAACATAAGGGCGCTGGGCTGGCTGACGGAAAAGAAAACAAATTTGCCTTCCCGGTTTATCAAACGCCTCATAAAGCGTCTCCTGAAGAGGAGCAGTCTTATAAAGAACAGGCAAAAACGATAGAATCATATCAAAAACGCCTGAAGCAGATGATACAAAAAACACTTGAGCACAAAAAAACGCTCCCGCGGACCGACCTTCACGCAGGCCGGCTGAATCGCAAACTGATCCGCTATTTTACGGAGCGGAACCCGCGCCTTTTCTATAAAAAGCAGGACCCGTCTTCAGACATTGACGCCGTTTTCACATTGCTTGTCGATTGTTCGGCCAGCATGTTCGACAAAATGGATGAAACCAAAAGAGGGATCGTTCTTTTTCATGAAGCCTTGAAATCAGTGTCCGTACCGCACCAGATCGTCGGGTTTTGGGAGGATACGAACGAAGCGACTGAAACGAGCCAGCCGAATTTCTTCAATACCGTCATTCCGTTTGAAGAGTCGCTGCTGCAGGCGGCGGGTCCGCTGATCATGCAGCTTGCGCCTGAAGAAGATAACAGAGACGGATACGCCATCAGACAAATGACGAAACAGCTGATGCGGCGGAGTGAGGCGCAAAAATTTTTAATCGTGTTTTCAGACGGAGAGCCGGCAGCATTCGGATACGAACAAAACGGCATCGTCGATACGAGCGAGGCTGTCATCGAAGCGAGAAAAAAAGGGATAGAAGTCATAAATGTTTTTCTGTCCAATACTGCGATAGAAGAATCACAGATGAAAACCATTCAGGATATGTACGGAAAGTACAGTATTTTTGTTCCGGATGTTGATCAGCTGCCCGATGTGCTGTATCCGCTCTTGAAAAAACTGCTTCATAAAAGCATAGGATAGGCTTTTTCCTATGCTTTTTCGCTTTTTATTTTAAAATGATTTAATTTTTTCGGTATTGATCTGTTTTTTTTACTATTTTGTGAACAATCAAGGTAGAATCCAAACGCAATCAGTGGTAAAATATCCTTGGAAGCGTTTTTATTACATAATTTTGGGCACAGCGTTCAAAAGTTATTTCAAGATAGTGAATTGATCACTTGATTATCTAGGTTGGGGGTAATATTCAAATGTTTCAAAATAATATGAAACAAAGAATGAATTGGGAAGATTTTTACGGACCGAACCTCGGCTATGCACTGGAGCTGTACGACCAATATGCTGAAGATCCAGACAGCATTGATCCGGATCTGAAAGACATGTTTGACGAACTCGGCGCTCCGCCAAGCCAAATAAAAGAGGCATCGGGAACAAAGGAACAGGGACGCGTCACCGCAGATCTGATTCAAAAGATCGCAGCAGCAGTTAAACTTGCAGAAGATATTCGAACCTATGGCCATCTGAACGCTTCCGTCAATCCGCTCAGAAAGGATCCGAAAAAGAGCGAGCTCTTTCCGTTATCCGAGTATGGGCTTACAGAAGAAGAAATGAAAGCAATACCCGCGTCTGTCATCTGTAAAGACGCACCTGCCAATATAACAAACGGCTTAGAAGCCATCCAGCATTTACGCAATACCTATAAAAGAACCATCTCCTTCGAGTTTGACCATGTGCATGATTTCGAAGAGCGCGCATGGATTACAAAAATGGTCGAATCCGGAGAACTGTTCCGGAAAAATTCACCGGAAAAACTGTCAGCCGTTTTAGAAAGACTGACGGAAGTAGAAGGATTTGAACAATTTTTACACCGGACATTCGTCGGTCAGAAGCGTTTCTCAATTGAGGGGTTAGACGCGCTTGTGCCGGTTCTTGACGACATTATCGCCCAGTCTGTGAAAGCGGGCACAACCAATGTCAATATCGGGATGGCGCACAGAGGCCGTTTAAATGTGCTTGCGCATGTGCTCGGCAAACCGTATGAGATTATTTTCTCGGAATTCCAGCACGCGCCGAATAAAGACCTTGTGCCGTCTGAAGGATCGACCGGCATCAGCTACGGCTGGACGGGCGATGTAAAATACCACCTCGGTGCAGACAGACAGCTTCAGGATGCTGAAACCAAAAGCGCGCGGATTACGCTTGCAAATAACCCGAGCCACTTGGAATTCATCAATCCGATCGTTGAAGGAAGCACGCGGGCGGCACAGGAAACAAGAACGCAAAAGGGGTACCCGGTTCAAGACGAAACAAAATCGCTCGCCATTTTAATTCACGGTGACGCAGCGTTTCCGGGAGAAGGCATTGTCGCCGAGACGCTGAACTTAAGCTCTCTGAAAGGCTATCAGGTCGGCGGGGCCATTCATATCATCGCCAATAATATGATCGGCTTTACAACTGAAAGCGATGAATCACGATCCACGAAATATGCCAGTGATTTGGCGAAGGGCTATGAAATCCCGATCGTTCACGTCAACGCGGATGATCCGGAAGCATGCCTGTCAGCCGTTAAATTTGCGGTTGAATACCGGAAGCGGTTCAATAAAGATTTCTTAATCGATTTAATCGGGTACAGACGGTACGGCCACAATGAAATGGATGAGCCGTCAACGACACAGCCGATGCTGTATGACGCCGTCAGAAAACACCCGACTGTCAAGCGGATCTTTGCGGAAAAACTCGTAAGTGAAGGTCTGATCAGCGAGGAAAAAGCGCAAAACATCGAAACGGCAGTGACAAAACGAATTGAAGACGCCTATAAAAAGGTGCCCGCCAAAAAAGAAGACGCCGTACGGGAAATTGAATTGCCGGAACCGGTGTCCAACGGTTTTCCAGACGTTGACACAGCCATTGACTTTGATGTTCTCCGCAAGCTGAACGGCGAACTTATCAACTGGCCGGAATCTTTTAACGTGTTCGGCAAGCTGAAAAGAATCCTGGAAAGACGTGCAAAAGCGTTTGATGATGACCGTAAAGTTGAATGGTCATTGGCTGAATCGCTTGCGTTTGCTTCCATTTTGAAAGACGGCACGCCGATCCGGCTGACCGGACAGGATTCAGAGCGCGGAACGTTCGCTCAAAGAAACCTTGTGCTGCATGACAGCGAAACAGGAGAAGAATTTGTTGCCCTCCATCATTTAGACGACTGCGCTGCTTCATTTACGGTGCATAACAGCCCGCTCTCTGAAGGATCGGTTCTCGGCTTTGAATATGGATACAACGTGTATTCGCCTGAAACGCTTGTGATGTGGGAGGCGCAGTACGGGGACTTTGCCAATGCGGCTCAAGTCTATTTTGATCAATTCATATCTGCAGGACGGGCAAAATGGGGACAAAAATCAGGACTGGTCATGCTGCTGCCTCACGGTTACGAAGGGCAGGGTCCTGAACACTCCAGCGGCCGCGTCGAGCGGTTCCTGCAGCTGGCGGCGGAAAACAACTGGACGGTGGCCAACCTGACAAGTGCGGCTCAGTATTTCCACATTTTAAGAAGACAAGCGAAAATGCTGCTTCGTGAGGAAATCCGCCCGCTTGTGATCATGACGCCGAAGAGCCTGCTGCGCAACCCGAATACGGTATCTGAAGTGCAGGAACTGAGCGAAAGCCGATTCAAGCCTGTCTATGAGCAGTCCGGTCTTTCCCATGCTTACGAAAAAGTGACTCGCGTCGTATTATCAAGCGGAAAAGTGTCAATTGATATCAGCGATCACTTCAACAAAATGGAAGGCGATAAGGATTGGCTTCATATTGCCAGAATCGAACAGCTGTATCCGTTCCCGGCAAAAGATACGAAGGAGCTTTTCGCCAAACTGCCGAACCTGCAAGAGATCGTTTGGGTTCAGGAAGAGCCGCAGAACATGGGGGCATGGAGTTATATCAGCCCGTATCTGACGGAAATTGCGCCAAAAGGAGTAAATGTCCAATACATCGGCCGAAGAAGACGATCCAGTCCCGCAGAAGGAGATCCGACAGTCCACAAAAAAGAACAGGAACGCATTGTATCTGATAGCTTGACTCGCAAAAACTAAGGGGGAAATGAAAAAATGGCGGAAATTAAGGTACCTGAATTAGCAGAATCAATCTCAGAAGGAACGATAGCCCAATGGTTAAAGCAGCCCGGTGATTATGTAGAACAGGGTGAGTACTTGCTTGAACTGGAGACGGACAAAGTAAATGTTGAATTGACAGCAGAAGAATCGGGTGTTCTAAAAGAGGTATTGAAAGATTCGGGTGATACCGTCCAAGTAGGAGAAATTATCGGTACCATTACAGAAGGCGCTGGCGAAAGTTCTGCACCCGCCCCTTCAGAAAGTGCTCCAGCCAATGAACAAACGAAAGAGGAAGCAAAAGCTGAACCTGCTGCACAAGAAGTCAGCCAGGAAGCACAATCAGAAGCGAAATCCAGAACGGTAGCGTCTCCGGCTGCACGCAAGCTGGCAAGGGAAAAAGGAATTGATCTATCACAAATTCCGACGGGAGACCCGCTCGGCCGCGTGCGCAAACAAGATGTGGAAGCTTATGAAAAACCGGCTTCAAAACCTGCGGCACAGCCGAAACAGCAGGCTCAAAAAACACAGCAAAGCTTTGACAAACCTGTCGAAGTGCAAAAAATGTCCCGCCGCAGACAGACGATCGCGAAACGATTGGTTGAAGTGCAGCAGACTTCTGCGATGCTGACTACATTTAACGAAGTTGACATGACGGCCGTTATGAATCTAAGAAAACGCCGCAAAGACCAATTCCTTGAGCAAAACGATGTAAAACTCGGTTTCATGTCGTTCTTTACAAAAGCCGTCGTCGCTGCATTGAAAAAATTCCCGCTCCTTAACGCTGAAATTCAAGGCGATGAGCTGATCGTGAAAAAATTCTATGACATCGGTATCGCTGTCGCGGCTGAAGAAGGGCTTGTCGTCCCAGTCGTGCGTGACGCTGACCGCCTGACGTTTGCCGGCATTGAAAGAGAGATCGGCGAACTTGCGAAAAAAGCGCGAAACAATAAATTAACCTTAGGTGAGCTGCAAGGAGGCTCCTTCACGATCACAAACGGAGGTACATTCGGATCGCTTATGTCCACACCGATCCTAAACAGCCCTCAGGTTGGGATCTTAGGTATGCACAAAATTCAGCTGCGCCCAGTAGCGATTGATGCGGAGCGCTCTGAAAACCGTCCGATGATGTACATCGCTTTATCATATGATCACAGAATTGTAGATGGTAAAGAAGCGGTCGGATTCCTCGTCACCATTAAAAACCTGCTTGAAGATCCGGAACAGCTGTTGCTGGAAGGATAATTTGAGACAGACAAAAAGTACACTGCCCTTACAAGCAGTGTACTTTTTTTATTGAGAGAAGGGGAGAATTTATATGAAAAGCTGTTATCCGCTTGAGATCGAATTTGAATATAATGAAGAATTGCATTCTATCACTCCGGTTCTTCTGCAAGACGAACATGACACGATATTAATAGACTGCGGATATCCCGGTTTTACAAACCATCTTCAACATGCTGCTGCCCGGCATGGAATGTCGCTTCATTCATTGACAAAAATCATTGTAACGCATCACGACATAGACCATATCGGCTCACTCGCTGCATTATACCGTTTGCATCCGGATGTCAGCGTGACAGTACATGAGCGTGAAGCGCCGTATATTGACGGCTCTAAAAAATCTTTACGGCTTGAGCAGGCTGAATCAACGTTTTGTTCATTGCCGGAGGATGCAAAGCCTTATGCAAAACAGTTCATCCGCTCGCTTCAATCAGTCGAATCGGCTCCAGTTCACCGGACAGTTACTGACGGCGATCTGCTGCCTTGGTGCGGAGGCATTCGCGTTGTAGCCACGCCGGGTCATACACCCGGCCATATCAGTCTTTATCTGCCTGCCGAAAAAACAATGGTCACAGGTGATGCGGTCGTCATTGAAGACGGAAAGCTGAACCTTGCTAATCCCGGCTATACGTTACATATGGATGATGCGGTCCGTTCTGTGCAGCGGCTGCTCGATTACGATATCCGCCAATTGATTTGTTATCATGGAGGTTTATTTCAGGGGGATGTAAAAAAAGCGCTTTTGCGCCTGTTTCGTGATCTGCAGAATAAACAAGGATAGGAGCGGCAGCAGCCTATCCTATCCTTGTTCAGTTATGAAAACGGAATCTTTGCCGTTTCTTTTTCTTCGGCGCTGTTTTTCTCTTTTTTCTTAGACCAGTAGGTTGCAAGAACAGACCCCGACAGATTGTGCCATATGCTGAAAATTGCGCTCGGCACGGCTGACAAAGGGGAGAAATGCGCTGTCGCAAGCGCTGCACCCAGTCCGGAGTTTTGCATTCCGACTTCGATCGCAATCGCTTTTTGTGAAGCATAATCCATTTTGAACAGCTTTGCAGTCAGGAATCCTAACAAATATCCGATTCCGTTATGTAAGATGACGACAGACACAATCAGCAGTCCTGATTGAAGCAGATGCTCACGATTTACGCTGACGACAGAGGATACAATCGCTACGATGCCGATTACCGACACGAGAGGAAGCGCGTGCACGGCTTGTCCGACCTGTTTTTTGAAGAACAGCTTCACAATCACCCCGAGGACGATCGGCAAAAGCACGGCTTGCATTATGGAAACAAACAGTGAACCGAAAGAAACGGGGAGCCACTCTTTCGCAAACAGCATAATAAGTGCCGGCGTTACAATAGGAGCAAGCAATGTTGAGATCGTGGTGACCGCAACAGAAAGCGCCGTATTGCCTTTCGCCAAAAACGTCATGACGTTTGATGCCGTACCGCCCGGACAGCATCCGACCAGAATGACGCCCGCGGCGATTTCTGCGGGGAGGCGGAGCCCGATTGATAAACAGAAAGCCGTAAGCGGCATAATCGTAAACTGGCAAGCGACTCCGATCACGACATGCCAAGGCTTTCTGATTAATTCTTTAAAATCGTCTGCTTGAAGAGTAAGCCCCATCCCAAACATAATAATACCAAGGAAAATCGTCATATAAGAACTGATCCAAGAAAACAAATCAGGGTAGGCGAATCCTAAACCGGCAAAGACGATAACCCACAAGCCAAAGGTTTGTCCCGCAAACCTGCTTATTTTTTTCAGCCATTCCATAAACACAGCTCCTTTTACATTCAATCAATCAGTCAGAAAATATGACTGACTTTTCTGTATTCCATTATAAATAATTTTCTGAATAATTCAATATTAAATATAAGTTTTCAATAAAATTATTATGTAAACTAACATCTTCTTGACTATTCAGACATATATTCTTACAATTGATTTTTATACTGAAATGAATTGGGAGTGCTGAAGTGAAAGAAGCTAATCAATGGTCATCTAAGCTGGGATTTATTTTAGCTACGGCCGGCTCTGCAATCGGGCTCGGCGCAATATGGAAGTTCCCTTACGTAGCGGGAACCAGCGGAGGCGGCGCTTTTCTGCTTGTTTTTATTTTATTTACTGTTTTAATCGGACTGCCGCTTTTACTTGCTGAATTTATTATCGGCAGAAAAACACAAAAAAACGCCGTTGAATCCTATAAGGCGCTCGCGCCGGGGAAAAAGTGGCATTGGATCGGATATCTCGGAATCATTACGTGTTTTATTCTATTATCCTTCTACAGCGTAGTGGGGGGATGGATATTAATCTACATTATAAAAGGCTTTACAGGCGGCTTATCGCTTTCTTCGGGATTTGATACGTTATTTATCGATACCATTTCAAATCCTTATGCAGCCGTTTTCGGCCAGCTGCTGTTTATCGTGCTGACGATTTTAGTTGTGGCAAAAGGGGTGAGCAGCGGAATCGAAAAGGTAAGCCAGGTGCTGATGCCGGCTCTGTTTATTCTGTTTATTCTCTTAATGATCCGCTCCGTTACGCTGCATGATGCAGCAAAAGGATTAAAATTCTTTTTTATGCCTGATTTTGGCGCGATGGATGCCAATACCATTTTATATGCGATGGGACAATCATTTTTCTCGTTAAGCGTCGGAGTGTCCGTAATGGTTACATACAGCGCATATTTAGAAAAAGAAGAAAATATTGTTCAATCCGCCGTATCGGTGACGGTATTAAATGTCCTTGTTGCCGTAATGGCGGGAGTGGCGATTTTTCCGGCGGTGTTTGCATTCGGCCTCAAGCCGGATCAAGGCCCGCAGCTTTTATTTAACGTGCTGCCGACCGTCTTTAACCAAATGCCGTTGGGCATCGTTTTTTTACTCGCCTTTTTGCTGCTGTTTTTATTTGCGACACTGACATCCGCTTTTTCAATGCTTGAAATTTTAGTTGCTGTTTTGTCAAAAGGCGATTCGGCAAAACGGAAGCGGTATGCATGGATCGGGGGACTTGCTATATTTATTGTCGGGGTCCCTTCGGCGCTGTCGTACGGAATTTTGAGTGATGTTTCTATTTTTCACCGCAGTATTTTTGACGCTGCGGATTTTCTGGTCAGCAATGTCTTAATGCCGCTGGGCGCGCTATTAATTGCCGTTTTCGTACCGCTGAAAATTCCGAAACAGATGCTGTTTGACGAACTGAAAAGCGGTTCCGGTATAAAACGAAAATGGTTTGCAGTCTGGCTCCTATTAATCCGTTATGTGGCTCCTGTAGCCATTATTATCGTTTTTCTGCACGTGCTTGGTATTTTTTAAGCCAAAAGAAGCAGGCCCCCGTTCAAGACGGGGGCTTTTTTAATAAAGCGGCCATATCACGCGGTGCGCTTGTTCGAACCGTTTCTCCGCCTCCCGCCAATCAACGACATTCCACCATTGATCCACGTAAGCCGCGCGGTCGTTTTTATATTGTAAATAATAAGCGTGTTCCCACACATCCAGCGGAAGCAAAGGAATGACGTCCCACTGGCTGTAGAGCTGATGCTTCTCAGCGGCCAAAATCTCCAGCCGCCCGGCGCGCGGCGCCCAGACTAGGATAGCCCAGCCGACTCCTTCGACTTTTTTCGCCGCTTGAGAAAATTGCTCTTTAAAAGCGGAATAGCTTCCGAATGACACATCAATCATTTGAAAGAGCGCACCCGTCGGCCGTCTTTTTCCGTTTGGATTCATCGAAAACCAGAAAATACTGTGCAAATAATGGCCCGCGCCGTGAAACGCCAATTGCCGCTCCCAATGTGCCACTAAGTCGTACTGTTTCGTCTGTCTCGCTTTTTTGAGCTCCAGTTCAGCTTTATTCAGACCGTCAACATAGCTCTGATGGTGTTTGGTATGGTGGAGTTTCATAATCTCTCTTGAAATATACGGTTCCAGTGCGGAATAACTGTAAGGCAGTTTAGGGAGGACATGCTTGCCGATCGGCACATAAGCTCTGCGCTCATCCGGCTCTTCGGGTTCAGTAATGTCCCGGTAAAGTGCCGATGCCTGTTCGTACCATTCCGCCTCCGTTAATCCATCATCCTGAAGGGTGTGAAAAATTCGGTCGATTTGTGCCGCGAAGCGATCGAACCGACCTTGCTGAATGACTTGTTCCTTCAAGGTTTCACACCAATTCAGCATCTCGGTTTGATAAGCGTGCCGTTTCATTTTTCTTCCTCCTTTTCACTCACTTTCATAAAAGTGCTGAGCGCAAGCAAAGAAAACACATACGGGTAGCTGTGATACCTGATGTAAAACTGCTTCGGCAGGCCGATTCCGGTCGGATAGCTGAAAGCGGCGCCTTCGTAATGCCGGTTTTCAATAAGAAAAGATATGCCTTTTGTGACGGCTTGATGATGAGTTTTTTCGTATTGCAGCAAAGCTTCGGCCGCCCAAGCCGTCTGTACAAGCGTCCCGTAAGAAAGCGGAACATAGGTTTTCTCTTCTGCGCTTTTACAGGATTCCCCCCAGCTTCCGTCCTCGTTTTGAATGGACTTCAGCCAGCGGATCGCTTTTTTCACGGCCGGGTGGTTTTGGCTCACGCCGCAAGCCTTCATCCCTGTCAGCGCCGCCCATGTGCCGTAAATATAGCAGACACCCCATCTGCCGTACCACGATCCGTCCTCTTCTTGATGGCGGATCAGCCATTGGACGGCTTTTTCAATCTGAGGGTGATTAGAAGAAAGCCCCGCTTCTCCTAAACAGTGCAGCACCCGTCCGGTTAAGTCGCTTGTTGAAGGATCGATGGCAGCTTCCTCAGCCGATTCCAGCGGCAGCAGGCGGACCAGCGGATGATTGACATTTTTCTCAAAAGCAGAGAAGCCGCCGTCACTGTTTTGCATGGACAAAAGCCAGCTCAGTCCGCGTTCCCATGAGGCGGGATAAAGTTTTCGCGGAATAGCTTTGAGCACTGCGGCTGTGTCATCACAATCAGGATTATTTGTATTAATGTTTGAAAAACCCCATCCTCCCGGTTCAGCATGCGGGTTGTGAACGGCCCAATCAGCGACTTTCGTCTGCTGCCGTTCACGCAGAAACCGGGCGGCGCTGGTTATCATCTGATCGTTATCTGAGATGCCGCTTTTCATAAGCGCATAGTTGAGAAGCGCCGTATCCCAAACGGTCGACGTTGAATTTTCCAGGTACGGTATATTGCCGCAAGACGTGAGCAAAGCTTTCGTGCCGGCAAGTGCTTTTCTGATAACGGGGGAGTGGCGCGATACACCGAGAGCGAGCAGGCCGTACACCATAAAAATAGTGGCGCTCGCATAGCTGTATAATGTGCCGTCTTCTTCAATCCGGTCAAGCATATACGTTTTGGCCGTACGCAGACCGAGCTGGTGAAAAGCTGCAGGAATCTGCAAAAGCCGCTTCCAATGCGCGAAAAGAGAAGAGAGGTCTCTGTTCTCATCCTGATCGGAACGAAGCCATGTAAACGGATTTTTAGTCATATGCCGATCTAAATGCGCGAGAGACGGAACATTGGGATTTTTCAGCGAAAATCTTTTGTTAAGCGTCACGGCCATCGGTACAAAATGAATACGGGCGTATGTACTGAACTGGTAAAAATGCAGCGGGAAGGATGGGGGAATGACTAAGAAAGATAATGGCAGATGCAGCGCGGGCCATGGATAAAGGCCGTTTGCCGCAAGCATCCACTTTGTCATGAAGTGTACGTTGCGCAAGCCGCCATTTGAGATGATAAAGCGTTCGGCCTGAATCATATGCGCCTCAGAACGGCTATATAAACCGGAAGCCAGCAAGCCGGCATAGCCCTGTACAGTGGCGGTCACATTTCCTTTCCGGTCATCAGGATAGTTGGCAAAAGTTCCGTCCGGGCGCTGTTTAGCGCGAATGCCTTCTGCAAGCTCAGCGATCAGTTCTTTATCATTGTCTCCAAGAGAAGTGAGAAGGAGGATCAGAAAGGCGTTTGTCAAAATCGGTCCTTCAAAACAAAATGACCATGAGCCGTCCGCATTTTGCGTTTCTCTTAATAGGGAGATGGTTTTCTTTTGGCAGCTTCTGACGTTTTCATGAATTGTGCTCACACTCGCTCAACTCCTTCAGAAGCATATATATTCATATGTAAAAGGCGGCATGACAAAAGAAAGAAACTGCTGATAGGCAGCAGTTTCTTGTTTGATTTAATCTTCCAGATTGATCCAGACACTTTTCACTTCTGTATAATTATTCAGCGCGTAAGAGCCCATTTCCCGCCCAAGGCCGGATTGCTTATAGCCGCCGAAAGGAGATGCAGCATCGAAAACATTGTAGCAGTTGACCCAAATAGTGCCGGCTTGGAGACGGTCAGCAATGTAATGGGCGTTTTTCACATTCTCAGTCCAAAGTCCGGCTGCAAGGCCGTATTCCGAGCGGTTCGCCCGCTCAATGACTTCATCTACCGTATCATACGGAATGGCGGCTAAAACAGGGCCGAAAATTTCTTCTTTTGCGATGGTCATGCTGTCATCCACATCCGCAAATACAGTCGGGGAGACAAAATACCCTTCTTCAAACGGGCAGCTGCCGCCCGCGACAGCTTTGGCTCCTTCCGCTTTTCCTTTTTCAATATATGAAAGCACGCGCTCATGCTGTTCTTGACTGACGAGCGGGCCGATTTGTGTATCTTGGTGAAGGCCGGCGCCTTGCTGAAGCGATTTCGCATATGAAACCATTTCGCTGACGACCTCATCATATTTGTCTTTGTGAATGAAGACACGGGAGCCTGCGCAGCATACCTGCCCCTGATTAAACATGACCCCGTTTAAAGCGCCGGGAATGGCTTTCTTTAAATTGGCGTCAGGCAAAATGATATTAGGTGACTTTCCGCCAAGCTCCAGTGTCACGCGTTTAATTTTTTTTGCGGCTTTTTCCATGATTTTTTTGCCGATTTCTGTAGAACCGGTAAAAGCGAGTTTATCGACATCGTCATGGTTGGTCAGCGCTTCCCCGGCCGTCTCGCCGAACCCTGGGACAATATTGATGACGCCGTCAGGGAAGCCCGCCTGATCTATTAATTCCGCTAAATAGAGGGCGGTCAGCGGTGTCTGTTCCGCCGGTTTCAAAACGATTGTGCAGCCTGTGGCAAGGGCGGCGCCCATTTTCCACATCGCCATAAGGAGCGGGAAGTTCCAAGGGATGATCTGCCCCACGACGCCGACAGGCTCATGGCGGGTGTAATTAAAATATGAGCCGGCGACCGGAATTGTTTGTCCGGTTATCTTTGTAGACCATCCGGCATAATAACGCATATGCTCAATTGCGAGCGGGATATCCCCATTTGTTGTTTCATTAATCGGTTTTCCGTTATCAAGTGTTTCAAGCTGCGCGAGTTCCGTTTTGTGCTCTTCCATTAAATCGGCAAGCTTATACATCAGCCTGCTTCTGGAAGCGGCCGGCATAGTGCGCCATTCGCCGTGATCAAAGGCTTTGCGTGCCGCTTTCACTGCACTGTCAATGTCTTCTGACTGTGCCTCGTAAAGCGTCATCAGCGTTTCCCCTGTTGCCGGATTCGGTGTGACAAATGTTGATCCTGAAGCGCTCGGAACAAATTTTCCGTCAATATAAAGTTTCTTCGTACCCTGTAAAAATGTTTCCAGCCTTTTTGTGATCTGCATCGTTAAAGAACTCATTCGTAACAAACCTCCCGAAATTTTTTTATGGTCTGTTTTGAGCATCTTGATGTCCGCGCGAAGTAAGCGCATACAGTCATTTTATAATAACACCTCCGGTAAAATCAATCGATAACCGTTATTGCAATTCACAAGAAAAAACGGCTACAATAAGCTTATCGATTAAGAAAAGGAGTTTTATAAATGATTCATAATAATTGGCAGACAAAAGAAAGCGCCAAAAAGGTCAAATGCGTACATACAGATGCGAAAAAATACATTGTCAAAAATGTGCTGACGCCGGGTAAAGAGTATGAAGTCAAAAATGAAACAGAAGAATTCATTTTTGTTGTAGACAATACAAACAAAGTCGGAGGCTTCTACAAAGAGTATTTTGAAGAAGTTTAAAGCTGAATGAATTTATTTTGCCTGAGCCATACTAAAAAAGACTACATATAAAGGGTGGCTGCAAAATGAAAAAAACAGAGCAAGACAAACAAAATAAAACATCAGATCAGCTTCAGCAAGTGCAACCTGAAGAAGGCACCGACACGACGATGGAACAAATTTCAGATACCTATAAAGAAGGAACAATTGAAGATACGGATCGTTGATGTTTTGTTAAAACCGCGGCATTGAAGAAGCCGCGGTTTTTTATGGCGAAAATAAAAAACTGACTTTTCGAAAAAAATACCGTTTTCTTGAAACCTTTTCTTTCGCTGAACCGTACTACTTCATAACAGCGGCACCTTTCGCGAAGGGCTTTTTTGATGAACGTTCTAAAAATGTAATCTGTTCGTAATGGTTTAAATGCCGTCTATGTCGTATTCTTATATAGGGATAAAGAACTTATTTTTTTATGATTGTAATAAAACAATAGTATAGAAGCAGAAAGTGGGGTTCTTCATTGGGAATTTTTTCTGTCAGCAGATCAACCGACACAAAAAAGCTGGAGGCTTTGCTCGTTGAGGGAGAACGGATCGAAACAATTTATAAACTGCGGGTTGACCAAATATGCTTTACGAATAAACGAGTGATTTTCTTTGATAATAAAATGTTCTCCAAAAAGAAAGTGCGCGTATTTCTTCCATATAAAACAATTGAAAGCTTCGCCATTCAAGAAGCGGGGATGTTTGATCCCGATACCGGGCTTGTATTAATGACAAGGGGAAAAACTTTCGAATTGGAATTTGCAAAAGAAACGGACTTGACTGAGGTTCAAGCCATCTTAACAAAATACTTATGCAGTTAAATATCACATAAAAGCCATCCGAATGCATGCGGATGGCCTTTTTATTATATAATGCTTGTTTTTCCGGAGTTCGAATCAATGAGATCCGGATCAGCAATAGAACTGATGGGGATATAAATCGGCGCCAAATCACCATTTTCTTCACCGAATCCGTAGTTGATCTTATTGGATAAAAAATAATCGATTTGCTGATACGGGCCGATCGTAATGGAAGAACCGCGGTCGACTGCATTTACTTTAAAGCCTCCTACATTTACCAAAACCGGCGAAAACATCATAATGGGCCTCCTTTTCCGGCAGGAATTTTATCGCATGCAGACTCAAAGGTAGATGGAGAATCAATTTGATCCCGGTCATCCACTTTGCCGTTCGTGCCGATGAAGCCGCTTGCATCTCCGAAGTTCTGTCCGTATCCCTGATTCTTTTTATCAGAATTCTGCCATTCCGCCAGTAAATTTTGTCCGACATTCACCGCTGAAGCATTTTCAAAGGAATTAATTTTCAACATGAAAATATTAATATTGATATATGGAGTTGGTTGAACCACAGGCAAACCTCCTTTAATACAGGTGTATGCCGGCTGTTATGACCGTATGCTTAGATAGGGGGCGATAAAAATGGATTTCGATAAGATGAAGCAGTGGATGGAAATGGCGCAAAACATGTCCGGCGGCGACTTTTGGAAAAACGTTTTTGATGATGAACAACTGAAATCATTTCAAAACGGCCATTCTCATTTTCCCTTTCAACAGGGAGATGGGCAAATGAGAAGAAATGAGGATGCTTTTCCTCTTATAGATATTGTGGAAACCCATGATGAGCTCCAATTTTTGCTGTATCTGCCCGGCTACCGGAAACAAGATGTTCAGCTGCTGTCCTACGGAGAATATATCGTCGTAAAAGGCACGAGAAAATCCTTTTTTAATGAACAGGATTTTAAACAGAAGACCGGAAAATACGGCGATTTTGAAAAAAAACTCGACCTTCCGCATTCTGCTCAGGGAACGAAGGGAATGCAGGCGGTATTCAAAGACGGGATTTTATATATATCGATTGCTAAACATCTGGGGGATGCAAGCCAGATCATTATCGAAGGCTGATCTTGTTTGCTGTGCCGTCTATCAGATCTGAATCATCGATACTCATGATAGGGATGACGACAACGGTGCAATCACCGTTTTGTTCACCGTACCCTTCATTTCTTTTATTGGCTGCTGTGTTTCTCACCATAACGGAAGAGCCGGTGTTAAAAGCTGCTCCGCCGCTGATTCCGTTCATTTTTATATACTCAAAGTTGATAACGGATGGAAAAAACATCATGATTCGCCTCCTTTTTGTATATCATGTTTATATATTCGCAATGCGGGACGCATAGAACTTTCCAAAAGTGACGGGGAAAGAAGTGATTTTCTTTTGAAAAAAATAATGAAAGAGATTTTCAAAAAAGTGTGTGAAGAAGAATTAGGCCGGCTTAAGAAAGTGGAACAACAGCTTGATGAGCTTCAGGATAAGTGTCATTTTGAGCCGCAAACGGTTGAAGGGGAAAAAACATATGTCCATATTGAGCACGTCAAAGTGGACAAGGTTGAATACAATATTGATTTTGAAAAGCTGAGTATAGAAGAGCTGAGCGGTATGCTGAATATCGGCGCCACTTACCATACACCGGCGCACAGGCTTAAACAAGCCTGCGCTGAAGAATTTGGGGACAACCGGCAAAATGATGCTGCGAAAGAAAAAAGACAGACAAAGCAGCAGACACCCAATGTCACCATCAGGGGGAGAAAGCATTGACCTCCATTGTTTCATCCTCCTTTTTCGAGGGTATGTATTAACAGATGCAGCGAAGAATACAGACGAAAAAGGAGATGATGAATATGTCATTATCAAAAGAACAGCAGGACAGCCTTTATCATAAATTAATCGATTTAAAGGAAAGTCTTCAGGGAGAATCAAAAGAAAATCATTCAATGAGCGAAGACACAGGAGAACTGTCGAACGGAGTAGATAATCACTTAGCTGATCACGGAAGCATTTATTTGGACAGGGTCACGAATCAGACGCTGGACGGTGTCGATCAGAATCTTTTAGATGAGGTGAATGCCGCGCTTGAACGAATGGATAAAGGAACATACGGGATTTGCGAGAAAACGGGAAAAGAAATTCCTTATGAAAGACTTGAAGCCGTGCCGTACGCCAGAATGACCGTCGAAGCGCAGCGAGAAACAGAAGGGGATGTGAAAACAGACGCTCCATCATATGAAAGGGAATTTCACGAGCAGGTGAAAGACCTCTCAAATAAAGAAACCGTTGATCAAAAAAGCTCACAAACTTACGAAATCCTGGATCGCGAGCAGGATTCACAATAATAGCAGCAGGTACATTCATATGTACCTGTTTTTTTATTCCATAAAAAATCTCAGAATCGAAATAAAATCATTGACTTTATATAAAAAAGAAAGTAACATACTATTTGTAAGTAAATATTAAAAGATTACCGGGAGGAATTTAGAATGTCTCAAGTATTATTTGTAAAATCAAGTGATCGTACGGCTGAAGAAGGCGTATCCGTAAAATTATACGAAGCGTTTCTGGCTGCTTATAAAGAAAACAATCCGAATGATGAAGTGATCGAACTTGATCTTCATAAAGAAAACCTTCCTTACCTCGGAAGAGATATGATTAACGGAACATTCAAAGCTTCAAAAGGAATTGAAATGACAGACGAAGAGAAAAAACAAGCGTCAACTGCTGACATTTACTTAAATCAATTCGTCAAAGCTGACAAAGTCGTGTTTGCATTCCCGCTTTGGAACTTCACAGTGCCTGCTGTGCTTCATACTTATGTTGATTACCTCTCTCGCGCAGGAGTTACTTTCACATACACGCCTGAAGGCCCTAAAGGTCTGATGGGAGATAAAAAAGTAGCGCTCTTAAACGCACGCGGCGGCGTATATTCTGAAGGACCGATGGCATCTCTTGAAATGTCATTAAACTTCATGAAAACCGTTCTCGGTTTCTGGGGTGTCCAAGATCTTCACACTGTTGTCGTTGAAGGCCATAATGCTGCACCGGATAACGCTCAAGCGATCATTGAAAAAGGACTGCAAGAAGCGAAAGATCTGGCTGCAAAATTCTAATTTCCATTAACTCTTGCGCCCCTACAGGGTGTGAGAGTTTTTTCTATTATAGAAGAAACTGGCGGCAACTTTCGATCTGATCTTATATTGATATATTGATATTTTGTCGAAAAAACAATTTTTATGTAGAATAAAGCATTTTTCACAAAGAAAAAAGGTTTTCTGTAAAAGAATTAACCCTCTTGCCAAAATACGACTGATGGTGTAGGATATAAGAGAAGCTACATTGTTCGTATTGTTAATTAAGTTTTAACCTTTAAGCTGTAATAGGGAGTTTTATATCGAAGCCGGAATGTCATGCCTCCATTGCAGAGGACGACAGGAACGCTTCTGCAAACACCCACTTTGAGGAGTGGTGGTTTAAAACTTTCTTACTTGCGTACGGCATACGTAGCGAAAGCCATTTCCCTTGCGGAGATGGCTTTTTATTTTGCATTGCCCTTGAGCAGCGTACTTTATCAGTATGATAAAATAAAAGAATCAAAGACAAAGTGAGGTTTTACAACATATGCTGGATAAAGCCCAATCCCTTCTGGCGCATTATTTTGGCTACGACAGTCTTCGCGCGGGCCAAAAGCAGGCGATACAATCAGTTACAGAGGAGAGAAAAAACACGGTCTGCATTATGCCGACGGGGGGCGGAAAATCAATCTGCTATCAGATTCCCGCACTGCTGTTTGAAGGAACCACAATCGTTATTTCCCCTCTTATTTCCTTAATGAAAGACCAAGTCGACGCGCTTGAAGAAGCGGGTATCGCGGCAGCTTATATTAACAGCACCCAGACAAGCCGTGACATTCATGAGCGCCTGACCGGTTTGAAACAAGGGGCTTACCGGCTCTTTTACATCACACCGGAGCGTTTGACTTCTTCTGAATTCATTCACATCCTGCAGAATATTACGGTTCCTCTTGTCGCCATTGACGAAGCTCACTGTATATCGCAATGGGGACATGATTTCAGGCCGAGTTACCGGAATATCGAAATCCTTTTTAATGAATTAAAAGAACCGCCCGTCATCATCGCATTAACGGCGACGGCTACGCCTGAGGTTCATGATGACATCTGCAAGCAGCTTCATATTAAGAAAGAACAAACTGTATATACCGGTTTTGCCAGAGAGAATTTAACGTTTAAAGTAGTAAAGGGCGAAAACAAAGACCGGTTTATCGAGCGGTATCTGGAAAAAAATAAACACGAAGCCGGCATTATATATACAGCGACAAGAAAAGAAACCGACCGTTTATATGAGAAATTAAAACGCAGCGGCATCAATGCCGGCCGTTATCACGGCGGATTGGCGGATGATGACAGAAAAGACCAGCAGGAGCGGTTTCTTAACGATCAGATACAAGTGATGGTAGCTACGTCCGCTTTCGGAATGGGAATCGATAAGAGCAACATCAGATTCGTTTTACACGCGCAGATTCCGAAAGATATGGAGAGCTATTACCAGGAAGCCGGGCGGGCCGGGCGCGATGGTCTTAACAGCGAGTGTGTACTCTTGTTTTCGCCGCAGGATATTATGGTGCAGCGTTTTTTAATAGACCAATCGGCCGCCGGAGAAGAAAAACAAAAGCAGGATCTCAAAAAACTGAGACAGATGGTGGATTACTGTCATACGGAAGATTGCCTGCAGCGGTTTATTCTGAAGTATTTCGGCGAGAATGAGGCGGCAGCTTGCGGAGCATGCGGCAATTGCACTGATACAAGGACCGCCCATGACGTCACAAAAGAAGCGCAGATGGTATTGTCATGTATTATCAGAATGAATGAGCGCTTCGGAAAAACGATGGTGGCGCAGGTGCTTAGCGGCTCAAAAAATAAAAAAGTGCTGGAAAACGGCTTCAGCAGCCTGTCCACTTACGGCATTATGAAGCATCAATCCGCAGCGGAAATCAGTGATTTTATCGAATTCCTTATTTCAGATGAATATATCAAAATGGCGGACGGCACATTTCCGACGCTTATGGTCACCCAAAAAGGCAGGGACGTTCTGCTTGGAAAAAGCGCAGTCGCGAGAAAAGAAGCCTTACAGGCCGCCGCCGTTACCGAAAATGATGAATTATTTGAGCTTCTCCGGCGTCTCCGCAAAGAGATTGCAGCTGAACAGGGTGTGCCTCCATTTGTCGTGTTCTCAGATCAGACGTTAAAAGAAATGTCGGCGAAACTTCCGAAAACGGATCAGGATCTTCTTTCCGTAAAAGGGGTCGGGGAACAAAAAAGATTGAAATACGGAGCGGTTTTTTTAGAAGAAATCCGAAATTATGTAAGAGAAACAGAGTGAAAAAAGTTTTTTTAGAAATTTGCACATTGTGTTTTTCATTGGCGCCGGAAAAATCAGAGGCTTGAAAACCCTTGCTGTATCAAGGTTTCAGCAAGACTTACCAAGCGAGAGAAATGTTTCATGTAAAGGAACTGTAATCTAATTCAAATCGTTTTGTTATTGAACTGACATTTTCATATGTTACGATATCACCTGTTAGCCGCCAATAAAAAGCTAACAAGGGAGGATTTACTTATGAAGAAGACGATTATGTCCTTTGTCGCAGTTGCAGCAATTTCAACAACTGCATTTGGAGCTCACGCTTCTGCTAAAGAAATCACGGTGCAAAAGGGTGACACGCTCTGGGGGATCTCGCAAAAAAACGGAGTGAACCTAAAGGACTTAAAAGAATGGAATCAGTTATCTTCTGATTTAATCATTGAAGGAGAGAAACTGACTATTTCTTCAGTAGAAACAACCACATCTGGGCAGTACACAGTGAAGCAGGGCGACAGCCTCTGGAAAATTGCTCAGAAATTCGGAACATCAGTCGGCAATCTGAAAAGCTTGAATAACTTGCAATCAGATATAATTTACGCAGGCACAACGTTAAATGTGAAAGGTCAGGCTCAGGCTGCACAGCCGGCTCAAGAAGCCAGCCAGCCGCAAACTGAACAAAAACCAGCTGCCGAGACAGAACAGCCTAAACAAGAAGCTGTCAAAAACGAGCAGCCTAAACAAGAACCTGTTCAAGAACAACAACCTAAACAAGAAGCGAAGGCTGTCGAAGCAAAACAGCAGCCTGTTCAATCAAATACAAACCAACAAGAGCCTAAAAAGCAGCTGACAATGACTGCAACTGCTTACTCTGCTAACGACGGCGGCATTTCCGGTGTAACGGCAACCGGTGTTGACTTAAACAAAAACCCTGATGCAAAAGTCATCGCGGTAGACCCTAGTGTCATTCCGCTTGGCTCTAAGGTTTATGTTGAAGGTTACGGAGTGGCAACAGCAGCAGATACAGGCGGCGCAATTAAAGGAAATAAAATTGACGTATTTGTTGCAAAGAAAAGTGACGCTAACAACTGGGGCGTCAGAACAGTAAATGTTAAAGTATTAGACTAGTTTCATATAGAGATGAAGAACACAAGGCGAAATGCTTTGTGTTCTTTTTTTCTTCCCTTTTTTGACTGTATATAATCGTTATATGCGGAAAAAGAAAAAGCGTTTCTCTAATATAATAAGGAACGGATGTGAAAACGGAATCTGAAGGGGTGTATGAAACTGATGGAGCCGGAATTTATATGTTTATGGAATGCCTTCACAGAATCACCGGTGTTTCAAGCAGGTATATGCACTGCTTTCGCCATTGTGCTCGTTATCGGACTGTCTATGCCTGCTGTCAGGCTGTTTCAGGCGCTTGACAGAGGGAGAGGAAGGCCAGCCGTTATTGAAAAGGTGAGACGTACTGGCGTGATGAAGAATGGCAAGTGCGAGCTTGTGCTTATTTTAAACGTAAAAAACCGAGACGGAACGCATGATAAACGTGAACTGACACACGCCGTATATAATGAAGAGATCAGCCGTTTTTATAAAGGAGCTTCCGTATGGGTGACGGCAGCGGCTGGCGGACGAATGATGATCGCTCCGCGCACGCCGCGGCATAAGGCGTCAAAATAAAAAGACGGGGCGGTTTTCCCGTCTTTATGTATTAATGCCGATCGATCCATATCCGTCCGCCATCTGAGCCGGCTTCTATCCTGCATGTTCCTCCGATCGGGAATGTCATCAAAGGGGAGGTATGGCCGAAATCAGCATTTGCGATAACAGGCATGGATGACAGTTCTTCTTTTGTACGGATGACGGCACAGAGAGCCTCCTCAGACACATTTGAAGCATGCTGGAAACGTCCGATGACAATTCCCTTCACGGCTGAAAAAGCGGGAAGATGGATGAGTGACTGCAAATCCCGGTCAAACATATGAATGTCCGACATATGATCATCTTCTATAAACAGAATCACTTGTTCCATCTCTGGAAAGTATTCGGTGCCCTGCAGAAGATTCAGCGTGCATAGATTTCCTCCGATCAGTGTTCCTTCCGCATATCCGGGTTGAATAACGAGCGGTCCCGGATTCCGATAAAAACGTCTGTCCTCCTGGTTCAAATACCATTTATCATCACTCCACTCGGATGAAGGCTTTACCTCATACGGGTTGTCAGAAGCACAGCAGGCCAAGAAAGAGTTAATTGTATAGTCCAGCCCTTTTTTCATGGCAAATGAAGAAAAATGGGGACCGGAATATGTAATAAGGCCGGTTTTTTGATATATGGCATGGCCGAGAGCGGTAATATCTGAATAGCCGCAAAGGATTTTCGGATGCCGCTTGATGTTTTCATAATCAAGATAGCGGAGCAGCTGATTTGATTGGAACCCGCCGAGTGTCGTCAAAATCGCTTTGATGTCAGGATCAGCGAAAGCCTCGTGCAGATCCCGTACACGCGATTCAATGGATGATGAATCAAATTCATTTATTTCTTTCGCATTCTCTGAAAAAGAGACACAAAAGCCCAGCTCCTCCAATTTTGTCTTCGCGGCATTTATATTTTCATCTGACATAACGGACATGCTTGTGGCTGGAGACACAATACGAATGCCGTCACCTTTTTTCAATTTTTCCGGATACAAAAAAAACCCTCCTTAAATGGTTTAATCTATTACACCATATAAAAGAGGGTTTATCTATCATTTTTTACAGGTCGACCCATTTAATGCCGCCTGATTGCGTATCATTGTCAATCCAGACATCAAATTGATGTTTTTCATAAAAATGAACGAGTCTGTCGACATGATCCCAATCACGCTTAGCGATGTCGCCCGTCACTTTCGGGATATTCTGCTCTCTGGCAATATGTTTTAAAAATTTCATGCAGATCGAGCCGTAGCCGTGGTTCGGCGGGCCTTTAATGTCCCCGATATGAATGGCATTGTCATAATAAGAGGCGATCAGTGAAAAACACCCTCTTCCCCGGTAGGCTGACTCACAGTCAGTCAGCATAATCTTACATGTTTGGCCATCATCAATCGAGGAAACAATGATCCAATCGTCATTGTTCGATTGATCAATACCAAGCACTCGCGCGTCTTTTGATACATCTATCAGATTTTCCCGCATTCTGAAAATCTGAAATTCAAGTTTATGAAGCTCTTTTTCCAGCTCTTTCTGATCTCTTTCTTCTGCAGTAAACAAAATCATACTCCTTTCACAGCGTAAAAGTCTTAGTCAAACACAAGTATCCATTGTAGTAAATGATGTCTTGGTTTGTAAATAGGTTTTGCAAAAACTTTTTTAGAAAAGTCTGCCGTTTATATGTGGATTAACGTTTTTAAGGCGGTGCGGATAGGGAAAGGAACAGTGAGCAGCGGAAAAAGGAGGAATCTATAATGGCAATTGACTCACTCATCGGCAAATTGAAGTACGTAATGACGGAATCTCCTGATAAAATGCTTTCCTTATATGTAAATACGGATATGAGAAATCCGGATCAGCAGGGGGGAGAGTGGAAAATCGCCTTGAAAACCGGTTTTCGGAGATTAAAAGAGTATCTGTCTGCCAGTGATCCGGAAGAAGAAAAATCTCTCGTCCGCATCATGGAACGTGTCTATCAATATATCGATGGGCTTGGTAAAGAGATGCCGCGCAGTCTCGTGTTTTTTGCATCGGGAGAAGGCGGTATCTGGGAGACGATTGAATTGCAGGTGCCTGTCGAAACACGATTTTATTGGGAAGAAACGGCTGTCCTTGATCAATTAGAACTTCTCCGTGAACAATTTCCGAGCACGGCTTTTATTCTCACCCAGCAGAATGAAGTGAAGATCATAGAAACCGTACTCGGAAAAATTGAAGGGGTGGAGCATTATCAATACGACGTCATCAATGAATCGTGGAAACCGCAGGATGTAAGCGGAAACTCCGCATCGATGGACGAGGACGCCGCCAAAGCCCACGTCGAAGAAAACCAAAACAGGCTGTATAAACGATTAGCTTCGAACCTTGATCAGAAGGCCGCTTCACACCAATGGGAGCGTCTCGTAATCGCAGGGGACAAAGAAACAGCCGATATTCTCGATCAGCACATGAATAAACCGATTGATCGGATCATTCCAAAAAATCTGTTGAATGAAAACGAACATAAGGTGATAGAAGAACTGTTGAAGGAAGCATAATATGACGAAAGGCCGGGTCTCAAACACCCGGTCTTTTTAGGGCTTAAGTTTGTCTAATTTCTGACGAAGCGGACGAAACCGTTGACATCAAAGCTGAATTCTCATACCATTTGGATAGTCAGTAAAATTGAGAGAGGTCATAAGATGAATCAGACAGAAAACAAACCTAAAAGTTATACCGGTATCGTGCTGACATTGACCGTTTTGATCAACGGGTTAATTGCGGTGCTGTTTTTTATGCCGAAATCGGGACAGGTCAGCATTGCCAATATTCATATTCTGCCGATGTTAAATGCTATTTTTAACAGCTTTACTTTTATCTTTTTGCTGGCAGCGCTCTTTATGATTAAGCAAAAAAATATTCAAGCGCATAAACGCTTTATTTTGGCGGCGTTTACGACGACTCTGCTGTTTTTGATCTGCTATGTCGTGTACCACTCGATAGCTGAGAATACTTTATTCGGCGGCCACGGCATCATTCGGGGGATTTATTTCTTTATTTTAATTACGCACATCTGTCTTTCCGCCGTTATCGTGCCGCTTGCGCTGTTTACGCTGATCAGAGGATTCAGCATGCAAGTGGAGCGCCACAAAAAAATCGCGAGATGGACGATGCCGCTCTGGCTGTATGTCAGTCTGACGGGTGTCATTGTATACTTAATGATCTCGCCGTATTATTAAAAAAAGCCGTGCTCCGCGCGGCTTTTTTTCTGTTGATTGAAAAAAGGCGCCTCATACAGGGCGCCTTTTACTCTTCAAGCGTTTCAAGTGTTGTTACATTTAAGGATTGTTCAACGGTTTTTGTTTTTGCTTTTACTTTTTCTGCGTACGTGTAATCACCATAGCAGTAGGGATAACGGAAATTGTCTTTGTTCCCTCCGCAAGTGTAAAGTTTCGGATTCTTTTTGACCTGCTGCTCGGAGTATTGTTTTGCCAGTTCCTCAGTATGTGATCCTCCATGTTCAGCCACAAAATCAATATAGCCGGCTCCCATGTTGTAGCTTTGTATAATCGTATCCAAGTCTACGCCTTTTTTCTTGCCTGTTTGGTACATGAGAGTGAATTGTTTGATTCCCTGTTTGATACTGGTTTGAGGGTTTTTAATCTCATTTCGCTTTAAACCCAGAGATTCTGAAGACTGCATGGGATCATTTCCTCTTCCTTTTGACTCCTGATATATCATGCCGAGTACAAGCGATGTATATTTGGTGAGTCCTTTATCATCCAGCTCGTCTTCAACAAGCGGTTTGTAATCTGTCAGCCGTTCAAGCACGATCGGCTTGACATCAAACGGAAGACTTTTGAGCCATTCATTATTTGAAAATAACAGAATGAGGAAGAAGGAAACCATGACAAAAACACATATCATCATAAGACCCGCGGCAGCGAAACAGCCTTTTTTCTTTTTCTCCACTGTGTTTCACCCTCAATTTCAGGAGCATTATGACTTTTTCATTATGACACAGATGAATGCGCGAAACCAAGCGGAAACCCGTATTTGAAACATAAATTTAAAATAACGGTTCTTTTGTCAGGCACAGGATGTATCTGCATCAATTGACATTTGGTATAATTGGGCTACTTGAGAAAAGAAGGGTGAGGTATATGACTGAATTTCACGAATCCGGAAACACAAATGACCCCGCTGTCGATTTAGATGAGGAAACTTTATTTTTGGTTGCCCAGACTTTTAAGGCGCTGTCTGATCCGACCAGAATCAGAATTCTCCATTTGCTGTCACAGGGTGAGCACGCGGTAAATGATATCGCAGAAAAGCTGAATTTGCTGCAGTCTACCGTTTCTCATCAGCTGCGTTTTCTTAAAAATCTGCGCCTCGTCAAATCACGCAGAGAAGGAACATCCATCTATTATTCTCCTGAGGATGAACATGTGTTAGATGTGCTTCAGCAAATGATTCACCATACGCGGCACGATTAAAAACATCCCTGCTTTTGAGACAGGGATGTCAGCCGTACTGACTGTTATTGGTTTGGTCTCTGCTCGTTTTTAAAACATAAAAAGAGAAGCCGCTGTAATACACTGCGATGAAATAAAAGATACTGATGGTCAGCGGATCGGCCCCGACCGTTTGGCTGTATGCTTCCGGATGGGTAAAGTCCGCTGTGACCCGGTAAATTTCAATAACGCGATAAACAAATCTCGATAGGAATAACGTTAATAGAATAAGTTCAATCCACAGGTGAGTGCGAAAATATATTTTTCCGCGGCGTTCTTCAAAAGAAATGTTCCGTTTAGCAAACAGGACCAGAAGCCAGCCGCAAAAAGTGCCGAATATAAGATGGCCGTATAAAGCCGGGTGTGTGATGCTGAAAAACGCCAGAGCTGCGGCCAGCAATGAAAACAAAATCATTCTTGTATAAAGCCAGCGGGGTTTCAAAGGCTGAAAGCCGACGGACCGTTTCACCTTTTTATACAGAAAAAAGGCAATCATTAAGACAGGGCAGATGCTTTGAAGTGTGATATGCATGGTGTGGAACTCCCCCTCCGTTGAGTAGTGTATGCTTATCCGGCTGGTTTTAGTAGTCTGATTTATTCGCAGGCTGAAAGCATCTTTTATCACATTATGCACGTTTCTTTTTTTGGCATAAGAGAATCGCCCGCGCCTTTTTCAGGATTTAAACAGAAAACTCTTGAAAAACTAACGCTGTTAGTTATAATTAAACTAACACTATTAGTTTTTAGGAGGATGTTGATGAGAATCTTACAATACGGAAGTGTTTGGCAGCTGACTTTTTTTCCAGCGCTTTTCCCGGTGAATTGTTATTTGGTTGAAGAAGAAGAAGGAGTAACCCTGATTGACGCCGGACTGCCTAACAGTCATAAAGGAATCAAACAAGCATTGCGGCAGCTTGGGAAGCCGCTGAATGACATATTACTCACCCACGCGCACGGGGATCACATCGGTTCGCTTGACTCATTAGCTGCGGAATTTCCGGATGCTTCCGTCTGTATTTCTGAGCGGGATTCTTTCTTGCTGAAAGGTGACACTTCATTATTTGAGCATGAAGCACAAACGCCGATAAAGGGGGGAGTGCCGAAAAATGTTCAGACCGAACCTGATCGCCTGCTGAAAGGCGGCGAGCGGATCGGATCTTTACTTGTCATTCCCGCTCCCGGTCATACGCCGGGAAGCCTCGCTTTTAAAGATATGAGAAATGATATGCTGATCGTCGGAGATGCCTTTCAAGTACGGGGCGGCCTTGCTGTTTCAGGGAAGCTGAAATGGAAATTTCCGTTTCCGGCTTTTGCTACGTGGAATAAAGAAGAAGCTGTAAAAACAGCAAGAACGCTTATCGCTCATCAACCAAGCAGTCTGGCCGCCGGACATGGAAATGTTCTCTGCAATCCCGTTGAAATGATGGCTGAGGCTGCTGAGGAAGCCGAACGAAGCCTGCCGGGAGGCCGATCATAATGTCACCGAGAGTCGGAATGAGCCTTGACATGATATTGAGAGCCGCAGCAGGCATCGCTGACGAAAAAGGGCTGAATGAAGTGACGCTTGCGGCTGTTGCAAAGTCCTTAAACGTAAAACCGCCTTCCCTTTACAATTTTGTCAATGGCCTTCAAGGAATTAAAACAGAGCTGGCTGTCTCCGGTTTAACTATGTTATATGAAAGAATGGCGGCCTCTGCAGAAGGACTGACGGGCGAAACGGCTTTGCTCAGTCTTGCCGATGCCTATATCAATTTCGCCGAAGCCAATCCAGGATTATATGACGCAACATTTCAAAAGATAAAAGACGGACGGATTGAGAATCTGTCAAGCCTGCTTGTAGAGCTTGTTGTCAGGCAGCTGACAGCTAACGGTTATGCACAGTCTGACACTGCGATTCATGGTGCGAGAGGACTGAGGAGCCTTCTTCACGGATTTGCCGTGTTGAGAAAACAGAGTGCATTTGAATTAACCGAATCAATTAAGGAAAGCCGGAAGTTTGCAGTTGTTGCTTTCCTAAGAGGTTTGCAGAAGAGGAGACAATAATATTATTATGTAAACTAATTAAAAGACGCATCATGTAAAAAGGAGGGACAAATGGATTCATTACAACATATCATTTGTGAGCGGCGCACCTATTCACATATTTTTGATTCTCATGCACACACATACTGCCAAATGCTCTTTCCGCTCGAAGGACAGCTGGACCTGGAGACAGAAAGACGTAAAATCAGATTAAAACCTGATCAAATGCTGTACATTCCGCCCGGGCATGAACATCGGTTCCGTTCTTTGGAGCGAAATGAATGTCTCGTTCTCGACATACCGGCATATTTTTTCAAAGGTTCCTTTGACCCCGGCGTTCTGAATAAGCTTGATCCTTTTTGGACATCGATTCGGTTTCTGCTGACAGAAGAGACAAAGCAGCAGTCGGCTCATTCATTGAGTCTGCTTGCAGAATATATTGCTGAAAAGATACAAGAAAACCGTACGAATAATTCAATTGCGTATATCCGCCGAAATCTATCAAAGGCTTTTACAATTAAAGAGCTTGCCGCAATGGAACATTACCACCCGGCGTATTATTCCGACTGGTTTAAAAAGCAGACGGGGAAAAGCCCGCAAGCTTATATTGCTGAGCTCCGTATGAAGAAAGCGGAACAAATGCTTATTGAAACAAAATGCCGGCTGACAGACATCAGCCAGGAGGTCGGCTTTCAAAATTTGTCTTCCTTTACCAGATGGTTTGTCAGACATAAGGGAATAACGCCGCGCGTCTTCCGAAACACCTTTCAATCTGATAAATAATTCTGAAAATCGGTTAAATAAACTGCTTCTTTTTTTGGTATCATGATTGTAAAAAAGGAGTTTTTGATATGGCAGTCATCGAAGATTTTGTTAAGCTTGATCTCAGAATAGGAACGGTCGTAAAAGCGGAAGTATTCCCGGAAGCAAAGGTGCCGGCTATTAAGATGACAATAGATTTCGGCGAAGAGATCGGCATAAAACAATCAAGCGCCCAGATTACAAAACGGTACGAACCGGGTGATCTGACGGGCAGACAGGTTACCGCTATTGTCAACTTTCCGCCGCGGCGGATCGCCGGATTTAAGTCAGAAGTTCTCGTTCTCGGCGGCATCCCGGAAAAAGGAGACGTTGTCCTGCTTACGCCAGAGCAGACAGTACCGAACGGAACGAAAATCGGATAATAAAAAAAGACGTTTGCAGAAGCAAACGTCTTTTGCGTATTGAGGCGATACACCACACGCCACATTCGTGTGTGCCGCAAGGGCATGTGCATCGGCTTACACAATTCAGCTCATCGCTATATCAATATAGCATGGGGGGTGCGGAAATGCAAGAGATTTTTTAATATATGTTATATCTGGCTTTGTTTTGCCGATCCCCGATCTTTCGTGTAAGGTTTCATTTGAAATTTTATGATCTTGAATAAAGCAGTTCGACAAATGCAAGAGATTCATCTAACCTTATATCCCGTGGTAAAATTTAGGGAGAAAGAAGCGGAAAGGAGACGTAAATGAAAGTATTTGAAGCAGCCTCGTTCATTTCAGCCGCAGAAAAGCGGGCAAAACAATACGACCAGATTAGAGAACAATTTATCAATCTCAGAAAAGCGTTTCAGGGAATGGCTGACTTAGACGACAGTGAGTTTTCAGGCAAAGGCGCAGACAACATTAAAGCATTCTTTCAAGATCACGCCGGTGTCACAGACAGCTGGCTTGATCTGATCGATATGAAAATTGCTTTTCTTAACAGTATTTCTGGAAAAGTAGCTGATGCCGGATTGGCCGATTCGTTTGTGGAAGAGTCCTTTTTAGAACATGAGCTGATTCATGCGAAGAATAAATCAAAAGCCATCATGCAGGAGCAGCGCAATGAAATGAAAGGTATCCTTGATGAAATCAGCGATATCATTCATCTTGATGTTTTCTCCACAGAAGATGTCGATCAAAAGCTGGATTCAGCAGACAAAAAACGGGATAAGACCATACATAAACTCGGAAAGCTTGATCACGATCTAACGAAAGAATACGCAGAAACCGA